>JAFIGE010000054.1 GCA_020831585.1 Opitutales bacterium | reverse complement strand
AGGTCTCAAGCTGGAAACCTTCGACAAGAGACTCCGCAAGGAACTCGGATAGGCCGTCTGCCCACGAGGTATGATCAACCCACAGGTGGTTCAATACGAGTCGGCGACTTCACGCCCATTCCGGAGCCCGTGCTGGCCGGGGCGCTCGCCCGTCTGGCCGCCCTTGTCCCCGCCGGCGCGTTGTCATTTGCGGAAGTCGACACTGGGCGACTTTCATGTGGCGAACCCCGCAACCCAAACACTTGCGAATCCATCGATTTGCGGGCCGTGGGCATCCCTTCGCCGCCTACTCATTGATCCGGTCTTCGTCTATCACCGGAGAGCAGGTGAACGGGTTTATGTGATTCATGTGTCACGGGCAGAGAGAGACTTTGATATTGATCGGATCCAGCAAAACGAAAATCGCTGATTCCGCAAGCTATTGATTATCAGCGGCTATCCGTGCGTATCAGTGTTTCAAATTCGGAATGCGGGTTCCTCGGTCAACCTGTCAACCTGCGGACCGGGACACGCGGGCGGATCTTCGCGTGCTGGATTCGTCGCCTGGGACGGGCGGGCGTTCGCGGGTGCCTCTCCGTCGCGGTCCGGCGATGAATCGGCCGGACTACTTGGCGGCGGCGGGATGCAGGGTAGTCGACCTGCTTCAGCGGTCGACCCGGGGCGGAGCCGCGCGGGCGGATCTTCGCGCGCTGGATTCGTCGCCCGGGGCGGGCGGACGGGCGGATTTTCACATGCTGGATTCGTCGCCTGGGGCGGGCGGACGTTTGCGGGTGCCTCTCCGTCGCGGTCCGGCGATGAATCGGCCGGACTACTTGGCGGCGGCGGGATGCAGGGTAGTCGACCTGCTTCAGCGGTCGACCCGGGGCGGAGCCGCGCGGGCGGATCTTCGCGCGCTGGATTCGTCGCCCGGGGCGGGCGGACGGGCGGATTTTCACATGCTGGATTCGTCGCCTGGGGCGGGCGGACGTTTGCGGGTGCCTCTCCGTCGCGGTCCGGCGATGAATCGGCCGGACTACTTGGCGGCGGCGGGAGGCGGGGTAGTCGACCTGGCTTCAGCGGTCGACCCGGGGCGGAGGCGCGCGGGCGGACGTTCGCGGGCTGGATTCGTCGCGCGGGACGGGCGGAGGTTCGCGGGTGGCTCTCCGTCGCGGTCCGGCGATGAATCGGCCGGACTACTTGGCGCTTCGGGCGGCGAGCCAGAGGGCGTCGGAGAGGCGGTTGAGGTAGGTGGAGAGGCGGCGGTCGAGGGGCTCTTCGCGATGCAGCCGAGCCACGCGCCGCTCCGCCCGGCGGCAAATGGTGCGGGCGAGGTGGAGGTGGGCACCGATCAGGGAATCACCGGGCACCACCCAGCCGCGAAAGCCCCCGCTCGCGGACTCCATCCGACCGACCCACGCTTCCAGTTGATCCAAGGCCTCCGCGGAGAGACCGGGGCGGCCCTTGGCGCGATAGCGCTCAAGATCGACCGGCAGGACGGCGAGATCGGACATGAGGACCATGAGCTCCTCCTGAATGCGCTTGATTTCCTCCGCCAAGGCGTCCTCCGTGCTCAGCGCCCGGACGATGCCGAGCGCGGAGACCAGCTCATCGACGGTCCCGTAGGCTTCCACGCGGGGGTGGTCCTTCGGGACGCGTCGATTGAACATGAGGCCCGTGGAGCCGTCATCGCCGGTTTTGGTGGAGATGGCCATGGATTGGGGAGGCGGTCCGCGCAGCTAAGGTTCAATTGCGTCCGCGCTTTTGCAAGCGCGGCTACGGTTCGATTGCAGTCCGCGCTTTTGCAAGCGCGGCTACGGTTCGATTGCAGTCCGCATCCGCGCTTTTGCAAGCGCAGCTACGGTTTTGAGTCCGCGTTTTTGCAAGCGCGGTTGCGGTTCTGGGCGGGATGGATCAGACGGCGTCCTGCGCGGAGAAGCCGCTCTGCCCGACGGCACCCAAGGTGTTGATCTTGAGGCGACGGTATTTCGGGAGGCCCGTTCCGGCGGGAATGAGGTGACCCATGATGACGTTTTCCTTGAAGCCTTCGAGCTTATCGATCTTGCCAAGGGTGGAGGCATCGGTGAGCACCCGCGTGGTTTCCT
The DNA here is from genome assembly GCA_020831585.1 of Opitutales bacterium. GTDB lineage: Bacteria > Verrucomicrobiota > Verrucomicrobiia > Opitutales > Oceanipulchritudinaceae > JAFIGE01. The sequence continues at coordinate 26,681 of JAFIGE010000054.1, read as the reverse complement.
GGAAGGACGCGGCGGAGATGAACGACTCGGTCTCGACGGAAGCCTTCGTGATGCCGAGGAGGACGGGCTCGCCCTCGGCCGGTTGACCACCGGCTTCGGAGATGCGCTCGTTCTCGACCATGAAGGATTCTTTGTCGACCTGCTCACCCCAGAAGAAGTCGCTGTCGCCCGGATCGGTGATACGCACCTTGCGGAGCATCTGGCTGACGATGAGCTCGATGTGCTTGTCGTTAATCGTGACCCCCTGGAGGCGGTAGACCTTCTGGATCTCGCCGAGGATGTAATCCTGCACGGCGCTGGGCCCGAGAATTTCGAGGATTTCGTGCGGATCGGCGGCCCCTTCGGTGAGGTGCTGCCCCTTGCGGACGATGTCTCCGGGCTGCACGATGATGTGCTTGCCGTGGGGGATGAGGTGCTCCTCTTCCTGGGCGGTCTCCTCATCGGTAACGATGAGGCGCTTCTTGCCGCGCACGGTCCCCGAGAGGGAAACGACGCCGTCGATCTTGGCCATTTCGGTGGCCTCCTTGGGACGGCGGGCTTCGAAGAGCTCGGCCACGCGGGGGAGACCCCCGGTGATGTCCTGCGTTTTGGAGGCCTGGCGGGGAGTCTTGGCGAGGAGCGAACCGGCATCGATTTCATCGCCTTCCACAACCGAGAGCGTGGCTCCGACGGGAATGGAGTAGGTGGCGATGGCCTTGCCGGTGGGATCGACGATTTCGATCTGCGGGCTGAGGTCGTCTTTGTGATCGATAACGACCATGGCGACGCTGCCGGTGGAGGCGTCGATTTCCTTCTTGATCGTGACCGAGGGAATCATGTCACGGAAGCGAAGGGTACCGCTGCGCTCGGAGAGAATCGGGATGTTGTAGGGGTCCCACTGGGCGAGGGTTTCGCCCGCTTCGAGCCAATCGCCGTCTTTCACGCGGAGGACCGAACCGACGGGGATGTTGTAGGTTTCGATCTCCTTTTCCTTCTTATCGAAGATGGTGATCTTGCCGGTCTTGTTGAGCACGACCTGCGCCGCGCCGCCGCCGACGTCGACGAGGCGCAGACCGGTGAAGCGAAGGGAGCCGCTGGAACGCACCTTGATGTCGGCGGACTGGGAAAGCGCGGAGGCAATTCCGCCGATGTGGAAGGTGCGCATGGTCAGCTGCGTGCCGGGCTCACCGATGGACTGCGCGGCAATGATACCGACAGCGGTGCCGACTTCGACGTAGGCATTGGTCGCGGGATTGATCCCGTAAGCCTTCGCCGGGAGGCTGTTTTTACGGGCATGGGTGAGGGGCGACATGACCTTGATGCGCTCAATGCCCAACTCCTCGACACGCGCGGCCTGCGCCGGGGTGATGAGTTCGCCGCTCTTGATGATGATCTCATCGAGGTCGATGGGATTGCGGATATCGTCGGACGAACAGCGACCGATGATGCGCTCGCGGAGGGCGACAATTTCGTCGTCACCCTCGTAGATGGCCTGCTTCCAGACACCGTCGCGGCTACCGTCGTCATCACAGGTGATGATGATGTCCATGGCCACATCGCACAGTTTGCGGGTGAGGTAGCCGGCGTCAGCTGTCTTGAGAGCGGTATCGGCGAGACCCTTGCGGGCACCGTGGGTGGAAATGAAGTATTCGAGAACGGAAAGGCCCTCGCGGAAGGAGGAGAGAATCGGGCGTTCGATGATCTCACCGGACGGCTTGGCCATAAGACCGCGGGTGCCGCACAGCTGGCGGACCTGCTGCTTGTTACCGCGGGCACCGGAGTCCATCATGAGGAAGACGGGGTTGACCTCTTCCTTGCCGTTGTTCTCGTTGAGGTGCTTGAAGACGGCGGCGGCGATTTCGTCGGTCGCCCCTGTCCAGATGTCGATCGTCTTGCTGTAGCGCTCCTGCCCGGTGATAATGCCCTTTCGGTATTGATTGAGTACTTCGTCGATTCGGGCGCGGGCGCGGGCCACGATTTCCTTCTTTTCCGGCGGGATGATCATATCCTCCATCCCGATGGAGATACCGGCGGAGGTGGCGATGGTGAAGCCGAGTTCCTTGAGGCGGTCGAGGGTGGCAATGGATTCATCGCGTCCCGCCGTCTTGTAAGTGGTGTTGATGAGCTCGCCGAGCTTCTTCTTGGCCACGGGGAAGTTGATGAACCCGAGGCTTTCCGGCCAGATCGTGCTGAAGATCACGCGACCGGGGGTGGTGACGAGGACGCGCTCCTTCTTCTTGCCGTAAACGGTATCGCGCCCGTGGTCGGGATTGCTGATACGGATCCACTGGTGGCGCTTCACATAGCCATCGGCTTCGGCGAGGAGGACCTCTTCGAAGGAGGTGAAGAGCGGCAGGTGGGTGTTCGGCTCGGGCTCGTGGCGCGGCTCGACCGTGAGGTAGTAGGAGCCGAGAACGATGTCCTGCGACGGTGTGAGGATGGGATCACCGCTGGAGGGCGAGAAGATATTGTTGGTGCTCATCATGAGCAGCTTCGCTTCGAGGATGGCTTCGAGCGAAAGCGGCACGTGCACGGCCATCTGGTCACCGTCGAAGTCGGCATTATAGGCCGCGCAAACGAGGGGGTGCAAGCGGATGGCGTCGCCCTCAATGAGGGTGGGCTCAAAAGCCTGAATGGACAGGCGGTGGAGCGTGGGCGCGCGATTGAGGAGGACGGGGTGCCCCTTGGTGACTTCTTCAAGAATATCCCAGACCTCGGGGGAGCGCTTTTCAATCATCTTGCGGGCGCCGCGCACGGTGTGCACGAAGCCCAGCTCCTTGAGGCGGCGGATAATGAAGGGCTCGAAGAGCACGAGGGCCATCTTCTTGGGAAGACCGCACTGGTGGAGCTTGAGCTCCGGCCCGATGACGATGACGGAACGGCCGGAGTAATCGACGCGCTTGCCAAGGAGATTCTGGCGGAAGCGGCCCTGTTTGCCCTTGAGCATATCGCTGAGGGACTTGAGGGGCCGGTTGCCCGCACCGGTGACGGCGCGGCCGTGGCGACCGTTGTCGAAGAGGGCGTCGACGGCCTCCTGCAGCATCCGCTTTTCGTTGTGGATGATGACGTCGGGCGTCTTGAGCATGAGGAGGTTCTTCAACCGGTTGTTGCGGTTGATGACCCGGCGGTAAAGATCGTTGAGGTCGGAGGTGGCGAAGCGGCCGCCTTCGAGAGGAACGAGGGGACGAAGGTCCGGGGGAATGACCGGCAGAACTTCGAGCACCATCCACTCGGGGCGGGACTCGGACTGCATGAAGCCCTGGATGACCTTGAGGCGCTTGGAGAGCTTCTTTTTGATCTGCTTGGAGCGGGTGTTCTGCATCTGCTCCTGCAGCTCATCGACGACATCGGCGAGCTTCATGTGCTCGAGGATGCGGCGGATGGCCCCGGCGCCCATTTCGGCTTCGAAGGAATCGTCGCCGTATTCGTCGAGGGCCTGCTGGTATTCCTGCTCGGTGAGGAGCTGCTTCTCTTCGAGGGGCGTCTTCCCCGGATCAACGACGATGTAGTTTTCGTAGTAGATGACGCGCTCGAGGTTGCGGGCGGTCATATCGAGGAGGAGACCGAGGCGGCTCGGCATGCTCTTGAGGAACCAGATGTGGGAGCAGGGCACAGCCAGCTCGATGTGGCCCATGCGCTCGCGGCGCACACGGCTCATCGTGACTTCGACGCCGCAGCGGTCGCAAATCACACCCTTGTATTTGATGCGCTTGTATTTGCCGCAGGCGCACTCGTAGTCGCGCACAGGGCCGAAGATGCGCTGGCAGAAGAGGCCGCCCGGCTCCGGCTTGAAGGTACGGTAATTGATCGTCTCGGGATTCTTCACTTCACCGCGCGACCACGAACGGATCGTGTCGGGCGAGGCGATGGTGATGGAAACCTGGTCAAAGGACTGGTCTTTTTCGAAACCGAGGACGTCGCGGGCTTCGCGTGTTTGTAGATCTTCACTCATGATGAGGTCTGCCGTAAAAGGGTGGATTAGTTAACGAAGGCGGAAGCGAGGGGATCCTGGTCCCCGAGGCGGATATCGAGACAGAGGCTCTGCATTTCCTTCATGAGAACATTGAAGGACTGCGGTGTGCCGGCCTGGAGGCTGCTATCGCCCTTGACCAACTGCTCGTAGATGCGGGTGCGGCCCTGCACATCGTCGGACTTGACGGTGAGGAGTTCCTGAAGGGTGTAGGCGGCCCCGTAGGCTTCGAGCGCCCAGACCTCCATTTCCCCGAAGCGCTGGCCCCCGTATTGCGCCTTGCCCCCGAGCGGCTGCTGGGTGATGAGGCTGTAGGGACCGACGGCGCGGGCGTGGATCTTGTCGGCCACGAGGTGATTGAGCTTGAGCATGTAGGTGTAGCCGACAACCACATCCTGGTCGAGCTTGCGGCCCGTGCGCCCGTCGAAGAGCGGGCTTTTGCCGGTGAGCGGGAGGCCGGCATCGGCGAGGTATTTTTTGATCTGCTCCTCCTCGATACCGTCGAAGACCGGCGTGGCGATCTTGAGGCCGAGTTTTTTGCAGGCGAAGCCAAGGTGGCACTCCAGCACCTGCCCGACATTCATCCGGCTCGGCACCCCGAGCGGATTGAGGCAGATGTCGATGGGTGTGCCATCGGCGAGGTAGGGCATGTCTTCAACGCGAACGATTTTGGCGACCACGCCCTTGTTCCCGTGGCGGCCGGCCATCTTGTCGCCCACCTGGATCTTGCGCTTGGTGGCGATATAGACCTTCACGTTTTTGATCGTGCCACGCTCGACATCGTTACCGAGTTCGACGGCCTCGATCTTGCGCTCCTGGTCGGTATCGAGTTCATCGAATTTGGCTTTGTAGCTCTCGATGATCTCCATGATCTTGATGCGCACCGGCGAGGGATCGATCTCGATCGTCTTGTAGACGGCGGCGAGGCGGCGCAGGAGAGTTTTGGTGATTTTGCGGTTGGCCGGGATGATGACCTCGGCGGTCTCGCTGTTGACGACATCGAGGGGGATTTTTTCCCCGAGGAGGATATTGGAGAGGCTCTCGGTGAGGGCTTCGCGGAGTTTATCGGCCTGGGCGCGGTACTCCTCGTTGATCTTCTTCACCTGGCGGCGCTTGTCGGAGGCGGAAAGTTTTTCCGACTCGCCCTCGACGCGGCTGGAGATCTTCACGTCCATGACGATCCCGTAGGTGCCGGAGGGGACGAGGAGGGAGGTATCCTTCACGTCGGCGGCCTTTTCGCCGAAGATGGCGCGGAGAAGCTTTTCTTCCGGGGCGAGCTCGGTCTCGGACTTGGGCGTGATCTTGCCCACGAGGATGTCGCCCGGCTTCACCTCGGCACCGACGCGGATGACGCCATCGTGGCTGAGGTTCTTGAGGGCTTCCTCGCCGACATTGGGGATGTCGCGCGTGATTTCCTCAGGGCCGAGCTTGGTGTCGCGCGCGGTGACTTCAAACTCATCCACGTGAATGGAGGTGAAGACGTCGTCGCGCAAGAGGCGCTCGCTGATGAGAATGGCGTCCTCGAAGTTGTATCCATTCCAAGGCATGTAGGCCACGAGCGTGTTGCGCCCGATGGCGAGCTCACCCTTGTCGGTGGAGGCCCCGTCGGCGATGATCTGGTTGGCCGTGACCTGATCGCCCTTGCGCACGCTGGGCCGCTGGTTGAAGCAGGTGCCGGCGTTGGAGCGGAGGAACTTGCGCAGCTCGTAAACATGGATGCCGTTTTTCGGATCCGACTTGAGCTTCTTCATAAGGCGAGCGGGGATCTCGCCGTCGGGCGTCACAATAATGCGGCGGGAGTCGACCGAGGCGACGATCCCATCGGCCTCGGCGACCGTGACGGTCTTGGAATCGCGGGCGACGTGCGCCTCGATACCCGTGCCGACGAAGGGGGCCTCGGTCTGAAGGAGAGGCACGCCCTGGCGTTGCATGTTCGAGCCCATGAGCGCGCGGTTGGCGTCGTCGTGCTCGAGGAACGGAATCATCCCGGCAGCTACGGAAACGACCTGTTTGGGGGACACGTCCATGAGGTCGACCTCGGATGGCTCGACTTCCACGAAGTCGTCTCCGCGCCGGGCGGTGACGCGGCCCACGAGGGCGCCGCCTTCGATGGTGGAATTGGCCTGGGCGATGGTTTTGCCCTCTTCCTGGTCGGCGTTGAGGTAAACAACTTCGTCGGAGACCTGGCCGTTTTTGACGACGCGGTAGGGCGACTCGATGAAGCCGAACTCATTTACGCGGGCGTAGATGGAAAGGCTGTTGATGAGGCCGATGTTCGGACCTTCCGGCGTTTCAATCGGGCAGATGCGGCCGTAATGGCTCGGGTGCACGTCGCGCACTTCAAAGCCGGCGCGCTCGCGGTTGAGACCGCCGGGCCCGAGGGCCGAGAGGCGACGCTTGTGCGTGACTTCGGCAAGCGGGTTGATCTGGTCCATGAACTGGCTGAGCTGGGAGCGCGCGAAAAAGTCGCGGATCACGGTGCTGAGGGCCTTCGGGTTGATCAGCTTCTGCGGCGTGATGGAATCCACGCTCTGATCGTAAAGCGTCATGCGCTCCTTCACGAGGCGCTCGGTGCGGGCAAGGCCCACGCGGCACTGGTTCATGAGGAGCTCGCCCACGGTGCGGACGCGGCGGCTGCCGAGGTGGTCGATATCATCTTTGATACCCTCGCCGCGCTTCAGGCGCACGAGGTATTTGGTCGCTTCGACGACGTCTTCCACGTTGACCGTGCGCTGTTCCAGATCGGTTTCGAGATTAAGTTTCTGGTTGATCTTGTAGCGGCCCACCCGACCGAGGTCGTAGCGCTTGGGATCCATGAAGAGGCGCTTGAGGAGGGCGCGGGCGTTGGCCGCCGTGGGCGGCTCGCCGGGACGCAGGCGTTTGTAGATGTCCTTGAGAGCTTCATCCTCATTGCGCGTGGGGTCCTTCTTGAGACAGCGGATGATGGCGCCATCATCGACGGTGGTATCAATGACACGCACCTTATCGATATTGGCGGCCTCGATGCTGCGCACGATGGTCTTCGTGAGGGGCTCGAAGGAGCGCGCGAGAACGGCACCTTTTTCGGCATCGACCAAATCCTCCACGAGGACGAGGCGGCTGACCGACTCCATCTTGAGGGCGTCTTTCACGCGCATATCCTCGATCTTGTAGAAGAAGTTGAGGATTTCGAAATCGCTCCCGTAGCCCATCGCCCGCAGGAGCGTGGTGACGAGGAACTTGCGGCGGCGGCGGCGGCGGTCGAGGTAAACGTAGAGAAGATCGTTTTGGTCGAACTGGGTTTCCAGCCAGGTGCCGCGGTCGGGAATGATGCGGAAGCTGTGCAGCATCTTGCCGCTGGTGTGGGGAGCTTCCTCGAAAGCAATGCCCGGCGAGCGGTGGAGCTGGCTCACCACCACGCGCTCCGCCCCATTGATAATGAAGGAGCCGCGCTCCGTGATCATGGGCATTTCGCCCATGTAGATTTCCTCGTCCTTGATGGAATCCTCCTCCTTGAGGCGGAGCTTCACATAGAGAGAGATCGAGTAGGTAATGCCCTCCCGGATGCACTCCATCTCGGTCTGCTTCGGACCGGAGATCGAGTAGGACACGTAGTCCAGACTGCAACGGCCATCGTAGCTCTCGATGGGGAAAACCTCACGAAGGACAGCCTCCAAGCCAACATGCTTGCGCTGGCTGACGGGCAAATCCGCTTGGAGAAAGCTCTTGAAAGAGTCGATCTGGATCTGGATGAGGTTCGGGGGAGAGATGACCTCCCTCAATTTTCCGAAGTTGATGCGGTCGGACATGTTTCAGCGGGAATAAGAACGGATTGAACGGATAAAGCGGAAAGGGTGAGGCAGACACACCGCCCCACCCGCTCAGCTTTGGGTGAACTTGTTTAAAACAAGGTAAACCCGGCGGGCCCGGATGGGGGCCCGCCAGGTTCCTGGAATTGAATCAAAATGAATCGTCGTCTTCAGATTACTTGATTTCGACTTCGGCGCCAGCGGCTTCGAGTTTCTTCTTGATGTCTTCGGCGTCGTCCTTCGTGGTGGCTTCCTTGATGGCCTTGGGAGCGGCCTCGACGAGGTCCTTGGCTTCCTTGAGACCGAGGCCGGTGATGCCACGCACTTCCTTAATGACAGCAATCTTGTTGCTGCCGAAGCTCTTGAGGATAACGTCGAACTCGGTCTTTTCCTCGACTTCGGCGGCGGCTTCGGCACCGGCTCCGGGAGCGGCGGCCACGGCCACGGGAGCAGCGGCGCTGACGCCCCACTTCTCTTCGAGAGCCTTCACGAGGCCGGCGATTTCAAGAACGGTCTGACCGCTGAGCCATTCGATGACTTGATCTTTGGTGATGTCTGACATGGTATTTTTTCCCTTTCCGATACCACTAGCGCCCGGTGCGCGAACGTGCGCGTGGGTCGTTTAAGGGGCCTTTCCCCCTAGCGGTTTCCTTCAGGTAAAGTTTGGCAAAGGCCGGAGCCCTCTTTAGTTCGCCCCTCCATCTTTGTCGACCTTCGCCTGAAGAACGTTCAGGAGACCTTGCGGAACGGCTTGAATGACACGGACAAACGAAGTCGCCGGTGTGTTGAGGAGCCCGAGGAGCTGGGCGCGGAGGATCTCGATGGAGGGCAGCTTCGCGAGTTCACTGATATCGGCGGCGCTCAGGGAGCGCTTGTCGAGCACACCGCCCTTGAGTTCGCCCTTTTTTTTGTCCTTGAAGAACTTTTCGAGGGCCTTGGCGACTTCGGCGGCATTATTGCCCCCGACGACGATGGCCGTCGGCCCCTTCAACTGTTCGTCCAGTTCGGGGTACTCGTGCTTATCGGCGGCGATCTTGAGGATCGTGTTTTTGACGACGTGGAATTCCGCTCCACTGGCCGCGAGGACCTTGCGGAGTTCCTCAGTGTCCGCCACGGTGAGGCGGTTATAGTCGGCGAGGAAAAGGTATTCGGACTTGTCGAGGTAGGCGGTTACCTCATCGACGAGAAATTGTTTTTCGGCTTGCATGGTGAGGGCCTCTTAGAAGTGGGAGAACAGGGAGGCGTCGAGTTTGACGCCGGGGGTCATGGTGCCGGAGATGGCCATGGACTTGATGTATTTGCGGCCCTTGAGGTTATCCGGGCGGAGCTTGCCGACGGCATCGATGGCGGTGCGGATGTTTTCCGCGAGCTGCTCGCCGTTGAAAGAGCGCTTGCCCACAACGACGCCGAGGTTGGCCGTCTTGTCCATCTTGAACTCCACACGACCGCCGGACTTGATGGCCTTGAGGGCGGCGGGGATGTCGTCCGTAACCGTGCCGGACTTGGGGTTCGGCATGAGGCCCCGGGGACCGAGCACGCGGGCAACCTGGCGAACTTCCTTCATGGCGGCGGTGGTGGCGACGGCGACGTCGAAATCGACCCAGCCGTCCTTCACCTTGGCGATGAGGTCGTCGAGGCCGGCTTCATCGGCACCGGCGGCCTTGGCTTCTTCGACATTTTCCGTGAAGACGATGACGCGCACCTTCTTACCGCTGCCGTTGGGCAGTTCAACGATGCCCCGGACCATTTGCGTGGTCTGGCGGGGGTCCACACCGAGGTGGACGGAAAGCTCGACGGTTTCGTCGAACTTGGCTTTGGGCATTTTCGCCAAAGTCGCAATGGCGTCTTCGAGCGAATAGGTCTTCATGCGGTCGACGAGACCGCGGGCCTGTTCTTGTTTTTTGCTGATTTTCATGATGTGCGGACTCCCTCCGTGGAGGTGATAACGTAACGCGGGTGAAAAGGAATCAATCGATCACTTCGATGCCCATGGAGCGGGCGGTGCCTTCGATGATGCGCTCGGAAGCCTCGGGAGACTTGCCGGTGAGGTCGTTCTTCTTGAGCTCCACGATCTCGCGGATCTGGGCGCGCTTGACCTTGCCGACCTTCTCTTTGTTCGGCGTGCCCGATCCCTTGGGGATGCCGGCGGCCTTGCGCAGGAGAACAGCCGCCGGGGGCGACTTGAGAATGAAAGAGAAGGAGCGGTCCTGGTAAACAGAAATGACGACCGGAAGGATCATGCCCGCCTGATCTTTCGTGCGGGCATTGAAGTCCTTACAGAACGCCATGATGTTGACGCCCGCCGCGCCGAGTGCGGGACCGACCGGAGGGGAGGGATTCGCCGCGCCTGCGGGGAGTTGAAGCTTGATGGTGCCGGTGATTTTTTTGGCCATGGTGAATGAGTTTGATGGGAAACCCAGGCGTGTGCTCGGAGGAAGAGGCGATCCGTGGCGCGGCCCAAGAAAAGTGTTGGTTGTGGATTAGTCCTCGTCGGTGATCCGCTCGATCTGCCAGTATTCGAGTTCGACAGGGGTGAAGCGTCCGAAGATAGACACGGAAATTTTGAGCTTGCCGCGCTCGGGGTCGATTTCGTCGATGCGACCGTTGAGGTTGAGGAAGGGGCCGTCGGTGATTTTCACTTCCTCGCCCACTTCGTATTGCACCTTGGGCACTTCCTTGCCCTCGGCTTCGGCGACCTGCTTGAGGATGCGGTCGATTTCGACCTTCTTCAGCGCGGCCGGGGTTTTGCCTCCGGCGAAACCGATCACGCCGTCGGCACCGTTGATGTAATACCAGACTTTCTGGATGACCTTCTGATCCTCGTCGTAAAGACGGCAATGGATAAAGATATAGCCGGGGTAAAGCTTGCGCTGGCGCTGGGTCTTTTTCCCCTGCTTCACCTCCGAGACCGTCTCCATGGGCACGAGAACCTCGAAGATGTAATCATCGAGTTCATTCTCTGCGATGTAGCGATCGATGTAGCGTTTGGCTCCCCCCTCTTTGTTGGAGAGGGTCTGCACAACATACCATTCGCCGGAACGCAAAGGGTTGCCCGGGGAGGCCCCGGCGGAAGGTGTGTTTTCTTGAACGGACATGAAAGAAATCGGAAGTGGGCGGCTGTCCCCGGACCTCAACCCCGCACCCAGGCGGTGATGAGTTGAATCCAGTTGTAAACGGCAAAGTCCGCCAACGCCACATAAGCCCCGAGAATGAGGGTGGCGACAAAGACAACGATGGTGCTGTCGCGCAGTTCCGTGCGGGTCGGCCAGGCGGTTTTCTTGAGTTCCTGGACGGTTTCGCCGAAGAAGATGCGGATCGGGCGGAATGGATTAGCCATAGAGTGTAAAACTAAGAAATCCGGATGCGCTCCGGAGGGAAAAATGGCAGGGCAGGAGGGACTCGAACCCCCAACCAATGGTTTTGGAGACCACTACTCTACCAATTGAGCTACTGCCCTGTGCAAAAAAATTTGGGTAAAGAGTCGGTTGCCGGAGGCCCCGTGGGGAGCCTCCGGCAACGACGAAGAAAAATAAAATTACTTGATGATCTCGGTCACACGACCGGCACCGATGGTGCGGCCGCCTTCACGGATGGCGAAGCGCTGGCCGGGCTCCATGGCGATCGGTTTGCCGAGTTCGATTTCCACGGCCAAGTTGTCGCCGGGCATAACCATCTCCACGCCTTCGGGGAGGGTCATGATGCCGGTCACGTCGGTCGTGCGGAAATAGAACTGCGGGCGGTAGCCGGAGAAGAACGGCGTGTGGCGACCGCCTTCTTCCTTGGTGAGAACGTAGATCTCCGCCTTGCCCTTGGTGTGCGGCGTGATCGAACCCGGCTTGGCGAGCACGTGACCGCGCTCGATCTGGTCCTTGGCAACGCCACGGAGGAGCAGGCCGACATTGTCACCGGCTTCACCGCGGTCGAGGAGCTTGCGGAACATTTCCACACCCGTGCAGACGGACTTGCGGGTATCGGTGAGGCCGACGATTTCAACTTCCTCACCCACCTTGATGGCACCGCGCTCGATCCGGCCCGTGGCCACCGTGCCGCGACCCGTGATGGAGAACACGTCTTCCACAGACATGAGGAAGGGTTTGTCAATTTCGCGCTGGGGCTCGGCGATCTCGCTGTCGATGGCATCCATGAGGGCACCGATGGAGTCGACCCACTTCGGCTCACCGTTGAGGGCACCGAGGGCGGAACCGCGCACCACGACGGCGTTGTCACCGTCATACTGATACTTGGACAGGAGGTCGCGGACTTCGATTTCCACGAGTTCGAGGAGCTCTTCGTCGTCGAGGAGGTCGACCTTGTTAAGGAACACCACAATCTTGGGCACACCGACCTGGCGGGCGAGAAGGATGTGCTCGCGTGTCTGCGGCATGGGCCCGTCAGCGGCGCTGACGACGAGGATCGCACCGTCCATTTGGGCGGCACCCGTGATCATGTTCTTCACGAAGTCAGCGTGACCGGGGCAGTCGACGTGGGCGTAGTGGCGGTTGGTGGACTCGTATTCGACGTGGGCCACGGCAATCGTCACCGTCTTCGTTTCGTCACGGACCGTGCCGCCCTTGGCGATATCAGCGTAGGACTTGAATTGGGCGAGGCCCTTGTCCGACTGAACCTTGAGGATCGAGGTGGTCAGGGTCGTCTTGCCGTGGTCGATGTGACCGATGGTCCCGACGTTGACGTGCGGTTTGGTGCGTTGGAACGTTTGTTTAGACATGGATGCTTGGTGTTGTTGGAATTTTCAGTGAATCAATGGGCGTTTTACTCAAGTGGAGCCCTCGAGCGGACTTGAACCGCCGACCTCTTCCTTACCAAGGAAGTGCTCTACCGGCTGAGCTACAAGGGCGCAAAACAGGCATGGGAATGGGTAAATCGGTATACTTGCAAAAGGGTGGACGGTGGACCGCTGGTTTGGTCGGGTCAAGCACATTTCCACCAAAAGTATTCAAATTTTTGCAGGAAATTCAGGGGGGGTCCGTCGGGGGGTTGAGAGGCATGTGCAGGGAGGCCCGGGTCCCCCTACCGAATTCGCTGGAAAAGCGGAGGCGACCCCCGATTTGACGGGCGAAAAAGTGGGACACCTGGAGGCCGAGCCCCACCCCGCGTTCGCCCAGTGTTCCGGACGTGGTTCCGATAACCTCCCCTGCCTCCAGAGCGGCGATCTGGGCGGCGGTGAGGCCCTTGCCCTGATCGGCGACCGTACACACGTAGTCTCCCCCAAGGATTTCACCTTCCACACGCACGGTGCTTTCGGGACAGGAAAATTTGATCGCGTTGGCCAAAAGATTGCGAACGATGAAAGCGGCGAGGTTTGGGTCGGTCGTGAGCTGCACTTCGCGCCCTTCGACGGGGACTACCCGGATACCCTTCACGGCGGCATCGGCTGCGTTTGCCGCGATGGCCCCGGCCATCAGGTCTTCCGCCGCAATGACCAGGAACTCGGGGCTGAAGTTGCGGTCCTGCACGCGCGACCATTGCAGGAGATTGTCCAGCGTGAGAAGAATCTGCTCCCTGGAGCATTCCAGATCGAGGATAAAGCGCGCCCGCTTGGCCTCGCTCCACCCCTCTCCGGGCCTTTCCCGCAGGAGGTAGAGAAGGGCGTTGATTTGGGAAACGGGCGTCCGCAGATCGTGCCCGATGACGGAAAAGACGATATCGCGCTGCCGGTGACACTCTTCAAGCTTCTCCCGCATCCGCGTAAGCTCCGCCCGCAGAGTCTCCAGGGACTCCCCGTCGGCGGTTGCCGGGGGTGCGTGGGGATTGGGCGCGGAACTTTTCATGGAGGGGACGGGTTGTGGGAGGCGCTGGCGACGGGCCGGTCTCAGTGCCGGAAGTGCCGCACCCCGGTAAAGACCATGGCCATGCCCTTTTCGTTCGCTGCGGCGATCACTTCTTCGTCGCGCACCGATCCGCCGGGCTGGATGGCCGCCGTGGCTCCCGCGTCCGCCGCTGCGACCAAGCCATCGGCAAAGGGAAAGAAAGCATCGGAGGCGATGATCGAACCTTTCAGGGAAAGCCCCGCTTCCTTCGCTTTCCAGACAGCAATGCGGGAGCTGTCCACGCGCGACATCTGACCGGCCCCGATGCCCAGCGTGCGCTCGGCCGAAGCATAGACGATGGCATTGGACTTCACGTGCTTGACCACCCGCCACCCGAAAAGAAGGGCGGCCCACTCTTCCGCCGTCGGCTCGCGCTTCGTGACCACGCGGGCATTCGCGGGTTTGAAGCGCAACTGGTCGCGATCCTGCACGAGGAAGCCCCCCACGCATGAACGCACATCCTTGAGAGACTCCGCCCCGAGACCCTCCCGGTTGACAATGAGCCGGAGGTTCTTCTTGCGCCCAAAACGCTCCAGCGCTTCGTCCGAGAAATGGGGCGCGATGATCACCTCGCAAAAAATTTCCCCGATGCGCTCCGCCAGATCGGCGTCCACGGTGTTGTTGACAACGATGATGCCGCCAAACGGGGCCTGGCGGTCCGTCGCAAACGCTTCCTCCCAAGCCGATACGAGATCGTCCGCACTGGCCACGCCACAGGGATTGGTGTGTTTGAGAATAGCCAGCGTGGGGCGCTCAAATTCGCCGATCAGATAGGTTGCCGCCGTGATATCGAGGATGTTGTTGAAACTCAACTCCTTGCCCTGAAGGCGCTCAAAGACTTCAAAGAAGCGGCCATACATGGCGGCTTTCTGATGGGGGTTTTCCCCATAACGCAGGTCGGCGGCCTTATCCGCCGCCAACTCGAGGCGCGGCGGAAAACCGGCCAGCGAGGAAAGATCGGGCACCTCGGTTTCCGACTGGGTGGCCAGGTAGGCGGCGATGGCCTGATCGTAGGCCCCTGTGCGCGCGAAGACCTTCACGGCGAGACGGCGGCGGAGGGCAGCGAGACTCTCCGCATCCCCCATTGCCGCCAAGACGGGCGCATAGTCATCCGGATCGACCACCACCGTGACGGATGCGTGGTTTTTAGCGGCGCTGCGCAACATCGACGGCCCGCCGATATCAATTTGTTCGATGGCTTCCTCCACCTGGACGAGCGGCTTGCGGATGGTTTCCTCGAAGGGATAGAGATTCACCACAACGAGATCGATCAGATCGATGCCGTGCTCGGCGGCGGCCGCGAGGTGCGCCGGCACATCCCGGCGGCAAAGCAAGCCCCCGTGAATGCGCGGGTGCAGCGTCTTCACCCGCCCATCCATCATTTCCGGGAACCCCGTGTGTTCACTTACGTCGGTCACCGGTAATCCCGCCTCACGGAGCACCCGCGCGGTCCCTCCGGTGGAGAGGAGAGTGTAGCCGTGGTCCTCGACCAGACGCCGCGCGAAAGCAGACAGGCCCGTCTTGTCACTCACGGAGAGCAAAGCCAGTTTCTTCATCAAGGTTTTTTCGGTTCCCGTCCCTCGCAAGACAATCTTTTTCGGGGATAGACCCCATTTTCGCGATGCCTTGTGCTTACGCAAGTCTGCCCATCCCCTGCTGCTTCAGAAGGGTGCAATCACAAAGTTTGTCATGATTTGCATGATGCCAAGGTCTCCGCCCACTCATTACATCCCGGGCGGCCCACAGCGCCTTACTCCAAAAACCCCGCCGCCAGACGGATGGTTTGGGCGTGGAGGTAGGCGGTCTTGCCGGGGATGCGGTTATAGCCGCCGCCGTAAAGGATGGCGCAGGGAGCGGCATAGGCTTCGCAGAGGCTCAGGACAAAGCGGTCGCGCGCGGCCATGTCGGCATCGGTCAGGGCCATTTGACCGAAGCGGTCGTCCGTGTGGTTGTCGGCCCCGCTGATCCAGAAAACAAGGTCGGGCTCGGTGTGCGCGAAGACCGGGGGCAGGCTATCCTCGAGAGCGCGAAGGTAAGCGGCTCCCGAAACATAGCGTTCGAGGGGCACGTCATGGTCACCGGGAACTTTTTCAGCGGGGTAGTTGCGGCCGACGTGAATGGAATAGGTGAAGACGGCGGGATCGCCGGCGAAGTAGGCGTGGTTGCCATTGCCCTGGTGGGCATCGGTATCGACGATGAGAATGTGCGCGGGGAGGATTTGCTCCGCCCGGAGAACTTCCACAGCCACGGCGACATCGTTGAGCACGCAGTAGCCCAGGCCCCGGTCGGGAAAGGCGTGGTGGGTGCCCCCGGCGAGGTTGGCGGCCCGCCCGTCGGCGAGGGCCGCACGGGTGGCGGCGACGGTGCCCGAAGTTTCGAGGATGGAGCGTTCGAGGAGGCGCGGGTGCGCGGGGAGACCGAGGCGGTTGCGGGCGTAGCGGCTGAGGCCGGGCGCGCCGTTGGCGGATGTGTCGGCGCTGACCGCCCGCAGGTAGGCGGGGTCGTGGGCCCGGGCCACTTCAGCAAATGGGAGAACAGGCGGTGAAAGGACCTCCACGCTCCCGCCCAGAAGCCGGCGGGCTCCGGGAAACTTTTCCATGGGAAAGGGGTGCCCCTCCGGCAGCGGGAGAAAGTAACCCTCATCATAGTAGCAACGCATCTTCACAACTGCCCCACACCGTTCCGCCGGATCGGGGCGTGCGCAAGCGCGGGAGCGGTTTGGATTGCACCCCCCTTTCAGCCGCGGGCTCCCTACGGAGCGGAGACGGCGAGGCGGAAAAAGAGCCGGGGCGCTTCCCCTCGCTCACCGTTGGCCGGGCGGCGGAGGACGAGGCCGCCGGGCGTCTGGCCAACAATTTCGAAATGGGCTTCACCAGCGGGTCGCCAGTCACGCAGATTATCCGAGACTTCGAGCACCAGCGGAGCAAATCGGTCGGCTCGGCGGGGCACGGAGACTTCCCATTGCCCATCGTCGCCTCGGGCCACGTCGATATGGGGGCGGACGGAGCCCGTGGCGAAACGAATGAGGGCCTCGTCGCCCGGAGCCACTCCCTCTTCGGCGAGGAACTGCGCCCATGTGGTGCGCGGGGGACTATATCCGGAGACTCTTTCCGAGCGCATGAGGAGGCTGTCATTCTCGCGGAGGCTTCCCGCGATGATCTGATCGGCCTGAGCGGCGTTCCACCGGAGGGGAACCGGGTGCAGGGGGTTGGCGCGCGGCCAGCGCCAATTGGCCCGGCGGAACAGAATCCATTCGCCCTCCGCAGGGTCGCCCGCAAAGCCCCAGATCCATGCCGGGGTGTTGGCAAGGAAAGGGGCGTCGTTGTTGCGCACGGTAAGCGCACCGGTGAACCAGCGGTTACCCGGATGATAAACCAGGCGTTGCGCGGGATGCCAGTGCGCCGCCCACTCGGCTCTGTTTTCCGCCGTAGGGGTGAAGCCCGCACTGAAAACGCCGAGTTCAAACCGGTAGGCGGCGTCCATTTCCGCATAGGCGGCGTCGACATTCCACGATTGGGGATCGCAGAACCAATGAATGGTGCTGGCGCTGGCGGAGACAACAGCCCCGAGGAGGGCAAGGGAGAACAAAGTGGCGGACTTCATGACTGACGGCGGTGGCGGAAGTGAAGGACGAAAATGGAAAACAGACCCGCAACGAACACCCACGTGCGGGGCTCGGGAATGACGGCGTAGGTCTGGAGTTTGGCGGATTCGTTGGGGTTGATGACAAAACCGGCCCCTTCCTGAGCTTCCCGGCGGCCCCATACGGGCGCGGTTTGGAAGAGATCGCTCAGCGCCCACTGCACCGGGAAGGAACCGGGACAGTCATCACAATCGCGTTCGGGATTGAGGTCGGCAAAAGTCGGAAAGACCCAGTCATTGGCCCGCCCGAGGAACCACTCCGTTCCCGTATCCTCAATATCGACGCCATTGTAAACCCAGAGCCACGCCTCCATGCCGGAAAAGCTAAAGGTCCCGGTGGTCGCGGGATTTGCGGACGAACTGCCATCGCTCATCATCTCCGCCTCTCCTCCAAAGCGCGGGACTGCGGGAGCCTGGTCCGCAAAGTCCGCTTCGAAAAAAGGCACGAAGTTGCTGATCCAAGAGCTGGTGTTCGCTGACGTCGGCAGGAACTCATTGGCAAACACCCCCAGGGCGAAGGTAAACGAGTCGTCGAGATTTTCCGCCCGTTGGTCGTGCAAAACCTCGGTGAGGGCGCTGGAAAAGGTGACGGTGACGAGGGGGGAAACCGGATCTGTGGGATCCGCCAGAAGCGCCGGGGCGAGGGCGAAACCAAGTGCGGCGGGAAGAAAACGGAGATGTCTCATAAGAGCATTCACTGGAAGGGGTGGCTGACGAAGGTTCAGGGTGTCCATGGCAACGGCATTGTGTAGGCAGGCAGATCGGCATTTCGGCGCTCGATAAAGACCGCGCGATCCCGCAGGAAAAGAAGGGTTTGGGTGCGATCAGCGAGACTCACATCCGCCGCCCGCGTCCACTGGTCCAAGGTATCCCAGAGAAGGAGATAGTAGGCGTCATAGCTGTTCGTCCCCGGCGCGGAGTCCCCCCGCCAGAGGAGGAACTGATCGGCAAACTTGTAGTCCGGACTCCCGACGAAACCAGCCGTGCTGGTCATGCCGCGACCCGCCGCGGATTGATCCAGCGGGTAACCGCCGCCCACGAGCGTCTTGCCTTCGCAGAGCGGCAGGACAAAGTCGTTGCCACGCACTCGCCCAAAGGCGCGCAGGGTCTTCGTTGAACGGGAGTCGACGAAAGCACCGCGCCCGGGAGGCACCACGACCGCGCCGCGGTCAGCAGCCGTCGCATCGCCGGCAAGCACCCAGCGGGCGGTGCCCGCATCGTCGTAAAGCCAGTAGCACACAATGCTCTCGCCGTCGAAGAAGGTGATTTGATCGGCTGTGCCCGGGCTGCCGGAGGCGTGGAAAACATCCACCGGGAAAACATCGCCCAGCGTGCGGTGGGCACGGAGGATGATGTTCGCGCCGACAAGATCTCCTGAGGGCGCACCCGTCAGGGTGTTGTGAGGAGCTTGAAAACCGCACAAGTCGGTCGATTCCGCCAAAAGAACCTCGAAGCCCGCCGCAGACACGACATCGAAACGGTGCCCCTCAAAGGCCCCGTCGGTGATTTCGACGTAGTAAGCCACTCCGGGAAGCAGCCCGTCCGCCTCCACATTCAACGTGAGGGTGTTCCCGGCCACACCGGTGACACCGCCCACCACCGTCGGGCAGGCAAGGAATGGATTGTTGTAGCTGAGGCAAGCGGTCCCAAACTCGGTGTCCACCCAACCGAAGACATCGGAGTAGACGGTTTCGTCGGGCGTGCCGCTGCCATCGGCATCCAAATCCACCCGCAGGCGCACAAAGCCACTGCCACCCAGCAGCCCGGTGGTCACCTCCAGGTCGTCAATCGTAACGGTCTCGGTGCCGTTGCCATTGTCCACCACGGAGGAGTTCGAACCGTCGAGGAGGATCGGACCGCTCCAAGAGGTGGGGGCTCCGAGCAAAACAGCATATTCGATGGAATAGGCCACCGTGGAGGGCAGCCCGGCGAGCCGAACAAAGGAGGCCGTGATGGTCACGTCCACATCCGGGCAAACCTCCGGCGCTTCGATCTGGCCAAACTGCGAGTTCACGAAGTCCTGACCGGTGATTTCGTCGGCCGGACCGACCGTGATGGGTTGCTCATCACCATTGATGGTGAGGTCGCCACCGTCCACGTCGCCGATGGCGGTGAAGCCCGGAGGAACGGACTGGATGACCTTGTAGTCACCCGGTGGCACGGCCGCGAAGGTGTAGTTGCCGGAACCATCGGTGGTTGTAATGGCAATCAGGGCATCATTTTCATCGACCAGGGTGACCGTCACACCGACATGCGGGGTGTCGCCGCTGGTGTCGTTGTTGGTATCGAGGAGAATCGTTCCCGAGATCGAACCGTATTGGAGGTTCACGAAATCCTGGTCGGTGATGAAGTCATCCAGGCCAACCGAGATGGGGGTGGGCTCGCCAATGATGGTGAAATCGCCGCCGTCAGCATCGGCCACGGCCTCGAAGCCAGCGGGGACGATTTGACGGATCTTGTAATCACCGGGTTGAGTGATCGCAAACAGATAACCACCGGTCCCGTCCGTAGTGGTCGTGGCGAGGACATTGTCGTTGGCATCGAGGAGCTGCACGGTGACCCCGACATGCGGCACGTTACCGACACTGTCGCCGGTGTTGTCGATGAAGACCGTGCCGGAAATCGCGGCGGGTAGACCAAGGAGGAAGTCGCGATCGGCCACGTTGGTGCCGGAGAGGGACACCTCGATGAGATCGTCGCCATTGGTGCTGCCGTCGGCGTCGAGAATTGCGGTGGCTCCGGACGGAGTGACCATGGAAATCAGGTAGGTGCCATCGGGAAGGTTGGCAAAGGTGTAGTTGCCGCTTCCATCGGTGAAGACCGAGCCGATAAACTCATTGGCATCCGGCACCCCATCGCCATTGAGATCACGGTAGAGGCGAATCTCCACACCAGGATAGGCCTGGTCTCCGCCGGAGAAGGCTTCATTGGTATCGGCATCAAGCAAGGTGGTGCCGGAGATCGAGGCCAGGCTGCTCTGGTCGTTGACGAGGAAATCCTGCCCGTTCAATGAGGAACCGGAGAGGGTCAGCTCGATGAGGTTGTTTCCGTTGGCGCTGCCGTCGGCATCGAGGATCGCGGTCGAGCCGACCGGCGTCTCCATCCGCACCTCGTAATCGCCATCAGGCAACCCGTAGAAGCGGTAGCTTCCATCGAGCTGAGTGACGGTTTCGGCAAGGAGGTTATCCGCCGAGTCGTAGAGGCGCACAATCACGCCAGCCAACGACTGGTCGTCCCCATCGAAATCTCCGGCGACGCTGCCGGTATCGGCGAAAACGGAGCCGGTCACGCTATGGAAAGCAAAGCGGTAGCCTTCGACTTCGCCATTGGTAGCTTCGCCTTGGAAGGCAAACTGGGCAAAGCCTGGATCGTCCGGCAACAGACGGAAGCGGGCATAGAGCAGAGTCGTGTCCGGATCGTCGAAAGTTCCGGCGGGGACATCGAAGCTGAAGGTGTAGGTGCCGGTGGTGACGGCGGAATTGATAATCAAATCGCCCGTATTGATGAAGCTGCCCGTGTTGCCAAAGTCGACATAACCCACGAGCCAGCCGGTGCCCAAGACCACCACTTCGACGGAGCCGCCATTGGGACCCTCCTGCCAAATTCCGGTGAGGAAGACGCCGTCATCGAAGGTGTCGGCATCGGCATTGACGGAAGGCTCGCCATTGGGCTCGGTCGAAACGCCCTGCCCGAGGAAAAGGGTCGGGCTGTCGGGGTTGGGGACGATGTGGCGCGCTCCACCCGGCAGCAGAGTGCCGTAAGATTCGGGAAGGTCGTCGAAATCATACTCCACCGCCGAAACGAAGGCGAAGTCCATGTTGGTGATATCGTCATCCACAGCGACCGCCATGAGAGCACCGGTGGTGAAGCCCTGACTGTTGACGGTGTTGAAGACGAGATCGGCGGGATGGTCCGGCGTGTTGGTCGCCGTGGTGAGGAGGACGTTGTTGAGCGACGGGACCAGCGACACCAGATAGCGGTCGCCGGGTTCACCCGCAGGCAGTCCCGTGAAGCTGTAGTCGCCATTTTCATCGGTGACGGTGGAGCCCAACAAAGTGAACTCGCCGCCATCGACCACGTCGTTTCCATTGGCGTCGCTCCAGAGGTAGATGTAAACCGTCACACCCACGAAGGCCACTTCGTCGGAGGCCACACCGGAAGTATTGAGGCCATTGAGAAGACCATCCACGGGATCGCCGTCCAAACCGACGGTGCCACTCAGGCTGTTCGTGCCTTCGTAGCGATAGCCGAAGTTGAGCGCATTGGCGCAACCATCGCAGGGCTCGCCATCCAACGAGACGACTTCACCATCGATGATAACGATCGCGGTGGCCTGGTCATCGAGCGTGCCATCGGGATCATACACCTGGGTGAGGCCAGACGGGAAGGGGAAGTCCGGATCCACGGGATCCAACGTATCGGTATCCACCACTACGGTATAGACACCATCTGCGAGTCCGGCAAAGGCGTAGGCGCCGTTTTCATCCGTAAGGGCGGTGGCCACTACGTCGCCGTTGTCATCCAGCAACAAGACCGTGACGAACTGAATGCGCGGCTCTTCGTCGTCGACCACGCCATCGTTGTTGAAGTCGATCCAGACCACGCCGGAAAGCGAGGCACCGGGCGGGTAATAGCCGAAGTCGGCACCGGTGAAGAACTGGCCGGAAGAGAGGTTTACGGTGGTCTCGCCATCGCAGCCGAAGGCCAGCGGGCTGCCGCAGGGTTCGCCGTCGGAGTCGGGGTCCGCGCTGAGGACATGGCCGAGCAGAGCCGCCGAAGTTTCATCGACCCGCACGGTGTAGGTGCCGGCGGTTAAACCCGTGAAGAGGTAGTTGCCGTTGGCATCGGTCACCTGCGTGGCGATGACGACATCGTTTTGCAGCAGTTGCACCGTCACACCAGCGATGCCGACTTCACCCAAATCCTGAGTGCCGTTACGGTTGGCATCGAGGAAGATGGTATCGCCGATAGCCCC
This sequence comes from Opitutales bacterium, assembly GCA_020831585.1. Classification (GTDB taxonomy): domain Bacteria; phylum Verrucomicrobiota; class Verrucomicrobiia; order Opitutales; family Oceanipulchritudinaceae; genus JAFIGE01. The sequence continues at coordinate 4,499 of JAFIGE010000054.1, read as the reverse complement.
GAGGGGCCCGAAGCCGAAATTGGCATCGTTGCTCGTCACGCCGCTGGAAATCGTCACGTCAACCTCCTCCGAGGTCGTGCTCGACCAGGTGTTGCCGATCGAGTCCGTGGGCAAGGAAGGATCGGAGGCGTTCACAATTACGCGATAGTCGCCATCGGGAAGCTCGGTGAACCGGTAGTTACCGGAGGCATCGGTCTCCGTGGTGGCGATCGGCACGTAGACTCCGTCACCATTCAAATCGACGTAGAGGGTGACGGAGACCCCGGCAATCTTTGTCTCGGCCGCGCCCAGGCGCACGCCGTCGGCATTGATATCGCGCCAGACGTAGCCTTCAATAACGGCAAAGCCGAAGGGCTGGAAGCCGAAATCGCGGTCCGTGACATCGACCCCGTCCAGTTCAACCGCCGTGCGGCCGTCACGAACCGAATCCGGATCGGCGGTGATCGAATAAAGCGGGGGCATGTTCGGATCGGCCAGGCTGACGACGACAACATAATCTCCGTCCGGAAGATCGTCGAAGCTGTAGAAGCCATCGGAGTCCGTCACCGTGCTGGCGACAAGGGCGTCGGTGCCCGGATCGAAGAGACCGTTGCCGTTCAGATCGAGGAAGAGACGAACCTGAACACCGGAGACACCTTCTTCATTCGACTGCTGAACGCCATCACCGTTCCAGTCGTGGAAGAGTGTGCCACTGATGAGCAGCGCGCCGGAGCGGAAATAGCTGAAATCCGCCACGGCCGATCCGCCGTTAACCACACTTACGGTGACTTCGTCGACGGTGACGATGCCGTCGCTGTCGAACGACTCCGTCCACGTGCCGGTGCCCAGGGGCCCGGTCGCGCTGTCGACCTCCACGCGGTAGGTGCCATCGAAGCTGCCGGTAAAGGTGTAGCGACCGTTGGCATCGGTAGTAGTCGTGGCGACGAGGGTGTTGGTGCTGTCGTAGAGGCGCACCGTGACACCCTCAAGCCGGGGGTCCAGGGCCGTGGGTGTTGCGGAGCCATCGCGGTTGACGTCTTCCCAGATCGTTCCCGAGATCAGCGAAACCAGGTTGTTGTAGCCAAAATCCGCATCCAACACGGTGTCGGCACCCGTGGTCGAATCGTGAATGATCGTGACGCTGGCAACATTGGTTCCGTCGGTGCCATACTCATTGTAAACATTGGTGCCGGTGCCACCGGGGAAGGTCGTCGTGAGGACCGTAACCGTATAACTCCCCGAACCGGGCAATCCGGTGAAGAGGTAGAAGCCGTCGGCGTCGGTCTGTGTCGTGATGGGGACTCCGGCACCCGCGCCGAGATCGACAGTCGCCGGGGGCGTGAGCTGAACGGTGGCAAAGGCGATGCCGGTCTCATCTCCGCCGTCCTGCAACCCGTTGCTGTTGAGGTCGCGCCAGAGACGGCCCCCCAGCGTGCCCGCCGGCAGGACATTGGTGGTGGCGATGGCTTCGACCTCATTGGTCGCGCGGCCACAGAAGAAGGTCGCCTCGGTGATCGACGCGATGTTATCCGTGCTGGTCGCCGTGTTGGACGGCGGCTCAAGGACACGGAAGGTCACATCGACGGAGACGCTGCCACCCGGGAAAAGGGGCCCGAGATTGGCCCAATACAACTCCCCGGTATTCGGCGTCGGCCCGGACGAGCCGAAGGCATCGGGCTCCACGCTGGCCGAAACGAACTCGAGGCGGGTGGGATCGTAGAAATCACTCAGGGGCAAGGGGTCGATCGTGCGGCGGCAGTTCACGGCGGCCTCGCCGTCGGTCTCGATGAGGAAGCCGACCTGGTCGAAGCCGACCGTGCCGGGGGTGTTGCCGGGGACGGAACCGGTGCCCTTGGGCGTATCGATCTGGATGGCGAGGTTGGTCCCGTTGAAATCCGACCAGCCCCAGGTCTTGAGCGAAGAAAGATCGAAGATGAGGGTCTGCAAACCTGAGGCAAGGGTCGACGCAGGTATGGCCGCGCTGGTGTAGATCGGCGTGGTCAGGTTACCATTGGCAAAGACGCGGAAAATGATCCGGTCCCCTCCTGACCCCGTCCGGAAACCGTTGCCGGGAGAGGGCCGCGAAACCTGAATCGGCACTTCAAGGAAGACGCCGGTAATATTATATGGCTGCGGGGCGAGGATGTGGCCACGCACGCCGAGCAGTTCGTCCGCATTCGAGAAGGTGGTCGTGGCGAAGCGGCCGTCCGGCTGGGCCGGGGAGTAGGCGTTGATCTCGTTAATGAACCGCTTGTTGGCCGTGTTGCCCGTTAGCGACGTTACCAGCGAGGAGCCCCAGACATCAAAGTGAATGGGCTGCGGTGTTCCGGTTCCATCGCCGACATGACGGTTGGTCGCGGTGAGGGTGTAGGTGATGAGGTCCCCCTCGCGGGCGGTTGCGGGTCCGACCTTAGTCAACTCCAGCACAGGCGCGAAGGCGAAATCGACGTTGGTGAGATTGACCGGATTGGGGTTGATGCCGTTGGGGTCCAACTCCTCCGCGCGGACCGGGGGAATCGTCGGTGTGTAGCCCGCTGGCAAATCGCTCTCGTCGGCGACGACAATGTAGTAGCCATCGGGGAGATCGGTGAACGAGTAGCTGCCGTTGGCGGCGGTGGTCGTCGTCCCCCAAAGAATATCGGACGCGTCGAGCACACCGTCGCCATTAACATCCAGATACAACGAAACGATGATGCCTTCGAGGCTGGCCTCGGTGCCATTTTGAAAGCCATCGCCGAATACGCCGCCGGTGCCGGCACCGTCATCGGTAAAGACCTTGCCGCTGAGCGTGTTGTTGCCCAACACCCGCGTGATCACGGTGTCTTCGAGGAAGGGAGTGGTGTTGCCAAAGGAAAGACCGGCCGTGTTCGGGATGGCGACGAGCGGACCCGAAGGCGGGTTGTTGATCGTCACCGAGAACGTCACCGTGCCGGAGGCACCGGCTGCGAGCGGGTCGGTGAGCCACCACTGGATATTCGTCACCGTGGCGGGATTCGCGGGCTCAGTCGCCGACCAGTTGAGACCGCCGTCAGTCGAGTAAAAGATGGAGTAAGCCCCGACGCCCGAGGGCAACGTATTCCCTGCCGCCGCCGATCCGCCGACGTAGGTGGTGTTGGCGGGGATGGCGTCCTGCACGACCAGCGGAACGCCGAGGGCGGGGTTGCCGATTGCTTCGAAACCGTCGTTGGCGAAATCGATCGTGTATTCGAGGGTGTCGCCGGGTTCCGCGACGTCCAGATCGACGGACTTTTCCAGGCTGACCAATGTATCCGGCGAGGTAAGCGTGCCCACGGAAGCACCGTAGTCGCCGTTGAACTTTTCATTGTCGAAGCCGGAAGCCGCCATCTGGTACGGCGTCGTCGTGCTCGTGGCATTGGCTTTGAGGGGGAGGAAGTCGTAGCGCACGAGGCCGACGACCCCGGTGTTGTCGGGCAGGTTCGTGAAATAGAGCTGATCGCGGGCTGTGATGACGAGTTCGCCGCCGCCCTTAAGTTTGACGATGATGAGGGCATACGTCCGGGCGAGACGGAATGCGGACGGGTCAAAGATCGCAGGGTCGCCCACCGGCTGCAGCCAGATATTCTGGTCGGGGACTAGGTCTCCGTCGTTATCGAAGCCCTTGTTGACGTTGCCGAGGTCATACCAGATGCCTTCGGTAACGACGCTGGTCCCGGCGGTGCCATCGTTCTGGATGTTGTTCCACTCCGGAGCGAACCGCTGGAGGAGGTCCTGGTATTCCTGGGGGACCTTGTTCGCCGTATTCGGGAAAATCTTGTTGGCCATCGCGCTGATGCAGTTGCGCATGGTCGCGCGGCGGCGGACATCGGCCGCGAGTTCGGTTGAGCCGTTTTTCGCCTCCACCCAAATGTCATAAAAGAGGTAGAGGTCGTCATCCGGCTTGATCCGACCCGTGACAGAGCGGCCATTTTCATCCAGATTCGGGTAGCTGACGAGCCAGTAAACCGGGATGTAGCTGCCGGCGGGAATCGTCGGGAAGGTCCGCGTGGCATCCGCCGCCCCATGGTGCCCCCTTCGTGGGTGAGCGCGAAGGCCCCGTCTACACCCAAAGGTCCGACCAGGGTGGGGTTTTCGGTATGGACCCGGCTGGGATAAATACCTGGTGTGCCTTCCACGAAGTCCCCGATCCGCGCCACGATGTCGGTTAAGTCCGTCGTCCCATCATTCCAAATGCGCGCCGAGATGAAGGCAGCGCGAGGCGCGTAGGTCGCGGGCGTCTCGACATTGGAGTCCACAATAAAATTGTAGGCGGTGGTGACCTCAATACGCAGAGGACCATCCGGATTCGACGCAAAAAGGGAAGCGGCGACCAAGGGGAGCAAAGCAAGCCGCCGCAGAATGAAGTTGAGCGTGTGCACGGGAAGGTAGTATAAGGGTGGAAGATATAGACGGGAACCCGACTAGTATTTACTTGAAAAATAAAGCGAAGTAATGCAGCTTACTTCGTATGAGTCGTCCAGCCACAGTCATTCGCCTTTCCGATATTGAACGCCAAGAGCTTG
>JAFIGE010000262.1 GCA_020831585.1 Opitutales bacterium | reverse complement strand
GCTTGCACTCCGCCCGCTTGCACTCCGCAGGCGCTTGCAAGCAAGCACACCACCTCTGGCTGCGGTGAGTACGGTTGGAGTCCCGCATTTATGCGGTCCCGCTACCCGCGACAATCGCCCGCCCGCCGTGAATTCCAGAGCCCAAGCCGGTGGAACCATCGATCACATGGATGGCATGGAGGCTGCGGCCACCCGCGAGCGCCGCAGCAGGCTGCGGCTAGCGAAAGCGGCAAGAGCTTGCCGCAGTCCAAAGTGCCTTCGGCACGGCCGGAACAATAATGAGACAATCTCCTTGCGGACGCTCCTGGCGGTGGCCACCCGCTCACCCGCCCGCTTGCACTCCGCAGGCGCTTGCAAGCAAGCACACCACCTCTGGCTGCGGTGAGTACGGTTGGAGTCCCGCATTTATGCGGTCCCGCTACCCGCGACAATCGCCCGCCCTCCGTGCCGGGACCGGCTAAAGCCGGGACCCCAACCCTTTGCACCGCCCTCCACCTAAATCGAAATCGCCATCGAAATCGAAATCGAAATCGAAATCGCCATCGAATCCCGGTCTCCCGCGGCCCGGACACCCCGGAAAATCAGGATTTTCGGTTGCGGCGTCGATACAGCGCCACAAAGGCGGCGAGGCATCCAAAAATCGCTGCATATGTTGATGGCTCAGGAATTTGTACTTGGTAAAACAAACCTTCGGCAGGGTAATTTATAACATTTGAACCGTCTCCTTGTTTGCCAATAAACATATTCGGTTTAGTTTCACTTGAGAGGACGATGCCTGCTTTTGCAGGGTCATACCCAGCAACACCAGTAAAGTCTAATTGTGTTTTTGGGATAGTAATTGTATATAATTGAGTATTTGAACCTTCATTTGAATTCCATTCGTCATATCCGAAAGGTATTTGATTATTAAAAATACTAATACTTCCATCGTTTTCCTTCGTAGCATTCCAACCAGAACTTACATCGCCTGTTGGATCTACCAAAAATCCCCATCCATTCATCAAATCTTCTATAGAACTATACAAATTTTGATTCTCAGGTAATGCAAATAATTGTGAAGCCAAATCCTTAACGACATTTAATTCTGCACTATTCCAAACAGCACCTTCATTATTATTTGTTGCGCTGACGTTTAAAACAACATTATTCGCGGATAATTCTGGCGTGTTCGCTACCAAAATAGCCCCATCCGATTGAGAAGGACCAAGCAGTGACGCTAACCCAAGAGCACCTGCTACCAGCACCCGCCGTCCCGCGTTGCGTTGCGTGATACAAAGAAGGGCAAGCGCCCTGGACAGGGCGAAAACGACCAGTAAACGGCTGGTTGCGGATCGTGTCGTGATTTTCATGTCGAATCGTGGGTTGAAAGAGTGGGCTCCGTCGGGGACGGCATCCTGAAGCAGATTACATGCACAAAGCTGGACGATCCCGCCCGTAAAAACAAGGGGAAACGGCAATGATGGAGTTGGGGAGGGGATTGATGATTGTTGATTTTGGATTTTTGAATTTTGATGTCTTTTTGGGGGCGACATCAAAAATCAACAATCAGCATTCGACAATCACCAATCAGAAAAACTCCGCCATCTCGGTAGCCCACCACCGGCGCCCGTGCACACGATAATCCGCAACGCCCCGTCCGCGGCCAACCGGGGGCTGAAGCACCCCGGCTACGCCAAACGCACCGTAGTCGGGCTGATTCATCGCCCGACAGGAGACGGCGGGGAATCCCCGGCGATCCGCAAGGCCGCAGCGGCGCCCGCGCGCACGAAAAATCCGTAACGCCCCATCCGCCGCCAACCGGGGGCTGAAGCACCCCGGCTACGTCTATCGCACCGTAGTCGGGCTGATTCATCGCCCGACAGGAGACGGTCGCAACCAACAAGACTCACCCGCCAACCATAGCGAAAAGGGCGCTGCCCCGCCGGACAACTGTTTCCCGCCTAAGAGCAGTCTCCCTGACCTTTTTTAAACCATGAACGACCTTGGCAACCATCATCCGGGCACCCTGCCCGGAAGCGGGAATTCGGCGGAGGCCGCACGGACGGTCCGACCGGCGGTGCCAGCCGGACACCCCGCTCCTTGTTCTTTGGAAGTTCATTTTTCGGAAAGGATCGCGGCCGCCGTGCCGTGATCGCTTTCCCAACCGGCCCCAACGGGATGAAAGGGGCAGCCGCTAAAGTCGGTCAGCACGGTTGATCTCAAAGACCTTGATCTCCCTGACCGCGTGGTCGGGGTAAAAACAGAGCGCGTAGTCCCCGATGATTTTACACTGCGTTTCCCGACCAGATCTGTCTCTTTCGGGAAAATCCCCGAGCCTATCCGGGTTGAATGCCAACCCGGAAATGAACTCCCTGAGCGCTCCTTTCTCATGGCTTCGAAGCGTGGAAATGACCTCCACCACGTCCTCCGCGATGAACACCTGATAGGGGTCCACGATCAATCGGTGGTGCGGCGTTCAAAATCCTCAAGGGACACCCACTGCTTCTGCGGGCGGTCGATCTTCCCGGCGATCTCGTCCGGTCTCCGGGGGTCCCGTTCGCGGCGAAGCTGCAAAACAAAGGAGGCAAGATCCTGAAGATCATCGGTCTCCAATGACTGAATCTCTGCTTTAATTTGCTCTACGGACATGGATCAAAGAGAATCCAGATTGGTCCCGCTTTCAAGGCTTTTGCACGTGTGAATCTTGGGCGGGAGGAAAACGCGTCGCACGTCACGCCGCACCCGGTTCGTTTTCGCCGCGTTCTCATAAAACCAGCCCATCTGTGGTTTAATGAAGCCGCACCCTATCCACCAGCCTTACAGAGCCCCCGCATTCGTGTTATTCGAGTCTTTCGTCGTTCCCGAAACCGATCCACTGCCGTTTTCCACTACGAATCACACGAATGAAACGAATCTCCTGCACCGCATCCAACCAAGGGCTTCCTCCATCGCTCTCCGAGCTATGGCGGACAGGAAAGCACCCCGGCTACGCGAAGCAACCGTAGTCGGGCTGATTCATCGCCCGACACGATACGGACGCGCCTATCCGGCAAACCGCCCACCCTCAGCGACGCTCCGCGCCTCAGTCTTTTCGCAACGCCCCGTCCGCCACCAACCGGGGGCTGAAGCACCCCGGCTACTCTGAGCAACCGCACCGTAGTCGGGCTGATTCATCGCGCGACCGGATACGAACGCGCCTCCCCGGCGATCCGCGCCCCCGCAGCGACGCCGCGCGCATCAGTCCTTTCGCAACGCCCCACCCCGCCGCCAACCGGGGGCTGAAGCACCCCGGCTACGCCAACCGCACCGTAGTCGGGCTGATTTATCGCCCGACCGGATACGAAGGGGGCCGCGCGACAACCCGCCCGCCTCCACGCTGCTCTTCAGGCTCCACAGGCACTTGCAAGCAAGCACGCCAACTTCGACTGCGACAACCGTGCGGCTTGGTCTGACGACCGGCTCACCAATGCCTCAGCACGTCATAGGTGTCGAACACCCCATCTTTGGAGAGGATACCCAGACGCCGCTGCATTGCCTGGGCGATGAGCACGCGGTCAAAGGGGTCGCGGTGGTGCAGGGGGAGATCTTCCAGTTTCCGGCAGTCCGTTGACTCAAGGTCCAACCGGATCACACCGACCCGTTTCAACTCCCGCGGCAGGAGCAGATCCCAGTCGTCCTCAATGAAAAAATCGAACCCCTTGGCGGATCGTTTGAGCGCCACCTCAAGGAAACTCACCGTCGAATAATAAACGGGCAGCTCGCCCTCAATGTCGGCCGCCGCCGACAGCCGACTGTCTCCATACAGCATCCAGAGCATCGCATGCGTGTCCAGCAGCCACCCGTTGACTTCGATTCGGGGAGGGGCTTTCGGGACAGTTGTCTATGGGCTCACGATAGCCAAACCCAA
>JAFIGE010000053.1 GCA_020831585.1 Opitutales bacterium | reverse complement strand
GCACGAAAACAGCTACTTGCAAAACTCAAAACCGCCCTTAGTCGGACACCAGTGACACGGTGCAGGTCAATGATTCCCTCGATCCGGGTTCGTGGAGGGTCGATTCCGCCATCATTGAATCCGATGGCCTTCCCCTTTCCAACGACGACGGCACGGAGACCGTGACCATCCGCGGGCCCCTCCCGGAAGCCCCCGGGCAACCGCGATTCCTGCGCCTGCGGGTAACCGAAGAGTAGCGGCTTCAGTAGCTCAAAACTTCCAGACCGGGAATTCGCCCAAATTCCCGTGCATTTCGCGTGACGACGGGCAGACCATAAGCCAAGCCTGTGGCCCCGATCCACAGGTCGTTCGCTCCGATGAGCGTGCCCTGCGATTGAAGATGCCGGTAGGCCTGACCAAACTCCCAGGCCACATCCGGCGACGACTCCAAAATCCGGAAGGATTGGATAAACCGGTACCATTTCGCACGGTCCACCCCCAGAGACTGTCCTGCCCCCAACTCACCGGCGATCGTAAAGGTGATGCAGAAAGGATCGTCCGCGTGCGCCCGGAGGAAAGCGCAGGCCGCCCCCGGTTTCCGCCTCTTGCGCTCCCGCTCAAAATCGACGAGGAAGGTGGAGTCCAGGATCATGGGATATCGGGCGGCGCATCGTTGGCATTGAGCGCGTCAATTGCGTCGAGCGCCTCCTCCGTGAAAGCCGATTCGCCCGAATCAAAGCCGTCCAGAAGCTCCCGTCCCGTCACCCCGCCACCGGGAATGGAAGCCCGCATCACGACCTCCGAGAACGACTCCCGGGGAAAACGCTTGGCCCGACGCAGCTTTTCATACGCCTCGATTTCCAAGCTGATCGTCTTCGTTGCCATAACACGACCATGCATGAACACAGAATGAAGTCAAGGAGAGCGGGGAGCTGGGCTGTGCGGCTCTCGAGGAAAGCGAGAAACCGAAACACGTCGCTGACGTCCTGACCTCGGCAATGTCGAAAGTTCACCCAGACTGCCGACCAAACCCCGGAGCGGCTGCCCCGAACCTCGTCCCGGCATGCCAGGCGGGCCTTGCCCGGGGCAGCTATGAGACAAAGCGAGGTGTTATAACCCCGTGACAATTCTAGTCCAATTCCCGAAAACAAAAAGCCCACAAGACACGAATCTTGAGGGCATTAAAAAAATGGTGGAGCCGATCGGGATCGAACCGACGACCTCTTGCATGCCATGCAAGCGCTCTTCCAACTGAGCTACGGCCCCAGAAAACAATAGAAAGACGAGGAGAAAGGACTTTTTCCGGACAGGGTCAATAGGAAATCATGCTTTTTTCCTCAACGGGCGGCTTTGATGCGGTCCCAGGCGGCGGAATAGATGGAGAGGGCCTCGCCGACATCGCGGAGAGTCTGCGCACGCCGGAAATCTTCGCGGGGGACGAACACGGCGGGATCGTTGCGGGTGGCTTCGTCGAGGAGGTCGTAGGCCGCCGTCACAGGGGTGAGAAAATAGGCCCACTCGGTATTGGCGGCGGCGTTTTCGGGAGCGGTCATGAAGTTGATGAAGGCGTGCGCCAGCGTGGGATTGGAGGCTGTGCGGGGGATCACCATGTCGTCCACGTAATATACAAAGCCTTCCCTCGGCAGGAAATAGGCGACGGAGGGCTCGTCGTCGATGACCATGCGCACGTCGCCGCTGTAACCCTGGGCCACAAAGAAGGAACCGGAGGCCAGGCCGGTCTTGTAAGCTTCGCTGTCGAATTGGGCGAGGTTGCGCTTCCAACGGATGACCACATCGGCGGCGGCGTTGATCTCGGCAGCATTGGTGGTGTTGATGCTATGGCCCAGATAGAGGAGCCCTGCCCCAATGACTTCGCGCATGTCATCGAGCATCATCATCCGTCCGGCGAGGTCAGCGCGCTCAAAGATATTCCACGAACGGTCCGTCACCTCGATGCGGTCGCTGCGGTAGCCGATACCGGTGGTGCCCATCATGTAGGGGACGCTGTAGCGCATTTCGGTGTCGATGGCTTGTTCGGCAAGAAAGTCCGGATCGATCAGGCGCGCATTGGGGAGCTGGCTGTGATCCAGCTCCATGAGCATACCTTCGCGCCACATGATTTCGGCCATATAGCTGGAGGGGAAAATCACATCGTAGCCGGTGGCCCCCGCGCGGAGCCGGGCATACATGGTTTCGTTGGAATCAAACGTGTCAATGACGACGCGGCAATTAAAGGCTTCCTCGAAGGCTTCGATCACATCCTCGCTGACGTAATCGGCCCAGTTATAGACAAAGAGCACCTCGCGCCGGTCGAATAGGCCGCAGGCCGCCATCGAGAGCAGAAGAGGGAGCAAGCAAAGGACACGGATAGCACGCTTCATGACTTTTCTTTTGGTAGAAGTTGACTGGTGAGGACAATCGCAAACGTCGCCGCCATGAAGAGGACGCTTAGAGCATTCACCAAAGCTGGCGAGCCAAACTTCATCATTCCATAGACATGAACCGGCAGCGTGGTGCTGCCCGGCCCGGCGACGAGAAAGGTGATGACAAAATCATCCACCGAGAGGGTGAAAGCGAGGAGCGCGCCCGCCGCCAGCCCCGGCCCGAGAAGGGGCAGGAGAATGCGCGTGATGATGGTGGGCCAACGCGCCCCCAGGTCGAGGGCGGCGTCGATGAGGTTGTCGTCAAAATCCTGCAAGCGGCCGATCAGGACGAGCGTGACGTAGCTGAAGCAAAAGGTGGTGTGGGCGATGATAATGGTCCCGCGCCCGAGCGGAATCCCCGCCTGCACGAAGAGGAGAAGCAGGCTCATGCCCATGAGGATATCGGGGATGACGAGCGGCGCGTAGACGAGGAGGTAATGCAAGCGCTGCAGCCCGCCCTTGTATCGGTGAAGGACCCACGCCGCAAGGGTGCCCAGGACCAGAGAGAAAAAGGTCGAAACGCTCGCCACGATGAGGGTGTTGACGGTGGCGCGCTGAATGGGCGCATTGCCCGCGAGCTGCCGGTACCAATCGAGTGTGAAGCCCTGCCAGCTCCCGCCGTAGCGCGCGGTATTGAATGATTGGATGACCAGCACGATAATGGGCAGGTAGAGAAAGAGGAGGGCTGCCATGGCCGTGAAGAGCGGAACGCGGCTTGGTTTCACTCCGCACCTCCTTCTTTCCGCAGGCGACGCTGCTCCCGACCGAGCTGAACGAGATAGGCCACCATGGGCAGCAGCACAGCCAGGGCGAGGAGCGCGCTCAGGGCACTGGCGTGCGGGAGGTTACGGTCGGTGAAAACCCGCTGGGCGATGCGGTTGCCGATCATTTCCGAAGACGTCCCGCCGATAATGTCGGGAATGGCGTAGGAGCCGAGGGCGGGGACAAATACGATGAGAAAGGCCGTCAGGAGGCCCTTGGAAATGCCAGGCACAAAGACACTCCAAAAAGCCCGCAAACGCCCCGCTCCCAGATCCCAGGCCGCCTCGACGAGGGAAAAGTCGAATTTCTCCGCAGCCGCGTAGAGGGGAAGGATGGCGAAGGGTAGGTAACTATAAACGAGCACGATCAGGACGGCCCATGGATTGTAGAGCAACTGCGCCTGCGCGTCGGAAAACCCGAAGAAGAGGAGCAGCTCTTTCACATAGCCCTCGGGATGAAGGAGCGTCTTCCAGGCAAAAATCCGAATGAGAAAATTCGTCCAAAACGGAAGGATGACGAGGATGAGCATCCATCTCCGCAGGCCCCGGTCGAGGCGGGCAAGCCAGTAAGCCACGGGCACGGCGAGAACCAGACAAATGACGGTGGTGGCGGCGCTCAACCAGAGGGTGCGCCAAAAGATCAGCGGGTAGGCGGGGTTGCCCAGGCGCGCCCAGCTTTCAAGGGTGAAACCGTCCCCCACCCCGCCCCATGGATCGGCCGGGCGGAAGGCGATCAGGAAAACGAGAAAAGTCGGCAGGGCAAAAAAGAGACCCATCCAGATAAGGCTGGGTGCCGTGAGAAGTATCTCCAGCCCCCGCCGCTTCAGAAGACCGTCTCCGCCGCCAGCCTTCATTGGAGGACGGCTTCGGCGGGAACCCCGTGATTGCCGGGGATGACATACCCGTCGTCGGGATGCCAACTGAGCATGACGGGGTCGCCCGGAGCAAAGGGCTTCTCGTCGAGGAAACAACGCCGGTGCGGCTGGACAACGGAGAGATCGAGCGCGCCCGCGCGCACGACAAAGCGCGTGTGGGAGCCGAAGTAATTGTATTCGGTAATCGTGCCACCCACGCGGTTCCAATCATCATCCACACCGCCGTTGGGCCGCTCGAGACGGATCTTTTCCGGGCGCAGACAAAGGTGCAGTGTCTTCCCTGCGGCCACCGGCCGGTCGCACCAGGCCAGCACACGGCCCAGGCTCCCGAGTTCCACGCTCAGGTAATCCGGGCGCGGGCGGCTCCCGGCATGGCCGTCGAGGATGTTGGTATCGCCGATGAAATCCGCCACAAAGCGGGTCGCGGGGGCCTCATAGACCTCGGCGGGCGCGCCGATTTGCTCGACTCGTCCGCCGTTCATGACGGCCAGCCGATCGCTCAGGCCCATGGCCTCTCCCTGATCGTGCGTGACGTAAAGAAAGGTCGTGCCCACATCCCGGTGAATGCGCTCCAGCTCAAGGAGCATGTGCTGGCGAAGTTTCAGGTCGAGCGCGGCGAGGGGTTCGTCGAGGAGGAGCAGACGAGGCTCGTTAATGAGGGCGCGGGCAATGGCCACACGCTGCTTTTGGCCCCCGCTGATCTGATGTGGCCGCTTGTCGGCATGGCCGGCCATTTGAATGAGGTCGAGCATCCGGTCCACCTCCCGCCGGATCTGCGCGGCGGGCACGCCCGCGATCTTCCGCCCGAAGGCGATATTCTGCCGCACAGAGAGATGCGGGAAGAGGGCGTAATTCTGGAAAACGGTGTTGATCGGGCGCTGGTTCGCGGGCACGCGGGTTAGATCGACGCCGTCCACGCGCACCGTGCCCGCGTCGGGCATAATGAAGCCGGCGAGGATGCGCAGGAGAGTTGTCTTGCCGCAACCGCTGGGGCCAAGGAGGGAAAACACCTCTCCCTTGACCAGATCGAGGTCCACGCCGTCGACCGCAACCGCATCGCCGTAGCGTTTGGTGATCCCGCGCAATTCAATGAAAGCACTCATTCGGAAAGGTTCGTTGCCGCAGCAGAATTCCGACCATTTTCAAATCCCTTCGCACGACAACCAAAAACCGGAGGCGGGCAAAAGGTTCGTTTCATAGGCCGAGGCGACGCTCAATATCGCTCATCCGTGCTTCAAAGAAGGTGGCGCGGCCGCGGGGATCGACAAGCGGATCCCGGCAGGCGAAGAGGCGGGCAAGCAACGCGCGGGCTGATTGGGGATCTTTTGCGGGCAAACCATGAACCGCCCGGCGCGCCGCCAGTTTGGCCATCTCAACGGATACAGCGTCCTCTTTCCAGTTGCGGCCCTGCTCGCGCAGAAGCCGGATGCCCTCGCGGATGAATGATTCCGCCTGCTCCGGAGTGAACCAATCCGGGACCGCCGACAGACGGAAAACATCGCGCCCGAAGGGTTCGAGATCAAAACCCATTCGCGCCACAATCGGAATCACTTGGGTTAGCGTGTCGGCGGAAAGAGGATCGACTTCCAACAACAACGGAAAAAGCAACCCCTGCCGGACCGCATCGGCGGATTGAAACGTGCGGAGGATTTCCTCAAAGCGGATACGCTCCCAAGCGGCCGCATAGTGAAGGATGACCAACCCCTCCGGCGACTCCCACAGAACAAAACGATCTTCAAGAAAACCAATGAACCGCCAAGCCCGGATGCCCTCCCCGGATTCCGCTGCGCGCGGGGCAGCCATGGATCCTTGACGAGGCGAAGGCGAGGGCTCCGGCTTCGCCACCGGGGCCGACCGAGGCAAAGGCGGTTGGTTTGCCCCAGCCACCCCATCGCGGCAATCCGGGACCGCAGAGCCCGCCGTGGACGGAACTGTGCGCGGAGCAGGCCGCTCCGTTGGCGCGCCCGGAGCGCGCCTTACCGGTTGGCCCTGAACGGGCGAAGATGCCAACGGCTTGGGCGGTACAACCGGATCAACCGGCTTCGCCTGTGGCAACGCTCCCCGGGAAGCCGCCCGCAAATGCTCCAGCAGCGCCTCCATCACAAAGCGCCGTACCCGCCCCTCGTCACGAAAGCGAATCTCCCTTTTCGCCGGGTGGATATTCACGTCCACCTCCGCCGGGGGAATTTTGAGAAAAAGGAAGGCCGCCGGATAACGCCCACGCGCCAGATAGGTGTGAAAACTCTCAATGAGGGCGTAATTGAGAAGGCGGCTGTCGACAGGTCGACGATTCACATAACAAAGCATCTCGGCACGGGTTGTACGCCCCCGGCCGGGCTGGGAAACCAATCCATGCACCTTCCACGCCGATGCCTCCTCCACTGCTTCAATCGGCATGATCTCGCGAACCAGCGCCCGCCCGAAGACCTCCCCTACCCGATCCTCAAGGTGGGCACAAACCGGCGACCGAAAGACTTCGCGGCCATCCTCAATGAGCGTGAAGGCGACTTCCGGATGCGCCACCGCGATGACGCGGCAAAGCTGAATGATGTGGGCCGCTTCGGTCCGGTCAGTCTTCATGAACTTGCGGCGCACCGGCACGGTATGAAAGAGCTGAGCGACCTCAATCACCGTCCCCTCCGGCATACCGGCATCGGCGATGCGGGGAGCGCCGGTTCCCTCCACGACGATTTCCGTTCCCAAACTGGTGCCGCGCAGACGGGTGCGCAGTCGAAAACGGGAGACACTCGCAATACTCGGGAGCGCCTCACCGCGAAAGCCAAAACTGAGAATGCGCTGAAGGTCCTGCGCTTTTTCAATCTTCGAGGTGGCGTGGCGCTCGAGGGCCGTTTGTGCGTCTTGCCGATCCATCCCGCAACCATCGTCGGTCACGCGCATGTAGGTTTTCCCGCCCTTGCGGAACTCCACCTCAATTTGGCGGGCACCGGCGTCGAGGGCGTTTTCCACAAGCTCTTTGACCACAGCAACGGGCCGCTCAACGACCTCTCCGGCTGCGATCTGGTTTGCCACCCCCTCGGGCAATTTCCGCACTTTTCCCATTTACGGAAGAGGACAATGAGGACCCCTCGAAGGCAACGAAAGCCCGAAGTTTCCCGCCAGTCTGATCAACAAAAAGTTGTTACGTTTAACGGGGACCTTCGCAGCGGCGTTTGACCACGGTCGCGACCGTCGAGAGATCAGCCCCACCATCCAGTGCAACCGGTTGGGCCTTTCTGCCCTTCTTATAGCCGAGCCAACCATTCGGCGCACAGAAGCTCGCCACCCACGCCACCGACCCGACTACCCAGCTCTCACTGAAGGCGCGGATTTTCGAAAGAAGCCCCGATACTTCGACCGCAACGCCCCCCACCCCATCCTCGTGCGTCGTTGCCGAGGCGTTCTTCTGGTCTACCTGAGGAGGCCGCATTCCCGGCCCCATCCGGCTGCACAACCGCGCACGGTAGCGCTCGTGCCATTTCGCTGCCCAGGTCATCTTGCCCTCGATCCGGGCGATCCCCCGCCGAGCGGCCGAGCTACCCGCGCAAGCCTCCCCGAAACCACTGAAGCCATAGGCACCCGCATCCTCCACCAGACCCGCCCGCACCGGGTTCAAATCGATGTAAGCCGCCACCATCCTTTGCGCCTCCGTATCCGCTTCCACGATTACACTGCGGAAACGCTCCGCCCAGAACGTGCCGACCGTCCCGTGCTTCTGATTATACCACAGAGTAAACCGCGTCTTCACCTCCCGCATGAAGACCGACACATCCCCCATCCGCGCCTTCAGGCGTCGACGAATCCCCTCGGCGGAATCCCTGTTCTTAGTCAAAATCTCCTCCAAATCATCCGCATCCAACCCCACCGAAGCGCAGCGCGTTCCACCATAAAGCGCCCGAAACCGCGCCACCAGACCCGCGTCGTCGAGGTTTTCCGTCTCCTTCGGATCCAGCCGCACAAAGATGTGAAAGTGATTGGCCATAAAGCAATACGTCAGCACCTCCATCCCCGCAAACGCTGCCTGCGAGCGCATAATATGCCGCATCGCCTTCATCGCCTCCTCATCCATCAGCCGCCTTTTCTGCACCACCCGCGAAATAAGGTGGTGGCAAGCCAATCGCGGATATATCAACCTACGGCAAAATTTTCGGCTCATGTTCACCATCCAAACATCAGCCAAAAACGTGCGTCAATCAAAATGTTCAGAACATTTAAAAAACAGAACGCTGGTTCCCAATAGATTTATGGAACGGGCCCACCCTTTACCCAAAGGGCATAGGCGGCATCGACCCGGTCGGCACGGCAGGCCAACCATTGCGGTGTTTCGTAGGGGTGGTTTGCCTTCAGCCAAATCTCCAAGCTCTCTATTCCCTCCCCCGCGACCTTGAAGACCAGGCGCCATTCGTCACCGGTCTCCGCCTTGCCCTGCCATTTATAAAAGCTGCGGACCGGTCCGTCCACTTGCACACACGCCGCCACGCCGGCATCGACCGCCCGCCTCGCAAGAAGCGCGGCGGTCTCTGCGGAATCCACCGTGGTCCAGGCAATGAAGATGGTGGGCGAATCGGTCATGATCCCGACCGATATACCAGCCAAACGGCTTGGTAGGGGGAGAGCGTGAGCGTCCGCTTCGGACCGGTACGCATGGTCTGCGCGGAGATCAGGTCGCGGCACGTGCCGGCAACGCCCAGGCAGGCGTCAATTTTCCGGAAGGGCAAGGCCTGCTCGGTAGCGGTAAAGTTAAAGAGGCAAAAGATCGTTTCCGCGCGGTCCAGGGAGATCCGCCGGAGGGCGAAGAACTCCGGACCCAGATCCATCACCTCCTGCGGCGCGTCGGGATGAAAGGCCGGATGGTGCCCGCGCCGCCGGATCCACTTGATGAGCGTCGTGTGGATGCGGTTTTCGCGCGAATCCAAATCCGCCAGCGTTGCGGTGAGCTCGCCAATGTCGAGCTTGCGGCGGTTGATCGCGCGATTGTAGCCCAGGCGCTTGAGGCCGTCGAGATCATTGCCCGTGCCCATGAGGCTGTGTATGTAGAGAGCGGGAACGCCGCGCAACGAGAGCGCCACGGCTTGCGAGCAGAGGAAGCGGCGGGTGCCCAAAGGCTCATCCTTCCGGTCGCCGAGGGCATCGACGTAGGAAATGTTGAGTTCGTAGGGGCTGGTGGAACCGTCGCTGTTGGACTTGAGGGAAACCTTGCCGCCCCGCCGGGAAACCTCTTTGGCCAGCCAGTCGCGCTCCGAGTCCGGCAAAATGCCTTGGAGCGGGCGCACGCCCACGCCGTCGTGGGAGGCCGTGAAATTGAAAAAAGTCCGCCCCGGCGGCAGGTTTGGCAAGCCTCCCGCCCAGCGCGTGAGCTCCGCCGCGCTGCCCCGCAGGAGCGCGTGCAGGAGGAGCGGCGGGAGGGTGAAGTTGTAGACCATGTGGGCCTCATCCCCGTCGCCGAAATACGAGATATTCTCCTCGTGCGGCACATTCGTCTCCGTGATGAGGATGGAGGCGGGAGCGACCACTTCGAGCACATCGCGGAAGAGCTTCACCACCTCGTGCGTCTCCGGTAAGTGCAGGCAGTCCGTGCCGATGGATTTCCACAAAAAGGCCACGGCATCTAGGCGGAAGATCCGGCAGCCCTTCGAGAGGTAGAGGAAAAAAATGTCAAGGAACTCGAAAAGCACATCCGGATTGGCCCAGTTCAGATCGACTTGATCGTCGCTGAAAGTCGTCCATACCCAGGCGTTGCCATTGCGCGTGGCGGTTTTCGTGAGCAAGGGCGATTGCCGCGGGCGCACCACTTTGCTCAAGTCGAGAGAGGTATCCATGGAGTGGAAATAATGCCGGCCGGGCGCGACCCCCGTGACAAACTCCCGGAACCAGGCGCTTTTGCGCGAACAATGGTTCAGCACAAGGTCGAACATCAGGTTAAAATCCTTCCCGAGGTTCTCCACGTCGTCCCAGTGGCCATAGGACGGCTCGACTTTGCGGTAATCGATCACGCTGAAGCCGTCGTCCGAAGACCACGGATAAAAGGGCAGGATGTGCACCGTGCGGATCGTGCCCTTGAGATACTCCGCGCAAAACCGCCGAAGCGTGACGAGGGGCCGCTCGCCCTCCTGGCGGATGCTGTCGGCATAGGTAATGAGGACGGTGTCATTTTCATCCCAGAGGGGCATCTTTTCGATCGGGCCGACCCCCACTCCATACCGTCCCAGGAGCATGAAAAACCGATCCAGGAGACTCGACGCGCGCGGGCCGTAGAGCCGCCGGAAACGACCTTCTATGCGGGAAGCTTGTTGCTGCGTAAGATAAGTAACCATAGGTATTGCTCTCCTCAGCGGGTCTTGGGCGACCAGCCCGTCAGGTTGGTGATGAGAGTGCGCAGACTGCGGCGCAAAACGGCGTAGCTGTAATAGCGCTTCGCCACTTTGAAATTGTGGTCCGCGATTTCGGCGCGGAAAGCCTTGTCTTCGAGCAGGCGACGGACCATGCGAACCACTTCGGTGGTGATAAATCCGTCGATCACGGCGAGCTTGAAGCCCTTCGGCTCGATATCCTCGATGAAGATGCTGTATCGGTTGATGACTACCGGCTTGCGGAAGTAGAGTGCTTCCAGGAGGGCGTTGCCGAAGCCTTCGTAGGTACTCGGGTAGGTCACGAGATCGGCGTGCGGGTAAAGGTCCCAGAGCGTGTAGAGTTTCCGCCCCTCGGCATCCAGTTGGCGGACTTCGCTCACCCGGTCGCCGATGAAGCGGATATCGACGCCCTCCTCGCGCGCGAATTCTTCGAGCATGTGCTTGTATTCATAACCCTCGTCACCCGCATCATGGGAAATCACGAGCTTGGCCTTGTCGCGCTTGAGGCGGCTGACAAGCTTGATGGCGTGCTCGATACCCTTGCGCGGAACGATCCGCGTGGGCTGCAAAATGAACAGATCGTCTTCCTCAAGCCCGATCTCCTTGCGCACATCGGCGGAGTAGGCATCGGGTTGGGGAGCTTCTTTCTCAAAGTCGAAAACATTGGGCACAAGAAGGCTGCCGACGCCCTTGCGCAAACTGAGTTGCTGCTGGGCAGCGGCATTGATGACGGTATGCGCCAGGTTTGGCAGTCTTGGCGGGAAGGCCATGTCGAGGTAATCCTGAATGGCCGAGACCGAGAAGCGCGTGCGCTCCCAGTAGAAATCGTGATGGTGCGCGATCGCGGGCATGCCGGTCTCCGCGAGAAACTCCGTGATGGCCACCCCCAGCGGCACGTTCATGGGAATGGTGAGGGCATTTTCCGGCACAAGCACATCGATGCCAAACTCGGTCACGAACTGGTAGAGCGTTCCCTTCAAATAGTCCGCCACTTCGCGGATGCGGTGCGAGACGAGGCGCGGGCGGCGCGTCCGCCCCCAGATGCGCTCATTGATCCACACGCTCTCCGGGTGGTTGAAGTGCGCTTCCGGCACACACAGGCTCACTCCCGGCGCACGGTCACTCTGCCCGCTATACCAATAACTCACATGGCGGTCGTCCCAGAGAACCTCTGCCCATTTTGCGCTCTCCAAAGAAACGCCATCCGTTCCGGCAAAACGCGTGGAGACAAATCCAAAGTTTTTCGGCATGGTATCCGAAAATTAAATTCACTCACCTTGGCGGGTCAAAGGTGAATTGCGGAAAACCGGAAAAAGCCGCCGGACGGGGGATGCCAGTCGCGAAAACTTGACGAAAAAGGATTGGCGTCGCTGCCCGAATTCGGCCAAGTATCGACACCCAGATGACCACCACTGCAAAAAAGGCTCCCGCTGCGGGATCCGGGAAGAGAGTAAAACGCCTTCCGCGACGCGCGGAGACCGTCACCCTCTTCACCCGGCAGATGGCGACCCTTTTGAGCGCCGGACTGCCGGTGGTGCGCGCCCTCGAAACCCTCGCCCGCCAGCAGAAAACCAAGGCCGCGCGAACGGTGATCACCGACTTGGCGGACCACGTGCGCGGCGGGGGCAACTTCTCCGAAGCCCTTCTTCAATACCCCGCTATCTTTGACCACCTCTACGTGAACATGGTGCGCGCGGGGGAATCCGGCGGCATTCTGGAAACGGTGCTCAGCCGCGTGGCCACGTTCCTCGAAAAGTCGGAGGCGATCAAAAAGAAGGTGCGTGCAGCACTTGTTTACCCGCTCGTTGTCATCGTCGTGGCGGTCCTTATCGTGGGCTTTCTGGTCACCTACGTGATTCCTCAGTTCGAGGCGATCTTTGCCACCCTTCTGCGCGGTCAACGCCTCCCGGCCGTCACCGAACTCGTCCTCGCCATCAGCGACCTCGTGCGCAACCAATGGTGGCTTCTCGGAATCATTTTCTTTGGTCTCTGGGGCCTCTGGGGCCTCTTCCGGCGAAGCCGCGGGGGTGCCCGCCTCATCGACCGCATCAAGCTGGTCCTACCCGTCTCCGGTGAGATCACCCGCAAGGTTGCCATCGCCCGCTTTGCCCGGACTTTCGGCACCCTCCTCTCCAGCGGTGTCCCGATGCTCGAAGCCCTCGGCATCGCCCGCGATGTGGCGGGTAATGCGGTCGTCGCGGATGCCCTAACCCATGTCGGGGAGCGCGTGCGCGACGGGGATGCCGTGGCCGCGCCCCTTGAGCGCACCGGTGTCTTTCCTCCGATGGTTTCCAGCATGATCGAGGTCGGCGAGCAGACCGGCCAACTCCCCGCCATGCTCGAACGCGTCGCCATCGAATACGAAGACGATGTCGATAATGCCGTGGCTGGCCTCACCTCCGCCCTCGAACCGATCCTGATCGTCCTCCTGGCCGTGGTTGTGGGCACGATCGTCATCGCGCTCTTCCTTCCCATCATCACCATCATTCAAAACCTCAGCGGTTAGGCGAACGGAACGATGGCAGAGACAGGCAGTATCGCCATTTTCACGACAGGCGGCACAATCGACAAAATCTATTTTGATGAGCTCAGCGCTTTTCAGGTAGGGTCTCCGCAGATCGGTGAGGTGCTTAAGCATGCCCACGTGAATTTCACCTTCCGCGCGCACCCGCTCATGCGCAAAGACAGCCTCGAAATCACGGCGGAAGACCGGGCTGAAATCGCCGCCGCCATTCGGGCTTGTCCGGAGCAACGGATCCTCATCACCCACGGAACCGACACGATGGTGGAGACCGCCTGCACACTCGGATCGCAAAGCGAGAAAACCGTCGTCCTGACGGGCTCCCTCACGCCCGCCCGTTTCCGAGAAAGCGATGCCATTTTCAATATCGGCTTTGCCGCCGCGGCCGTGCAAATCCTCCCGCCGGGTGTCTATATTACCATGAACGGCACCGTTTTTCCTCTCCCGGATGTGCGCAAAAACCGCGAGGCCAACCGTTTCGAACGGACAAGCCAGTGAGTCATGGCTCGCGGGAAATTTGCCCGGGCAACCCGCGCCCTAGAGCCTGCGATCCAAAGCCCCTCAAAAGCGATCGGATGGGTCAGGGCAACTGCGTCACCCCCATGAGGAAGCGGTCGATTTCGCGGGCGCAGCCGCGGCCTTCGTTGATCGCCCAGACGACGAGGCTCTGACCGCGGCGCATATCGCCGGCGGCAAAAACGCCTTCGATGCCGGTGCGGTAGTCCTCGTGCTCGGCTTTGACGTTTGAGCGGGCGTCGGTTTCGAGGCCGAACTTCTGGATGATTTCCTGTTCGGGTCCGCTGAAGCCGAGGGCAAAGAGGGCCAACTGGCAGGGGAGGACGCGTTCGGAGCCGGGCACTTCAACGGGGCTCATGCGGCCTTCGGGGGAACGCTCCCACTTGATCTGGACGATCTTGAGACCGGCGAGGTTGCCGTCTTCGTCCTTGATGAACTCCTTCGTATTGACGAGGTATTGGCGCGGATCGGAACCGTATTTCACTTTCGCCTCGGTCTGGCCGTAATCGAGCTTGTAGACCTTGGGCCATTCGGGCCAGGGATTGTTGGCGGCGCGCTGGAGGGGCGGTTGGGGGAGGATCTCCAATTGCACGACGGAATTGCAACCGTGGCGCAGGCTGGTACCGACGCAGTCCGTGCCGGTATCGCCACCGCCGATGACAATGACGTCCTTGCCCTTGGCCGAGATGACGTCGCCGGGGGGCACGCCGTCGGTGTCGGCGGCTTTGGAATCGAGCACGGCCTTGGTGTTGGCCGTGAGGAAGTCCATGGCAAAGTGAATGCCCTTGGCATCGCGACCGGGGGCGCGGGCGAGAAAGTCGTTGGGCTTGGTCGCGCCGCAGCAGAGGGCGACGGCGTCGAACTCCTCCTGCAGGCGCTCGATGGTCCACTCGCTGTCTTTGCCGATAAAGACCCCGCAGCGGAACTCGACGCCCTCGGCTTCCATGATGCCGATGCGGCGGGCCACGACCTCTTCTTTGTCGAGCTTCATGTTGGGGATGCCATACATGAGGAGGCCGCCGGGGCGGTCGGCCCGCTCAAAGACGGTCACATTGTGACCCGCTTTGTTGAGCTGATCGGCGGCGGAGAGCCCGGCCGGTCCGGAACCGACGACGGCGACGCGCTTGCCCGTGCGGGTCTCGGGGGGCTGGGGCACGACCCAGCCGTTTTCCCAGGCGTGGTCGATGATGGAGCACTCGATGTTTTTGATCGCCACCGGGGGCTCGATGACCCCGAGGACGCAGGAACCCTCGCACGGCGCCGGGCACACGCGACCGGTGAACTCGGGGAAGTTATTTGTCTTCCAGAGGCGGAGGAGGGCATCCTTCCAGCGTCCGCGATAGACGAGATCGTTGAACTCGGGAATGAGGTTATTGATCGGGCAGCCGCTGGCCATGCCCGAGAGCGTCATCCCTGTGTGGCAATAGGGCGTCCCGCAGTCCATGCAGCGCGAACCCTGCGCACGGAGCGCATCGGGGTTGTGGTGATCGTGAATCTCACGCCAGTCTTTGAGGCGTTCGATGGGGTCGCGGTCGGCGATGGTTTGGCGTTCGACTTCGAGGAATCCGGTAGGTTTGCCCATTAATGTGTGTTTTGAGGATTAAATCAGGGGAGCTGGAGGCTGGCGCGAAAAGTGTTCAGATCGGCGCAGAGGACGGCCGTGCGCAGCAATACGCGTAACTCGGAAAGGTCCTTGATGGAGGACACGGCCGTGGAAATTTCGGCAGGGATTGGACCGAATCGCTCTTCGAGAACGATCAGGATGCTTTCAACTTTACTCTCCAAGTAGGATGCTTGGAGCACCTCCTGGCGCCCCTTCTCGATATACTGTTCTGCAAGTGTCATGATGCCTTCATTCAGTGTTCCGGAACGCGGGGAAACGAAAGGGTGGCGCGGAGAGCGTTCAGATCGGAGCAGCGGAC
Source organism: Opitutales bacterium (assembly GCA_020831585.1). Classification (GTDB taxonomy): domain Bacteria; phylum Verrucomicrobiota; class Verrucomicrobiia; order Opitutales; family Oceanipulchritudinaceae; genus JAFIGE01. The sequence continues at coordinate 14,031 of JAFIGE010000053.1, read as the reverse complement.
GGCCGCGCGAAACAAAGCCTGCAGTTGGGTTAGGTCGCTGGTGGCGGCTACCGCAGTTGAGATGTCAGGTGGAAGGGGGCCGAATCGTGCTTCGAGAACCTCGATTACACCCTCGACTTTGCCCTCCAGTTTGCCTTCGGCCTTGCCCTCAATTTTGCCCTCAATTTTGCCCTCGATTTTACCCTCCCGGCGTCCTTTTTCGATATACTGTTCTGCAAGTGTCATGATGTCCTCCTTCAGTGTTCCAAAAGATGATCCTTCAATTTGTTTTTCGAAAAATCCGGTGTCAACCTCCCCGCTCCGGTCAAAGAGATAGGCGAGGCAGGTCCGGATGAACTGAGCGTCGTTTTCACATTCGCACAACTCGGAGAGAACCGCAAAACACTGCTGAACGCGGAGGGTGTCGGGCTTGGTCACGATCTCCCGCATGAAGCGGAGGACGAGGCGGACGGATAAGTCAGCTGCAATTTTCTCCAAATCGGCGCTCTGAAGCGGCAGGAAAATGAACTCGAAACGGGGAATCCACTTCGCAAAGGCTGCCCCTCCCGCCTCCGGGGTGGCGACGAGGGAGGCCAGATCCATCGGGTGATTCCACGGCGCATCGCCCTGATACAAAACGACCGGGATGATCGCGGGAACCTGACTTGGGCGCGGATTCCGAGCCCGGAAACCTTCCCAAATGCGCACTTGGTAGCTCAGTTGGCGGAGCGGCATCCAGCGGTCCGGCGTGCTTTGGTGCTCGATCAGGCAATAGACGAGGACGTCGGTGGTCTCCCCCTTGACAGAATACAAAAGGTCCGTCACGCGCTCGCGCAGATGCTCATCGAGGTAACTTCCCGGCTCCAGTCGAAGGGTCGACCACGCGAGGCCGTCCGCGACCTCCGGGGGCAGGATACCCTGGAGGAGGGCGCGGGCACGCTCCGGTTTGCCGAACGCCGTCCGGAAAAAACGGTCGTGCGGGTTCTGGACGACGTCGTCGGGCATCTATACGGGAAGCGGGGCGGGGGAACTTTTCAGTTCCCGACCTTGGCGTTTTCTTCGAAGGCGGCGCGGACGGCGTCTTCGCCGGAGAGACCGCTTTCCTGGGCCTTGCGCTGGGCGATGAGGACGCGCTCGTAGTCCGTGGGAAGGACCTTGATGAAGCGCGCGCGGGAATTTTCCCAGTCGGCGAGGACGAGGCGGCCTTTCACGCTGCCGGTCCATTTCACATGCGCTTCGATGCGCTGGCGCACTTCTTCGATCTCGGCGTCCTCACACTCAATGAGGTGGTAGCGTTTGACCATCTGCATGTTGAGGCGGGTGGCGAAGGTGCCTTTTTCGTCGTAGACGTAGGCCACGCCGCCGCTCATGCCGGCGGCAAAGTTGCGCCCGGTGCGCCCGAGGACAACAACGGAGCCGCCCGTCATGTATTCGCAACCGTGGTCCCCGACGCCTTCAACGACGGCGTGGACACCGCTGTTGCGCACGCAGAAACGTTCGCCGGCCACGCCCGCAATGAAGGCTTCGCCGCCGGTGGCCCCGTAGAAACACGTGTTGCCGACAATGATGCTCTCGTCGGCGACGAGGTCGGGGTGGGCGTTGCGCGGCGGGTAAACGACGATGCGCGCGCCGGAGAGGCCTTTGCCGCAGTAGTCGTTGGTGTCGCCCTCCACTTCGAGGGTCATGCCAACCGGGCAGAAGGCACCGAGGCTCTGCCCCGCGCAACCGGTGAACTTGAGGTGGATGGTGCCGTCGGGGAGGCCGTTGGGGCCGTTTTTGCGGGTCAACTCCGAGCCCGTGATGGTGCCCGCGACGCGGTTCACGTTGACGATGGGCAGGTCAAGACGGACCTTCTCGCCGCGTTCGATGGCCGGTTGGCAGGCGGGGAGGATGGTCGTCATGTCGAGGGAACGCTCGATGCCGTGGTCCTGCTTCATCTGGCAATAGGTGCCGACATCCGGCCCCACTTTCGGACGGTAGAGGATCTTCGAATAGTCGAGGCCCTTCGCCTTGTAGTGATCAATCGCCTTGCGCATTTCGAGGCGGTCGGTGTGCCCGACCATTTCGTTGATCGTACGGTAACCGAGTTGCGCCATGATTTCACGCAGCTCCTCGGCGACAAAGCGCATGAAGTTGACGACGTGATCGGCCGCGCCGGTGAAGTTCTTGCGCAGGGTTTCGTTCTGCGTGGCCACGCCCACGGGGCAGGTGTTTTTGTGGCACACCCGCATCATGAGGCAGCCGAGGGAAACGAGCGGAGCGGTCGCAAAACCAAACTCTTCCGCCCCGAGCAAGCAGGCGATGGCGACATCGCGCCCCGTCTTCAGCTGCCCGTCCGTTTCTACGACCACGCGGCTGCGGAGGTTGTTGAGGAGGAGGGTCTGGTTGGTTTCGGCAAGGCCCAGTTCCCAGGGGCAACCGGCGTGCTGGATGGAAGAGCGCGGGCTCGCCCCGGTCCCGCCGTCGTAGCCGGAAATGAGGACGACATCGGCCTTCGCTTTCGTCACCCCGGCCGCGATCGTCCCCACGCCGATGGCGGAGACGAGCTTCACGTTCACGCGGGCGTGGTGGTTGGCGTTTTTGAGGTCGTGGATGAGTTCGGCGAGGTCCTCAATCGAGTAAATATCGTGGTGCGGGGGTGGCGAAATGAGGCCGACACCGGGGGTGGTGCCGCGCACGCGGGCGATTTCCGGAAAAACCTTGTGGCCGGGCAGCTCGCCCCCTTCACCGGGCTTTGCTCCCTGGCAGACCTTGATCTGGAGTTCGTCCGCATTCACGAGGTAGTAGCTCGTCACGCCAAAGCGTCCGCTCGCCACCTGCTTGATCGCGCTGCGCTTGGAATCGCCATTGGGCATGGGCGTGAAGCGTTCGTAATCCTCCCCGCCTTCGCCCGTGTTGGATTTTCCGCCGAGGCGGTTCATGGCGATGGCGAGGGCTTCGTGCGCTTCTTTCGAGATCGAACCGTAGGACATGGCCCCCGTCTTAAAGCGCTTCACGATGCTTTCGACCGATTCCACTTCGTCCAGCGGGACGGCTTTCTTCGGATCGACCTTGAAGTCCATGAGCCCGCGGAGGGTGTGGATCTTGCGGCTCTGGTCGTCGATGAGGCGCGAATATTGCGTGAAGACATCGCGGTCGCCGCCGCGCGCGGCCTTTTGCAGCAGGTGGATGGCCGCCGGACTGAAGAGGTGGCTCTCCCCGCCCTTGCGCCACTGGTAGACGCCGCCGGGATCGAGTTCGTCGTTTTCCACCTCACGGTCCTTGAAGGCGGCATCGTGGCGCATCTTCACTTCGCGCGAGATGACCGAGAGGCCGATGCCCTCGACGCGCGAAGCCGTCCAGGTGAAATACTTCTCGATGAGGTCCGACTCGAGGCCGACCGCTTCAAAAATCTGTGCGCCGCGGTAACTCGCTACGGTCGAGATCCCCATCTTTGACATGGTCTTAACGACGCCCTTGATGGAGCCCTTGAGGAAGTTCTTTTCCGCCTTGTCGTACTCCATCGCGAGTTCGCCGCGATCAATGAGCGCGCGGATGGTGTCGAGGGCGAGGTAGGGATTGACGACATCCACACCAAAGCCGAGGAGCACGGCGAGGTGGTGGACCTCGCGGGGCTCGGCTGATTCGAGGATGATGGAGACTTTCGTCCGTGTCCCTTCGCGGATAAGGTGGTGGTGCAAGCCGGAGACGGCGAGGAGGGCCGGGATCGGGGACTTGCGTGCATTCACCCCGCGGTCGGAGAGAATGAGGAGATTGGCCCCCTCGCGGATAGCCGCATCGGCCGCTTCGTAGAGATCTTCGAGGGCGTTTTCGAGTCCCTTGCCGGTCACTTCGTTGAGATCGACCACATCGACCATGTCGCCATGGCGGGCCTGACCGGGGAGGACACCTTCGGCAAGGCCGGGTTCCTTGAGTTCCGGACGGTAAAGGATGGGCAGGGTGGTGGCGCGAAATCCGGAAAGCTGCACCTGGCGGAGGCGCTCCAGTTCCTCGTTGCCGATGATGGGCGATTCGAGGCGGATCATGCGGCAGTTTTCCGGCCCGGGGTGGAGAAGATCGCTCTCGCTCCCGATGAAGGTCACCGAGGCGGTCACCAATTCTTCGCGGATCGGGTCGATGGCGGGATTCGTCACCTGCGCGAAGAGCTGCTTGAAGTAGTTGTAGAGCAACTGCGGGCGGTCCGAGAGAACGGCCAGCGGGGTATCGTTGCCCATTGAGCCGAGCGGCTGGTTGCCGGACTCCGCCGTCGGCCCAAGGAGGAAGCGCAGGTCTTCAAAGGTGTAGCCGAAAGCGCGCTGGAACTGGATGAGCTTGCGCCCTTCGAGGGCGGGCTTGGCTTCCGTCTTCGGGAGCTCGTCAAAGAAGATGCGGCTCTGCTTGAGCCACTCGGCGTAGGGCTGGTCTTTGGCGACCTTTTCCTTGATCTCTTCGTCGGGCACGATGCGGCCTTCCTTTGTATCGACAAGGAACATACGGCCCGGCTCAAGACGGCCCTTTTTCACCACCTTCGTCGGATCGACCTCGAGCACGCCCACCTCCGAAGCCATGATCACGAGGTCGTCCTCGGTCACATAGTAACGCGAGGGGCGGAGGCCGTTGCGGTCGAGCACGGCCCCGATGGAGACGCCATCCGAGAAAGCAATCGAGGCCGGCCCATCCCAGGGCTCCATCATGCAGGCATGGTATTCGTAGAAAGCCTGTTTCTCCGGCGACATGCTTTCGTGGCGTTCCCAGGGCTCCGGGATCATCATCATGACGGCGTGGTGGAGCGGACGCCCGGAGAGGACGAGGAACTCCAGGCAGTTGTCGAATTTCGCCGAGTCCGAGCCATCCGGACGAATGATCGGGAGAATGCGGTCGAGATCCTTGCCGAGGACCCCGCTGTCGAGGAGCTGCTGGCGCGCCCAGACCCAGTTTTCGTTGCCGCGGAGGGTATTGATTTCCCCGTTGTGGCACATGTAGCGGTAGGGTTGACCGCGTGGCCAGGAGGGAAAGGTGTTGGTCGAGAAGCGGCTGTGCACGAGGGCCATGGCCGACTCCATGTCCGGATGGTGGAGGTCGGGAAAATAGGTCGCGAGCTGCTGCGTCGTGAGCATGCCCTTGTAGACCATGGTGCGGGCCGATAGGGTGCAGGTGTAGAAATCCTCCCCGCCGTCGAGGTGGCGGTAGCGGATATCGAGCGAGGCCCGGCGCCGGATTATATAGAGCTTGCGCTCAAAATCGTCGCCATCCTTCACCTCCGGTCCCCGGCCGATAAAGATCTGGCGCATGGCGGGTTCGCGGCGGGCGGAGGCTTCGCCGAGGGTTTCGTTGGCCACGGGCACATCGCGCCAGCCGAGGAAAACCTGGCCCTCTTCGCGAATGATCTCCTCGTAGACCGCTTCGCAGGCAGCGCGGTTTTCCGGGTCTTTGGACAGGAAAACCATGCCCACGGCATATTCGCCCTCTTCCGGAATCTCGATCCCGCACTCGGGGCCAACCGTCTTGAAGAATTTGTGCGGGAACTGGAAAAAGATGCCCGCACCGTCCCCGGTGTTCGGATCGCAGCCGCACCCGCCGCGGTGGTCCATCTTCTCGCACATCTCCAAAACGCCCTCGATGATAGAGTGGGATTTTTTTCCCTTCAGGTGGCAAAGGAAGCCCACGCCGCAGTTTTCACGTTCGGTCGAGGGGTCGTAAAGGCCCTGCGCGGGGGGCAGATTCGGATCGGCAAATTTATGGGGATACGTAGCCATCATGCGGTTTGAATGAGGGTCCACCTTTTGCTTGGCAAGGGGTAATTTGGCCCAATTTGGTTCGCGTAGCGGCTCAGGTTGGCAGAACGGCCTGAAAGAGAAGCGAGAATGGGCACTCTCACTCACCCCGAACGAATAATTGAATCTAAACCCGCCCGCTTGCTGCAAACAGAACCGCATCGCCGAATCTACCCGTCGCCGCAGGTCGCCGGGCGCGCTTGGGTAAATCTCCGCCCCGACGCTTGAGCGTCCACTCCTCCACAAAAGCCTTGGACCCAATGATCGCGCCTTGCGTCATAAACCGCAAACGGCAGCGCAGCAATTCGGCGACCCCCAGCTCTCCCCCGCTCTGTTTCACCGCCGCCATCTTTTCGGGAGGAAGTGGGCACCCCTTTCGTGGATCCGATCCGCTCACGTAAAGATACTGTCGATAAAGAGCCGCCGTCATCTCCGCCGAATCCCCGCGATTCTCGCGAATCCGACCCCAAAGCCCGTATGCCTTCCGATTCCCCGAGCCCACCGCTTCTCCATACCCGCTGAAGCGGTAGTCCTTCGGATCATCCACAATCCCAGCACGCACCGGATTCAAATCGATGTAGGCAGCCACCGCCCGAACCGCTACCCTTGAATTCTCCACCAGCACGCTCCGAAACCGCCCCTCCCACAGTGTCCCCACCCGGTCATACTTCCGGTTGAACAAAATCGAATACCGCTGCTTCAGGATCTTCATAAACATCGGCAACGAGGCCATGCGCGCCATGAGCAATCCCCGCATCGCCTCCCGCACCCCGCCCCCCGCGCGAAGCGCCGCCTCGATCCGCGCCATTGACAGCGGCTGGCCCTTTCGCTCCTTGCCATACAGCCAGCGCGCCCGCTCCAGCAGCGCCTCATCGCTCAGCTCACCCACCTTCCCCGGCACCTCAATGAGCAAATGGAAGTGATTATTCAGCAGAGCAAACGTGATCACCTCCACCCCACAAAACCCCGCCACCCGCCGCAACAGCCCCCGAAACGCCTCCTTCTCCACATCCGTGAGCAAAAACGCCTGCCCACAAACCCGGCTCATCACGTGGTGAACAGTGCCCAAGCCCCTACCCACCCCCGCCCGCGGCAACCGCCGACTCTTCGCTGGAATTAAGTGCATCATGCCCCCACCCCACCAAATCTCCTCCATTTGGCAAGTCTAAACTTCCCGGTAGCTTAAATTAACATTAAAAAAAAGCCCGCTGGGCGGGCTGGGAAATGGTGGGAGATACTGGAGTTGAACCAGCGATTCAACTAATGAGCTTTCGTTATCACACCGACCGACCGCAAACCCTCATAAACAGCGGTTTCTGTCATTTGTGTTATTTGTGGTTTGACTTGGGGGTGTGATAACCATGGGATAACCAACCTATGGCAAGCCTATCCTCTTCAAAGAAATCGCGCTACTGGCACGCCGTCTTTCGCGACGGCACCGGGCGACAAATCCGCCGCTCAACTCAAATTGAGAAATACCCCACCCACGAAGACGCCCGCGAGCGCTCGCGCCTGGCTACGGAAGCCCGGCGAAAGGCTCAACTTGTGGCCGAAGCATTCGAGCGGGCAAGCAGGGGCGAACTCAAACGGGAAACCGATATTCGCGACACGCTTCTTGCTTTGGTCGAAATGGCCGGGGGGCCGCGTGTCCGCCCCCAGTCCGCCGATGAATTCTTTACCGCATGGGTGGAAGACTCTGAGCGCACCGGAAAGACCGAAACCACCATGAAGCGTTATCGGCAGGTCCGCCGCGAATTCCTCGCCTATTTGGGCGATAAGGCCAAGGCACCCGCTGAACACGTTACCCCGGACGACGTTCAAGGCTTCATTCGCACCCTTGCCGACAAGGGCCTTGCCTCGAAGTCTATCGCGAACACCCTGAAAATTCTCCGCGTGCCGTTCGCCGAAGGTTGCCGCATGGGAAAGCTTACCTTCAATCCCGCCGCCGCCGTCAAACCGCCCTCCGTTGTTTCGGTGGAGAGACAGGCTTTCACGCCCGGCGAAATCACCGCCATGTTTGCCGCTTGTGAGGGTTTCGAGAATGGCGACGAATGGCGGACGGCTATCCACCTTGGCTACTACTGCGGAATGCGCTTAGGGGACGCTACGGGGCTCACCTGGGGCGCGGTCGACTTTACCCGCAAGGCCATTGTCTTCACCCCTGAGAAGACCCGCAACCGCGCCCGGACGGTAGAAATCCCGCTGCACCCAAAGCTCGAAGCGCACCTGCTCACCCTCAAAGCGCCCGACGATCCCGCCGCCCTTCTCACCCCCGCCCTTTCCTCCGGGGCCGGGGCACGGCAGCGGGCTTCAAAGGCTTTCGGCTTTCTCGTGAACGCCGCTGGGGTCGACAACGAACGCAAGCGCTCTCAGAAGGGCACCGGGGGCCGGTCGGTCTCGACGAAATCCTTTCACGCCCTCCGGCATAGCCTCACGAGTCACCTTGCCGCCGCCGGGGTGTCACCTGAGATCCGAATGAAATTCACCGGGCACACCGACACTCGGACGCACGCGGGCTACACTCACCACGAACTCGCGAGCCTTCGCGCCGAACTCGAAAAAATCCAATGACCGCCCCCGACCTGCACCCCGACGAATGGCAGCTCTGGCGCATACCCGAGGCCGAACGCCGCGCCGCCTTGCGGCATGAACTCAATCGTTCGCATTTTTCTGATCTGATTCCAGATGGCTGGGGCCAGCCTTGGCTATCCGCCGCGCCGGAAGATCGAAAGACCTGGAAAACGGACTGTTGCGGGCTCGCCCCGGTTGGCTTGGATGCGATTGATCACCTCCCGCGCCCGGGAGAACCATCGAACTCAATCGGCATTATCGGGGGCATGGGCTTTGTGGATCCGCGCAAGCGCCTTGCCAGTATCCTCAAGGGAAATGTTCCCGTTTTCGCCTTTGCTATCGATCCCGAGGCCCCGCGTAAATCGATTGTCGAAGAGTTCTCGACCTGGCTTGAAGAAAACGGGATTGGAAAGGCCGAAGTGGGTCTAGGGCGCGGAAAAATGAGAGAAAATTTGATCGACGATTATTTGAAGTGGCTGGCGCTCTGGCGACTCCGCAAGGCCGGAAACAGCTTTGAGGAGTGCTTCAGAGCTCTGGCAGGCACCCCTTTTGACCCGGTTGGAGCAATCGACCGGAAAACGGCGGTGGATTATGCGGTGGAGCGGTGGTTTCCGGCGATTGAAACCTTGATTTCGGAGTCATACCGCATCGAAGAACTTGGTTAACTTCCGCGCGCCCAAAAATGGAAGATTTTCCCTCTCTGGCTTGCTGTTTATGCGGGTTCCCAAATCGCGCGATTTGACAGGATAGACGGGAGAAAGCGTTTTCTGTATTATTGGTGGTATGGAAACAAACACCATGCCGAAAACCATTGAACAGATCGAAGCCCGTTGGCTTCCGCTTCCGCCACCGAAAGGAGCTTGCCCGGTCTCCGGATTGAAGAGAAGCCATCTCCTTTTGCTCCTCAAACGCTACCCCACCCGCATCAAGGCCGCAAACATTCGCGAACCCGGAAGCCGCCGGGGCCGCTGGCTGATCTACTGGCCGAGCCTTCACAACTTTATCAACGGAGAGGCCGAGGCCACCCGGCACGAACTCACCGCCGGCGAACTCGCCACACTACCAACCGCCGGCGGTGGAGGTGTGCATTGAAGACGCCGCGCCCATCCGGCAGCGCCCGCGCGGTCTGCCGCCGTCGCCACCCCCGAGAAACCAAGGCTCCGCATTTCTGGGCTTTGTATCGGCTTCTTAAGCACGGGAGCTTTGCCAAGCGCCGGAGGGCCGCCCGATGACCTCGCCACCGGGCAAAAAAGAAAGCGCCCTACCGCCAAGTGAGGACGCTCCCGAAAAACCAACGAAAAGAAACCTTCATGCCGAGGCCGACGAGTCAAGCTTGAATCGACCCGTCGACCCTTCAGCCGACTTTGAAACGGTGTCGGCAAATCCCGAATATTTTTACGATGAGCGCCGGGGCCGGTATTGGCACCGCACCGGGCGCTCTGAGTGGGTGGATAAGAGCGAGACGCAACTGCGCCGCTGGCTGAAGCAGCAGGGTATACGCGATTTCGCCGACCGGAAAGCCGGTGAGGTCGTGAGCCCGCTGGAGGTTGAATTGATCGACGCCGAGACCGACCGCCGCGTTTTCTACGCCGGGCCGCTCGCTGGTTATCGGGAAGGAGTTCACGAGATGGACGCCGCACGAATCCTTGTCACCCGCAGCCCCCGCCTTCTCGATCCCCGACCCGGTGAATGGCCAACCCTGGCCGCCTGGTTTAAGGCGCTCTTGTGCGCGCCGGATGATGAGGTCGACCAAAGGCCATACTTTCACGGATGGATGCGGCAGACCCTCGAAAGCCTCTATGCTGGATGGTGGAGCAGAGGGCTTTTCCTCGCCCTGGCCGGTGAAGCTGGTTCCGGAAAATCTTTGATGACCGAGATCGTCCGCATTGGCACCGGGGGGCGCGTAGCGAAGCCCTACCGCTACATGATCGGGCAAGACAATTTCAACGAAGAGATGTTCGAAAGTGTGCTTCAGCTCATCGACGATGAGAATGCAGACACGTCCATTCGCGCCCGCCGCCAATTCGCCGCACAGATCAAGCAAATTGTTGCCAACTCGGAAGCCCGTTGCCGGGGTATGCACCAAAAGGCCATGACCTTGAAACCGGTCTGGCGCCTCCTGGCGGCCGTCAACCTGGAGCCTGACAACCTTATGGTGCTCCCGCCCGTCGACGATGATATCGCGGATAAGATGATGCTGCTTCGCGTGTATTCGGGTTTTGAATACCCAAGGCGTGAAGCCGAAAAGCGCGCCCTCTTTGAACGCATGGTGAGCGAGTTACCGTCATACGTGCATTGGCTTCTGCACGAGTGGGAGATTCCCGAATATCTTTCGGGCCGCTTCGGGATCACGCATTTCCACCATCCGGACGTTCTCGAAGTCCTGGATGAAACTTCCCCCTTTGAGCGCCTGGGCCGCCTGATCGACGCTGCCATTCTCGTCCGCGCCCCCGAATGGCGGGGCACCGCTGCCGACCTTGAGCGCGTGCTGAAGGCCGAAGACAACGGTCTTCTGCGCGCAGATCGGGACTGGATACCTCAACCGGTTTGGCTTGGCCGCCACCTTCACCGCCTTTCCGCCAAGTATGGAGAGCACCGATATTCTTTGAGCGTGAAGAATAGGCTTGGCAAACAGTGGACGATCCTTAGGGAGAGGAGCGTTGCCGAGTGATTCACCCAGCCGCCAATTCGGTATTTACGGTAAGGTTTTGGGGTCTGATCGCTCCCCAGCCCGCTCCAGAAGCGGGCTACGTCGGTAAAACGGTAAATCCTGACCTTTTCACGCGCGCGCGATTGTGGAGAGTTGTTTGTGTCTACACCTTTAGAATTTACCGATATACCGAATTGGGGGGGGTAAAACCCGCTAATCATGCGGGTTCGGCCACGTCGGTAGCTTCAAACCTTACCGTAATTACCGAATTGCCCCCACCCCCGCGCGGGTCCTCCTGGGCGTTTCGACGCTGGCAGGTTCCCCCACACCCCCGGCTTCGTCCATGCGTCGACTTCAAAAACCTTGGTAAAATGCTACCGGTTAAGCGTTTACCAAATTCACCAATCAACCTTACGTGTGTCCGATGAGCCATGACCCCGATTTGCACCGCGCCTACATGGCGGATCTTAATGCGCGTTTCCTGGAAGCTCTCACGCCCGCTGTGTGCCGCAAGATCCTTGAGAGTGAGCCGCTATCGCCTGACGATCTCGACACCCTGGGCAATGCCATCGCGATTTTGGAAGCCGAGGTCGGCGACCTCGAAACGCGCCGATGCGCTGAGCCGATTCCTGATGAGATCCTTGCGGCGTGGTGGGATCTGTCCCGAGGCGCGCTCTCTAAAATGCGCAAGACAAAGCGAATGCCCCCGTTCTTTACCCTGGCCGAGGCCGATGAATGGCGCGCGCTGAACGCACCTCCGAACCCCCGCCGCCAAGAAGCCGCCCGCCGGGCCGCTGCAACCCGCTACCGAGCATGAAGACACCCAACCCCCTCACCCCCCTCCGTTACCTCACCCGCGGCGATTTCGCGCGCGCTCTCGGATGTTCCGAGGATGTCGTTCGGAAGAACGAACGCCGATGGGGCCTTGACCGCTGCCGGAACACCCTGAACGCGCGAATGGTGCGATACCTCTGCCCGGAGGCCATGGACATCCTTCAGCGCCTGCGGCTTCCGGACGTTTCCGCCAGCGCCGGAACTGCCACTAAAGCCAAGTGACTTTTTTGCGGTGTCGGGCTTGAATGGCTTCGAATCATCCAACCACCCACCCAAAACCACACATGTCAACCACCATCTCCAACCTTTGGAGCCCTGCAAAGATCGTCATCGGGCTTCCGGAAATGCTCACCGCCTACGCCGGAGACTTCTTCGGCTCTGGCGTTATCTCGCCCGACCGCACCGCAACCGAAGCCGCTTCCGGCGGTGGAGACGTTGCCAAGATCCGCCTCCTTCGCGAGCCCGACCACGCCGACGCCATCCAGATCGAAGACACCGCGCCCACGGTCAACGGAGTTTCCCGCTCTGAGTGGGACGCGCCGATTCTGAACTGCGTCAACGCCATCGGGCAGACTGCGCTTTCCGGGGCCGTGAGTGAGACCGACCCGGTTTTCTTCGCGCAAACGGTTATCAACCGCCTTCGCCAACGCAACCGCCTGGCAACGCTTATCGGCCTCCTCAACGCCGCTTTCGATGATGCCCTTTCCGCCAACTCGGAAAACAGTTTTGTGGAAGTGCAAACCTCCGTCGCCGGTTCGCACTTCATCGACACCGACCGCATTCTGGCCGCGTGTGCTCGCCTGGGCGACAACAAAGCCGCTCTTTCCGGCGGCGTGATGCTGGTTCACACCGACATTGAAACCGCGCTCAACAAGCAGGATCAAATTGAACTCGTTCGCAGCTCCGAAGGCCGCCTTATTTTGAAGGCCTGGAAAGGGCTTCTGGTTGTCACAGGAGCCGACTCCCTCTTGGTGCGCGCCGGGACGGGCGACCCCGCGAGCAAGGTTTACCAAAGCTTCATCTTCGCGCCGGGCTCTATCGCCTGGGGTGAAAAACCGCAGATCGCCGGAGGCCGGGAGATCGCCGGGACACCGGAAAGCGTGGCCTCGATTATCCTCGATGGCGATGCCGGAAAGAACAATCGCGTCCTCTATGACCGCACGCGCTTTGTGCTCCAGCCGCGCGGGCTCAAATGGACCGGAGACCCCGCCGGGCAATCCGCCACCAACGCCGAACTGGCCACCCCTGGCAACTGGGCTCTTGGGGCCGCTTCCGCCAACCTCGTTCCAATCGTCCGCGTTCAAACCAATGGATAATTCATTCCCACTTATCAAGCCAACCGCCGAAGAGCGGAAGGCCCTCACCGCCGCCCGTGAAAAGCTGGGCGCGCTCTTTGATCGATATAAGCCCTACTTACCCCGCGCCCTCGAAGAGCGCCGCCGCGCCGCGCGGGTCGGATGGCCGAATCCGTTTTACGGCAGCCATGAAGGCATGGTGGAGTTTGAGACGGTTGACGCCGTGAAACATTCGGGCGACGGCGGGAAAGCAGCATACTACCGCGCCAAGCTCCAAATCGACCTGGAGACCGCACCCGGCATCCTCGCCATTCTCGACCGTGCCGACAAGGCCGCCGCCGATGCTGAGACCGTCCTGCGCGAGCAGGTGCGCGAGCTTTCCGCGCAACTGCCCGAAGGCGTTCCCGCGCCCGCCGTTCCCGAGGCTCACCCCATCCTCGCCCGCCGTCGTCTCATCGCCCGCCGCCGGGAAGAGGTCAACGAACGCCGATATTCTGATGTTTTTGCCACGCTGGAAGGCGTTGCCGAATCCCTTTCCTGAGGGTCTTGAGCAGGTCCCCTTAGGGTTCGCGACCCCCGCCGGAAGGGAAACCGGCGGGGGTTTTTTTTTGTGCCGGTCTGTCACCCCGTCCAGATCGACCGAGGCCACCCTCGAAGGGCCGGAGGGGCACCGTCACCCCGGTGCGGTCGACCGAGGCCACCCTCGAAGGGCCGGGAGGGCACCGTCACCCCGTGCAGATCGACCGAGGCGACCCTCGAAGGGCCGGGAGGGCACCCGTCACCACGTGCCGGTCGACCGAGGCGACCCTCGAAGGGCCGGAGGGCACCCGTCACCCCGTGCCGGTCGACCGAGGCCACCCTCGAAGCGCCGGGAGGGCACCCGTCACCCGGTGCCGGTCGACCAAGGCGACCCTCGAAGGGCCGGAGGGGAACCGTCAACCCCGTGCCG
>JAFIGE010000241.1 GCA_020831585.1 Opitutales bacterium | reverse complement strand
ATTCCAAAGCGGTGCGGAGCCCCGCACTCCAAAGGGGCTCCGGATCGGCGGAGGCTTTTTGCCTTGCGCCGCAGACTGCGCAAATCGCATGGAACATTTTGTCCAATTGACAGAGACATGAAGCGTCAAAGTTTGTATCATGCAGAATTCTCTATTCCGCCTCTCCACTTCTCCAACACTCGATCTTCGCTTCTTCCATGTCTGACTCTCCATCCCCGATCACCCTTCATTGCCTCGGCGACTCCATCACGGAGGCCGCCGGTTTGCCGGAGTGCGGGCGGTGGACGGCGCTCTTGCAACGCTTGCTCGATGAGGCTGAACCGGGGGCCTATGCCGTCCACAACCACGGTATCGGGGGCAATACCAGCACCATGGGCATGGAGCGCATGCGCCATGAGACGATTGGCCAGGGGATCACCATCATCCAGTTTGGTCTCAACGATTGCGCCTGCCAGGGCTTCAACGTGAAAAACCGCGTCGGTCTCGCGGAGTATCTCGACAACCTCCGCGCGATGGTGGCGATTGTGCGCCGCCGCGGCGGGCAGCCTGTTCTCGTGGCCAACCACCTGCCCGTCTATGAAAACGAAATCCGGCAGAGCGACGGGCACCTCTACAGCGATAAAGTGCGCGCCTACAATGCCGCCGTTCGAGACCTTGCCGCCGAACTGGACGTTCCCCTCATCGACATGGAAGCCCACTTCGCCGATTCCGCGCAAGCGGGGAGCGATCTTCGCGCCGACGGCCTCCACCTGAACATCGCCGGAAACGAAGTTTACGCCCGCCGTATTTTCGCTTTTTTGCAGAGCGCGGAAAGCCCGCTTTTGCTGGCGGAGTCTGTCGCCAGTGATTAGATTTTACCCCTCCCAAAAACCACCCCCATGAAACATCGACTCCTGCCCCTTGCGGCCCTCGTTTTCTTCGTTGGCGGCCTCAGTGCTGCCGATCCGGTGCGCATCCTGCGCATTGGCGATTCCATCACCTGGCAACAGAGCGGCGATGGCACCTTGCCGGACCGCCTTGATGCGGCCGGTATTCACTATGTCATGGTCGGCACGCAAAACTGGTTCGATGACGGCGGCTATGTGCCGGGCAACCTCGCCCGGGAGGAAGATCAATACAGCGAGGGCTATCCCGCCATGACGGTGGAGTGGTTCACCGATCCGGACTTCAGTTGGGCGGCATGGCAGGCCCGCCCGACCACGATCGAAAGGGGCTTTGGCAATACACCCATCATCCACGCGCTCTCCCAAAATTCGCCCGACATCATTCTCCTCATGATCGGCACGAATAACACCGTTCGCGATAAAAACGGCGAGCGCGGCGAAAGCTCCAGCGGGGAGGTCGATGTCGCTTTTCTCAGTCAGAAGTATGAAGACCTTCTGAGTATGATCGATTTCTTCGCTCCCGAGGCGCATGTCTTTGTCGCGGAGATGATCGATGTCATCGATACAGGTGAGGGCAACGGCGCGAACCGTTCCGCCCGCACCCTCCACTTCAACGAGCATGTTGTCCGCCCGGTCGTGCAGGCGCGCATAGACGCCGGGCTGCCCTTCACCCTGCTCAATTTTTTTGATCTCCTCGATGTGCCGGGGGATTTCATGGACTCCGTGCACCCGAATGACGCCGGTATCCAAAAAATGAGCCATGCCTGGGCCGATGCCATCCTTGCCCACCTTGGCCCAAGTGATCCCGATCCCGATCCCGATCCTGGTCCTGATCCTGATCCTGATCCTGATCCCGTTCCCGAACCTTATTGGGTCGACACGGGGGATTTTCTTGGCTGGCTTGCGGTGGTGCAATTTCCCTGGGTCTACTCCCTGACTTTGAATAATTGGATTTACATGACTTCGGAAGAGGCTGATCTGACATCAAGCGGGTGGATCTACATCCCGCGAAAACAGTAGGTTTCTTCAGCATGTCCTTGGAGCATTCGCCACATCTCATTGAGTCCAGCGCCTCCGCGCCATCCGCCCACACGGCGCGCATCCAAGCCGCTATCGACACGGCCCACGCCAGCGGCGGAGGCACGGTCGTTCTGGGCCCCGGCGTCCATGTGTGCGGTTCCATCACCCTCAAATCGGGGGTCGAACTACACCTCGCGCACGGGAGCCGCCTGCTTGCGGCCGACGATTCCAGTCTCTTTCCGACTTTTGAGGGGCACGATCCCAAACTTACGGCCAACAAAGCTTTCGGCGCGCTTCTGCAGGCGCGGGGCGCGTGTGACATCGCCATCACCGGTTCGGGCACAGTTGATGGGGGCGGTGCCTGGGAGGAAGCGCCCGACTGGTTCTCCGCTCAATCGATCTTCCGTCCGTCCATGGCCTATTTTGAGGGATGCAGCGGGGTGCGTATCGAGAGCGTATCTTTTGTCGGGGCGAAATGGTGGTGCCTGCATCTGCGGCGCTGTGAACAGGTGCGCCTTCATGGCCTCCGCATGCGCCACAACTGGCCCAATAGCGATGGCATCGATCCCGATGGTTGCCGGAATGTCATTATCAGCGATTGTGATCTCACCTGCGGCGACGACTGTATAGTCGCCAAAAGCACACAGGGCGACGATTGCGAAAACATTGTCGTGACCAATTGTGTCCTCACCACGCCCTGCGCCGCCTTCAAGCTGGGCACCGAGAGCAAGGGGGCCTTCCGCAATATAACCGTATCCAACTGCGTTTTGCGCGGCGATGTCGGCTTTGCTCTTTATATGAAGGACGGCGGGTGCATGGAAAACATCCAAGGCAGCCAGTTGCTCTTTGATACCAGCAGTGCTTACCCGATTCTCATCGATGCGATGCCGCGCGATTATGCCTCCGGAAAAGCCGCTGGCACCATCCGCAACGTGCGCCTGGGCGGCTGCTCCGTGAGGGGACCCGGGCGCGCCTGGATCGAAGGCCCGCCGGAGGGCACGGTCGAAAACATTCGCCTGCACGATATTGACTGGGTGCTCACGGCATCGCTGCCGGAAAGTCCCCCGGCCAAGCCCCTCGGCAGTGCCCGCGTGCGCCTGGATCCGGACCGCCCCGCCTACGAGACACAGCGTGCCCAGGTCATCGCGGTTCATGTGCGGGGCCTCCGCCTCGACAACTGGTCCGTCAACGGTGCCGACGCCGCCGAGCGGGCTTTGCTTTGGTCAAACACCCCGCAAAAAATCCCCGGATAAAACCTCAAAAACCCGAGCAAACTTTGTCTCAGCTGAGACAAAGTTTGCTCATTTCCTCCTTCCCGCAATGTCCCCATCCCTAATCCCCCCGCTCCTCCTCTTTTTATTTTTCAGTCTGGTCTGCGCGCTCCACGGGGGCGATCGGGTCTTTTACCTTGAAGCGGAGGGCCATCAGCGCTTCAACGGTGTGCTCCGGCTCTCCGATGGCACGCTCCTCGTCAGAGGGCAGGCTGATTCGATGATCTGAGTGCCGACGGGCGTGCCTGCGCAGTAGATTGCCGCCACGGGCATCGATTCAGTGGCCCCGGGGACCTATGGTTTCCTGCTGCAAACGACTGGGGATTTCAGCGAGGTCCTGCGTGTGGTCCGTTTCCCGGAAGGCTCGGTGGAGAATGTTCTGCACATTCGCTCGACGGAGGTGCCGGGCGAACCGACGGGGAATCTATCCATTTCCGGGCACCGCCTCGGCGGGGCGCAGCCGGGGTATTTTGTCGCCCGCCTGAACAACAACTTTGTCAACGGGGTGCCCACTGGCCTGGTCTGGGCGCGCAATGTCGGGGCCACGCGTGAATACCTCACCATCCAGCCCTGGGATGTGCGCAACGACGGCAAGGTCGTGGTGGCCAGTGGAGCCAATCAGGTGACGACGCTCACCTACCTCGAAATGCTCGGCGTGGAGCCGGGCGAGGCGGTCGTGGTCGAGGGCTGACGGCGGCACTATGGGGCGTCGGGAGATTCAAAGGCAAAAGCAACGCATGAACCTAAAAAGATGAGTTGGGTTCTTTAAAGGGAGGGTGTTATCGGCCAAGTT
>JAFIGE010000052.1 GCA_020831585.1 Opitutales bacterium | reverse complement strand
CGCAGACAACCTTGACGATTACTACGACAACCACACAAAATAGAAAGGCGAACAAGACGCTTCGTGCAACCACTACCCGCCGCCGTGTTTGAGACGTTAATCCCTAATTCAACCATTCACCCCGTGTCCGACTTCCGCCCTCGCGGGTAGTGGTGCACGAGCTCCACGTTAGGCAGAGAAAATGAAATGGATTCTAATCATAATTTTGATCCCGATATTCGGTTATGTTGTCCTCATTTCATGTGCGGGGTTGGGCGTCTTGATCGCGGAATGGCGATTCAAGAATTCTCCTTATCGGGAGGATATTTTGAGGCTTATCGGGGATACCTGGGCGAAGATCAGGATTATGCCGACGAACGAAATCGCACTTCTCGAAAGGAATGGTTTGCGAGAGTGTGTGAGTCACGCAAGTCAGGATTATTCCGTTGATGTCGTCGCAAAGAAAATGGATGGTGGATACAGTATAATGATTTCTGCCGGCATTCTGAAGCCAATCACTTTCGGCCACACCGAGACCTATTGGCTGTCGGACGATGCGGATGCCTAACAATAAAGGGTGCAGCGAAGGTGAGGAACGAGCCTTCGATTGCACCCATGGTTGAACAAGCCCGGAGCGGCAGGCAGTAGGCCGTCGGAACGCTTATGCGTTTTATGTTTTGCCGACCAGGGGGATCGCCGTGGTGCACACAAAAAGACCGCTTCCAACGAGGTCATTTCCGGGACCGTTCTCCCCTTTTCTCCGCTGTGTATTCCCGTTTTCAGCACACAGCGTGACAATGGGATCATCGGATTCGGGCCGCTTCTGGCTGTTGGGCACAAGCGCGCCCGGCGTCCGGGAGGGAGGATCCGGGCGTATCGATGGATTCACGACAATGGAGGCGTTTACGCGCATTGATCGGATGGCGGCGGGGAAAGCCCGGTTTTCCACAGGGGCAGGAGGGAGAGCGGAAGTTTCACCATGGGCGCGCCGCAGCAGGGGCAGGCGCGCACGAACGGGGGCGGGGGCGGAACCGTGACCGGGGGTGGCGGAGCGCCCCGGAGTTCGGCGGTGTGCCGGGCGATGCGTTCGCGGGTGGCTTTGGCCGCCGGGTGTTGGAAGCCGTAGTGGCGCACCGCGCGCAGTCCTTTGGGGAGGACGTGGCGCATGTAGCGGCGCACAAACTCGGTTCCTTCGATCGTTTCGGTGCGCACGCGGGACTGTTGGGCACGGTCTTTCCAGCGGTAGGTGACCTCGGTCGCGGTGACGGCGAGGATGCGTTTGTCGGAGATGGCGGTGCGGCAAACATAGGCCCCGAGGTATTGGATGGCGCAGGTGCCGTCGCCGAAGGGCTGGATGTCCACACCCCATTTCTTTTGCCAGACGTTCCGGTGCACGGGGGGCAGGTCGTGTTCGCGGCGCAACGCGGCGAGACCGTGGCGGAAGTTTTGGCAAAAGGCTCTTTGTAGGGCGGGACGGGGCGCGAGGAACTTGTCGCTTTTGACGGTGACAACGCGGTCGCGGGCATCGATCCCGGCTCCGGGAACAATGCCGTGCAGATGCGGGTGGAAGCCGAGGCGCTGATTCCAGGTGTGGAGGACGAGGGAGAAGCCGTTTTTGACCGAGCAGAGCGATTTGGGGTGGCCCAGCGCGTGGTTGAGGGCGGTCGAGGCGGAGGCGAAGAAGAGGTCGTAGACCGCTTTGGCGGCGGGGGTGTGGAAGAGTCCGCGCAGCTCCTGCGGGAGGGTGAAGGTGACCATGAAGTAGGGCGCGTCGACGCGGCGGTCGAGTTGGCCGGCGACCCATTGGGCGGTGGCGGCTTTGCCGCACTGGGGGCAGGAACGGTGATTGCAGGAGTGGTAGGCGAAGACGTGCTCCCCGCACTTGCCGCAGCCATGGAGGTGCCCGCCCATGACCGGGGTGCGGCAATGGGTGATGGCCCAGGCGGGGGGGGGGGGGGGGGGGGGGGGGTGGCGGGGGGGGGGGCCCCGCCCCTCCCGGGGGGGGGCAATGGGGGGCGGCCCCGGGGGGGGCGCCGCGGGGGGGGGGCGGCGCGCCAGGCTTCGGGGCAGGCGGGGAGGAAACGCCGCAGGGCGGCGATCACGGTCGCATCCTCCGGGGATGGGGGCGGCGGCATGCCGGGGGGTGTCAGCGGGGCAGGTCGCGGCAGAGGGTCTCGACGAGGGCGCGGCTCTCGGTGTCGCTGCGGTGGGTCAGGTGCAGGTAGACCATCGTCGTGTTGATGTTCTGGTGGCCCAGCAGCGCCTGCACGGTGTGGAGGCTCGCCCCGGCTTCGACCAGATGGGTGGCGAAGCTGTGGCGCAGGGTGTGGGGCGTGGCTTCGGGCAGCCCGAGTTCTTTGCGCGCCACGACGATGAGGCGCTGCAACGAGCCCACCGGCATCGGCGTGGGGGCCTTGCGCATGCGCGAGGCGAGTTCGCGCGGGTCATTGGAACCCCTCCCGGCATGGGGAAAGAGGAGGCGCGGGTGACGGTGGAAGGCCCAGTAGCGGCGAAGGTCTTCGAGCATCGTGGGGGCCAGCGGGACCATACGGTCGCGCCCGCCTTTGCCGCCGCGGATCCAAAGTTTGCCGTTGGCTCCGTCGATGTCGCGCGTGGTCAGGTTGAGGCACTCCGAGAGGCGCAGGCCCGCGCAGTAGATCAGTTTGACGGGGATGCGGTAGCGCCGCAGACGGATGTGCGCGAGCAAGCGCGTCACCTCCTCGCGCGTGAGGACGGCGGGGAGCGAGTTGAGGTCTTTGGCGCGCACCTGCGAGAAGACCGTCCAGGTGTCGTGGCCGAGCAGCTCGACGAAGAAAAGGCGTGCGCACGCGGCGGCCTGGCGGATCGTCTTCGGGTTCCAGAGTTTGACCGTTTTCACGTGCAGCAGGTAGTTGCGCAGACCGTCCTCGCCGAGGTCGGCCGGATCGCGGCCCGCGTGATCGGAGAGGAGGCGCAGTTGACGGTAGTAGGCGTGACGGGTGCGCGCCCGTTCCTAGCGCAGGGCGAGCAACTCGGCGAAGCGCCGCATGGAGTCATAGCGGTGGGTGTAGGTGAGCGGATCGGCTCCCCGGGCACCCGCATCGGGACGCGCCGTGCGGGCGGTTTGGGCTTGCCCCTGGGCGGGGAAAGCGGATGAATCAGGTTGTGGGTTGGATATGGTTTTTCGCATAACCCGGCCACCTTGGCCGCCCAACCCGCCTCTTTCCAAGATCCTCCGACAATCTACCCGCCCGATGACCGCCGCCAGCCCACGCAAACCCCTGCCGCGCAGCGGCTTA
Source organism: Opitutales bacterium (assembly GCA_020831585.1). Lineage (GTDB taxonomy): Bacteria > Verrucomicrobiota > Verrucomicrobiia > Opitutales > Oceanipulchritudinaceae > JAFIGE01. The sequence continues at coordinate 26,248 of JAFIGE010000052.1, read as the reverse complement.
GTTCAACAAGGCGATGGACCGCAACACCCACCCGCTTCGCGGTCGGGGTTGCTCGTGGCTTGTGGGTTCTCAGGTGTTATCATAGTGCGTTCTCCGGTGGGTGTGGGTCATCTTGGACGATGGCAGAAAAAAGCATTTGACAAACGCACGCAATTCCGCACGTTTAATGCCATGACGACGATAACCGCAACCAACGCTCGGAATAAGCTCTACAAGCTTATCGACGAAGCGAACAGTTCACACATTCCTATTCAGATTACAGGAAAGCGTGGCAATGCAGTGCTTGTTTCAGAGGATGACTGGAGAGCCATTTCCGAAACGATGCATCTAAGCGCGATTCCCGGCATGGTGGATTCAATCAAAAAGGGAATGAAGGAAAAGATTGAAGACTGCAGCGAGACGATTGAGTGGTGAATTACAGGATCGTATACGCCAAGCAGGCCCAAAAGGATGCGAAGAAAATTTCTCGTAGTAATTTAAAGGAGAAAGCACTCGAACTGATTAATCTGTTGCAGGAAGACCCATTCAGGAAGCCACCGGAGTATGAGCCATTGGTAGGTGATTTATCGGGTGCTTATTCCCGACGAATCAATATTCAGCACAGGTTGGTGTATCAGGTTTACGAAGAAGAGAAAGTGGTGAAAATCTTACGGATGTGGTCGCACTATGGTGATTGAATTGCCATCAAGGCGCTGGTATCAATTCCGCTACGTCGCTCCGCGACTCCGCTCCATGATACAGCTTCACGATGGCGGAAAATATGAATTGAATCGCTGGGACCGAACAGCCATTCTCGCGTCATGAAAATCAAGGCCATTATACACGAGGCGAAAGAAGGAGGCTTTTGGGCTGAGGTTCCGGCGCTGCCCGGTTGCGCTACACAAGGCGATACAATGGAGGAACTTACAGAAAATCTGAAAGAAGCGATCACGCTGTGGTTGGACGTTGGCGAAGACGAAATCAAGCCTCAGAGCACTGATCGAATTTTAGAAGTCGCGGTGTGAAACAGATCTCGGGGAAAGATTTCTGTAAATTGCTTGAGTCCCGTGGATGGGAGTTAAAGCGCATCAGCGGCAGTCATCACATATTTTGCAAAGAAGGGAAACCAGAACGAATTGTTGTCCCCGTTCATGCGAACAAACCGTTGAAGCTAGGGCTTCTGAAGGCACAAATGAAGATCGCAGACATCCAGGAAAGCGAACTGTAATGCCATCAAGTCGCTGGTATCAATTCCGAGTCGCTGCGCTCCTCTCCATGATACAGCTTACCGATATGCAAAAGAATGAAATTCACCTCTGAGCTAAAGCCCAAGGCGATCAAAGACCTGAAATCGATCCCGCTGAAGGAGCGGGAAAGAATTGTGGAGCGTATCGAGCGGATGGAGGATGATTTACAAGGGGATGTGAAGAAATTAACCAACCACACCCCCGAATATCGGATGCGCAGCGGCAAATACCGAGTGTTATTCGAGATTGAAGGGGAGAGAATTGTGGTTTACCGTGTTTTACATCGAAAGGAAGCATATTCATGAGCATTCATCCACAAATCATTGAAAAAGAAGGCAAAAAGGAATTCGTCGTGCTCCCTTACGAGGAGTTTTTGGCCATCAAGGAAACCCTTGAGGATTACGAGGATTTGAAAGATCTGAGAGAAGCCAAGGTTGCGGAAGGCGATGCCCCGACGACTCCACTGAGCGATCTTCGTGCGGACCTTCTCTCCGAGTGAGCATATCCAGACGGAGCTATCAACTCCGTTCGCTCGTGCCTCGCTCACTCCGTGATAGTCCTCTACGTTCTGCGAAATGATCTGAAATGACAAACAAACACGAGGCACAACGGGACTTTAAAGCGTCTTCAGAGGACATTCAGGCGGCGGCACGGTATGCTCTGCGTCGCATCTCAAGAAAGCGCGTGGTCTGGTCAAATGGAAGAATCAACTTCATCGCTCCCATGTCGTGGTCGAGCTGGGGCGAGAAGGTCACGATTGATATGAGTGTAGATGGGAAGGTGAGGTAGCCTCCCGGTGTGTGTTCCAATTGCACGATTGGGGAAAGAACCAGAGAAACGTCGAGACAACTTTGGACTGGATGGAGGAATACTTCGAGCTGAAGAAGTAAAGCGAGGAACCGCAGAACAAGCCAGGGCAACCGAATATCAAAAATAAGATGAGGACGTCACTGGTCCGTGCATCCTCCTTACGCTCTCCTAAAGTCGAGATTCCTGTTTGACGTTTAAACGTTTTAGCGTAACTTATTGGCTATGAAACGTGCCACCGTATACTTTGATGAAGACCTGCATCGCGCGCTGAAAGTGAAGGCGGCGGAGGTTTCCTCATCGATTTCCGACCTTGTTAACGACTCTGTTCGCCGTTCACTCGCAGAGGACCTTGAGGATCTGCAAGCATTCCGTGATCGAGCCGATGAACCGATCGCGGATTTCGAGGATTTTCTGAAACGACTCAAGGCTGATGGGAAATTATAGCATTCAGATTCGGCGTTCGGCCGAAAATGAAATCGAAAGATTGCCAACGAGGGACCAAAAAAAGGTAATTGAAAAGATAAGAAGTCTCCGGCAAGATCCCCGTCCGTCAGGCGTTAAGAAACTCTCCGGAGAAGAAAAATATCGCCTGCGCCAAGGGAGCTATCGGATCCTCTATGAAGTTCATGATGCCATGGTAACAGTGGTTGTCGTCAAAGTTGCCGATCGGAAGGACGCATACCGGTAGCCCACTTGAGGGGCACCATAAAGGGAGCAGCGAAGGTGAGGAACGAGCCTTCGATTACACTCAGGGCGATTGATCGCCAGCCCGGAGCGGCCCCTGTCCCCCTTTGGAAGGGAGCATCGCTGCGAGGATGTTGGCGGTCTGGACGATCGCCACGTCCGGCATACCGCGCACGGTGCTGGTGTAACACACCGCCCGACCCTGGTCGATGAAGCGCGGGTGCGGGTCAATGTGGTAGCCCCGCCGGTCCACCGTGGGCTTGGGCAAGGCGCTGGCAATGGCGATTTCCCGTCCGCTTTCCCGGTCGAGGAAGAGGACCTCGCAGGGCTGTTTATGCCAGAGATAAGGACTCTGGTCGGCCACCCAATAGCGCCTCGTGGCGTCGCAATGGGCGTGGCAGATTGGCCGCTTCCAGACATGTGTGATGGCCCGGGTGGCCCGATCCATTTCAAAGGCGCCGGTCTCGTAGTTGATCCAGCACTGCGTGCCGTCGTCCGCCCACCATTCGTGCGAAATCAAATGCCCCTCCCGCTGCACCGGATGCAGCGGTTCGAATTCCGTGCCGTCGCGGCGCAGCCACCAAATGCGATGCGTGAATTGATTGTGGACACCGGTGTCCGGATCGATCCACCAGTCCTGTGCGACCGAGAGCAAGTCGGGATCACGGGGAGAGAATTGAGCGTGGTTGTAGTGGATGGGAAACTCGCGGATCAGTGTGAACTCCCGCGTGTGCACATTCACCCGCGCGAGGAACCAGCAGTTGCCGATTTTGCCATCCAGCAAGAGGTCCCGGCCATCAGCGGAAAGGGTGAGGTGGGTGCTGATGCGCCGGACATAGCGGCGGTTGATGAACTCGGGCGGCACATGGGCGAAGTGTTCCACCTCACCGCTGTGGAGGTCGAGGCTTCGAATGTCCGGGCTGTGGTCGTCGGACACATACCAGATCCTGTTTTGGTCAGGATAGGGTAAGGGCGACTCGGCGGAAATCGTGGCCTGCGGGAAGTAGCGGATCTCCGGCTCATCGGGATCCAGGCAGACGGCCGCCAGGCACTTGTTGTTGCCCGGGGGATGGGCCGCCTCGAACCAGAGCCAGCGCCCGTCATGCGTCAGGCCGGAGTTGACAAAATAAAAGGTCTTTTGCAACGGGGCGACCCGCTCGGTGAGCAGATGGCTGATAATGCCGCTGGAAGGATCCGTCCATTTTTCGAAATAGGGATGCCGGGAGAGATCAAACATGGTTCATCTGTAGTGCACCACGACTCCGACCCAAGCGAAATCCACCTGGCCCGCGCATTCTCCTGATCTCTCCCCCGCAACCACCGGGCGATCCGCGTCTGATCACCCAACACTTGACAAACCGCCGAATGTGGACACAGATTGTCCACCATGAAAACAGCAACGGTACGGGATTTGCGGAACAACTTTGCGAAGCTGGAAACGTGGCTGGCGGCGGGTGAAAAAGTCGAAATCCGTCGGCGGGGCAAGCCGGTGGCAACCCTCAGCCCGAGCCAGGCCGAGGCACGCCTTGGGGAGAGCGTGCCGCTCCCGGATTACGAAGCGCGGCGCCGGGCGATCTGGGGAGACCGCGTTTTCAGTACTGAAGAGGTTCGGCGAATGCGGGAAATGGAGCTGGAGGGCGAGGAAGGATGACCAAGCCGTTTCCCGATACGTCCTTTCTCTGCGCCATTTACCGGGAACAGATCAATTCGCCCAGAGCAGACCGTATTCGCAAAACCATTCCCGGTGCGCTCCCGGTCTCGCCCCTCGTCCTTTTTGAGTTCCGGCAATCGGTGCGACTGCACGTGCGCTTGCACCGCAAAGACCGCAACCTTGGATTCGGGCAAAAGCAAGGCGCGGCCATGTTGCGCGATTTGCAGTCGGATCTTTCGGAGGGCGTCCTCGAAGTTTTACCGGTCGATTGGGCCGGCGTCTTTTCATTGGCCGAGATGCTCAGCGCCAAGCACACAGAGGCCGGTGGACACCGCTTCGCCGACATCCTCCACGTTGCCACTGCCCTCCAACTGGGCGCGGCTGAGTTCCTCACTTTCGATGCCGACCAGCGCACCCTCGCCGAAGCAGAAGGGATGGCGGTGCGCGGAGAGGACGTTTGATTACGCCGGTTGTTTCGCCGGAGGCACGGCCCCGGGGCGGATGCCTTCATGCTTCTTGAACCAGTTGTAGAAGGCACTTTGCGAAGGGAATCCGAGAAGATAGGCTACCTCTTTGATGGGCAGGTCATTGCTGCCCAGAAGGTGACGCGCCTCGGTGAGACAGCGGTCGCGCAGGTGGGCGCTTGGGGAGTGGCCAAAATGGCGCACAAAGAGGCGCTTGAACTGGCTCTCGCTCAAACCCACTTTCCGGGCGATTTCGGGCACGGTGAGCATGCGCCGCAGGGGGATGGTTTCCATGATATCGAGCGCAGAGAGAACGCGGTCATCCGGTATGTCATGAATGGCCGGTTGCACCCCGGCTTCCCCGAGGATGCGGACCACATGGCCCAGCCACTGCAACAACCGGATCTCGCCGTGGAAGAAAATATCGGCGGTGATGCGGGCCGATGCCCTTGAGCGCCAGGCGGGAATCGGCACATCTCCATAGCTCCGGTTGACCAGGCGCATGAGCGCATCGGCGGAACGGCGCAATTCCGGATGCTCTGATGCCGGGACGGCAATGGGCAATCCCCGGTCAAAGAGCGGGCGTCCGTCCGGCCAGCGTGCCCGCCAGGTTAGGGAGAGGAGGAGCGCGTCGGCGGAGAAAACCTGTTCACGTTGACCCGGCGGAAGAAAAAGCCATTGCCCCTCACCGGCCTCGACCAGGCGCCCATCCTTCATGACAACTCGCGCTGTTCCCTTTAGCAGAAGGAGCGCGCTCAAATCCGGATTTACGGTGTGCCCGCAGCCATCGGCGGGAACAGCATCCTCATAGATCCATTGCAGGCTGAGCGAAAGGGTACTCCAGTCCGTCTGCCGCATCACTTGTCCGCGCGCGCCTTTTTTCATCGCTCCAGCATTGTTTTATCCTGCGGAGCGGGTCAATCCCGCAAATCCTCTCATAGTCCAAAAAATGAACTTTTTGATTGAAACTGTGAAGTCCTTTCCCTTGCCGCCACCCATAGAAGGCCACCCTAATAAACGACAGGTTTATACCTACTTTCACCTATTCTTCAAACCCCTTCAAAACCTATGAAAATAAAAGCGATTAGTCTCCTGGCCTTTATCGGCTCCGTCTCCACCTCCTTTGCCACCGTCTATGTCTACGACGGATTCAGCGGCTACACCACCGATGTGTCCGTCGTCGGCCAAGGGCCGACATCCACCGGCTTCAGCGGCGACTGGACCAACCGCGGGGGAGCCCTCGCTGCCACGGTTAATTTCAATCCGCGCGAGACCGGCCTCTCCTACACCAATTACGGTCCCTCCAGCGCCGGCTCGCTGGAAGCTTTTCGCAGCTCGGGAAGCCACACGGGAGGTGCCAAGCAAGTTGGCCGCAACCTCTCTTACACCGCCGATACAGAAGACTTCTACATCAGCTTTCTCATCGCGAACAACTCGACCAGCGCGGTGTCCAATACCATCGTGCGGCTGCAAGGTTTGGGATCTGCCAATGCGGACCGCGATTCTCTCTTCCAGATCAATCACTCCACCAACACCCTCCAGTTCAGCCTCGGGGGCGGTGTGGGTCTTACGGGAAGCGCCTCCCTGCAAGCTGGCGCAAATCTCGTCGTCGTGCGGGCCATCTACGATTTCGATAGCCCCACCGCCGGCAACCCTAACGCCGCTTTCTACGACCAGGTTGAAGTGTGGATCAATCCCACCCTCAGCGCGGGCGGTAACCCAACCGTCGACACTCTCGGTGCCCCGCTTGCCTCCGGATTCGGCATCATGCGCAGCTTCAACGGCAGCGGAAATGCCCTCCCCTTCAACAGCCTGAATTTCCAGCACAGCCTGAACTCCGGTTCGGTCGTGCTTGATGAATTCATGATCGCAGCCATTCCCGAGCCCCAGACCTACGCCGCCCTCTTCGGCTTGGCCGCGCTCGCGATGGTCCTCTACCGCCGCCGCGCGCGCTGAGGAACACGGGACTCTGCTCCTTTTCCTTTCAGGCAAACCGCCGGAGCCCCGCGCTCCGGCGGTTTTTTTTTGCTCTTGCCGCTTTCTCCCGTTGCAGCCTGCGGCAACCTCCACCGCGCGAAGGTCGACGGGTGAGTGTCGGGCCTACGCCCCCGATGAGAGGGCTTCAGCCCCCGTGTCCCCTTGATCCTACACTCCGCAGTTGAACCACTGATATGCACTGCACTGATAGCCACTGATCATGAATAGCTTCCGGAAATATCCGGTTTCACTCGAAAGGTGAAACCGCCCGATTGGGGAAGCCCCTGAAAATCAGTGTTCATCGGGTGCATCAGTGGTTGAACAGATTAATTTAGGTTGATCAGGCGTGGGAGCGTGGATGAGCTTACGCTCGGTCGGTCGCGCCGCAAACCGCGTCTAAAGAACGCGGCTCCGGCGAGCGAGCCACTTATCCGAGCGCCATTGGCACCATCGCCCCGAAGCCCCCCTCCATCCTGGAGTCAGCGCTCCGGCGATTTCGATACGGATACCGATACCGATTTCGATACCGATTTCGAATTCGAATTCGATTTCGATACACAGAACAATCCAAGCGTTTCCCTCCAGCGTGCTTCGGGTCGAAGCTTTGCGGAAAGCTTCGCTACCTCGCGTGCGCTCAGGGCATGAGCTCCACGGACAAGCGGAGGAACTGTGCCGGATCGCCCACTTCGCTGTTTTCAATGATGACCCACTGGCCTTCACGGGTAATGCTCACCGGTTGGCCGGGGACGACTTGAAAAGCCTCTCCAGCGATGCTTTCCGCGACCGCCTGCCAGCCCTGCAGATCGGCGGAAGCCTCCACCCGGTAGCGTACATCCGCCCGCTCCATTCCTTCGGGCATCAAGAGACGGAAATGCCATCCGCTGTCAGCCGTGTTCGCCGCCGCAGTCAATCGTTCTTCAAGCAAGCCCGGCGAGCGGGGATCAAGGTGAAGGGCGTAGGACATGAGATTCGACACACCGTTTCCGGAATGATCGAAGGCCGGGGCGCGTCTCTCCGCTGGAATATCGGCGGAATAGCCTGCCATCCAATCCGCAAAGGTGCCGGGCACCGCGCCTGTTCCCACGGAAACAAAAGTCTCCGCGTAGGTGGCAACGGCCCCATCGTCCGCAATCAAGCGGAGCCAATAGCTTCCCGCGGCGGGGAAGCTGATGTGCGTGGATGTGTTGAACGGATCGCTGACGACGGCTCCCCCGGCTCCTCCCACCAACTGCCAAAAAACGGTCGTTGGTTCGGGACCATTGTCGGGATCGTCAACCGAGGCTGTGATCGCAACGGGCACGCCCGCCTCGGCGGAGGCCGGGACATCCAAGCTGATTTCCGGGCCAACGGGCAGAGCGTTATCCTCGTCGGACAAAACTTGTCGCAAGCCGGCGTCCCCACCGGTTGACGAGATGATCAGGTCGTCCACGTGAAAGCTGACCAAAGATCCATCCCCGATATCCGCGCCCACCCAGATCTTGACGATGCCCGCCCCCCAGTCGAAGGCTCCGTATTCGAGATCGGGTGGGCCCAGGCTGCTCTCCGTCGACCCAAAGGAATCGTCCGCTGTGCGCAGCCACAAGGCCATTTTGTCCGGACCCGTGAGATCGACCTCAATTTTGGCCAGGATCAGGTACCACTGGTCGGTTTCGACCGGGATCGTCTGGGCGACCGGGGTCACGCTGTCAAAAGCGGCCAGACGAAGACCCTCCCCGTCATGCAGGAAGCCAAAGCCGCCCTGAGCCCGTGGGCCACCCCAACTGTAGACGCTGTCATTTCCGAGGGCGAAGATCGCCGCCTTTCCGGGAGCATCCCAGCCCTCATTCAAACGAACGAGCAGGCTGATCCAACGCTCGCCCGTGAGTTGAGCATCAAAGTTACGCTGAATGCCCCGGCGGGGTTTGGCACTGACGCGCCCATGTATCGCCCCGCCTTCGGAATCTCCCGGGGAAAATCCGTAGGGGTTGATCCCGCTGCCGGACCATTCTCCGTTGAGCCCCGCTTTGTAGCTGAAGTTTCCTGTGCCGATTGACCATCCGGTCCCGGGCGGCAAAGCATCATCCTTCACAAAATCAGCCGAGCCCCACTCGAAGCGGTCCTTGATGTAGGGATCGCCCGCCGGTTCCTCGATGCCCGCCAAATCTTCATAGACGGTCAGATATACCGTTCGCTGAGAGGTGAGCCGCCCGTCCGAGGCCGCAAAGCGGATAACGTATTCTCCGCCGTGAGAAAACTCCATGCCGGTTTCCGTGTTTCCGGGGTTGGTTATACTGGCCACTCCCGGACCGCTTTCCACGGTCCATTCGAAGGTCAACTCGTGGGGGGCCGACCGGTCATCGAAGACCGCAGCGCTCAACCATGCGCCCACGGAAAGGGGGATGCCACCAACACCCTCCACCGGGCGCACAATCTGGATGACGGGGGCCTGATTGATTTCAACAGTGCCCTCGAAACTGGTCTCCGATCCGCCCAGATTGGTCACGATCACGCGGTAATCACCCGCATCGGCCGTTCCCGCGCCGCTGATTTGCAGATGCGCGGTGGTGCTGCCAAGGATGCGGCCATCATCCGCCAACGGCTCGCCATTTCGCTCCCACTGGAATTGCATGGGGGACGATCCGGTGACGGCGACGCTCAACGAAATGGGTCCGCCCGCGTCAAAGACGCCTCCCGCCGGGTGGCTCACGAACGCCGGGGCGATCAACTCGCCCACCGTCAACTGAGCTTTTTCGCTGACGACCAACCCTTCTGCGTTGCGCACAACCACGTCATACTCACCAGCATCGGCAAAAGTAAGGTTTTCCACGCGCAGAACGGCTGTATCCACCCCCGAAATACGGCTGTCAGCGACCAGATCCTGGCCCCCTTTTCTCCAGGTGTATTCGAATAACGGAGGCGAACCGACGGCCTCAACGGACAGGCTTACGGTGGCCGTTTCGTAAGAACTGGTATCGGCTGGTTGGGTGATCACAACGGGAGCCGATGCTTCACCAAAGATGTCGAAATCCGCGAAGGCCGTGATGCTCCGGTTGGCGGCGTTGGTCGCGGTGAGCGAAAGCCGATGCCGCCCGATGCTCATATTGTCCAGGACCAGAGAACTTCCGGTTCCCAGGATCCCGTCGAGACTGGATTCCCAGACAAGGGCGGACGCGGGCAGAGGTCCATCCTCGTCCTCCGCCGTCCCCACCAGGCTGATGCTCTGCCCTGTGTGAGCCCAACTGCCATCCGCCGGGCTGACAATGGCCACGACGGGCGCGCTCGCGTCGGTGGTGAGGACAAGATTGTTCACGTAGGCGGAATGGGGCAGGCCCGTGTAGGATAGGACAAAACGCCACGTCGTGCCGGGTTGCACCACCGTTCCTTCGGGAAATTCCACCATAACCGTTCCATCTCCGGTAATCGGAGCAACCGGACCGAGCCGGGAAAATCCTGAGTCGGGGGTTGGCGTCCCCCCCGGATGCAACAAGGAGGCATCCCCGAGATCTGTATCAACTAACCAGGTCACCGCTTGGGAGCTGTTTGAAGAGCCGACGAGAAAAGAAAGGCCCGCGAGGGGAACCGGAGAAGCTCCCGCATTCGAAACATCGAATGCCCAGGCATGCCCGTCGATGGATTTTCTGGTCTGGGCTACGAGATAGGTCTGCCCGGGTTGGCTGACAAAGATACCGGTGGCATTGTTCGCACTCGCGTTTGGCCGACCGGAATAGCGGAAAGGACCTGCCAGAATACCGTCCGCGACAAAGCTCGCGGCGGCGCGGCCCTGCTGGCCGGCATTCACCAGGATATCGCCTGTGCCCGGTTCATCGACGAAGCTGTAGCGCACGAGAATTCCGGATTCCGGCCGCGCGCGGGTGTGGGCGGACACGGCGGCGAAGGTGCCGGTCAGGTCGGATTGATAAGCCGCGAGGCGATAGTCGTAAGACGTCGCCTCCTCCAGATCATCATCAAGGTAGCTCAGCCCAGACACGTCCGCAATCACAACCCAGGAACTGCTCCCGCGCATCCGGCGTTCCAGGCGATAACCGTCGATCACGCCCTCAACCGCATCCCAGGACAAGGCCACGGCAAAGGTGCCCAGTGGTTCCGCGCGCAAATTGGTGGGCTGCCCGACCGCAGCGGGGTCCCCTTCGACGATGACCTCAAAGCTGCGCATGCCGTGCGCGCCCTCGGAATCGAAGACCGTCAGGGAAATGCGATGCACCCCCACGAGAAGGTCGGAGACGGTCAACTGGGAACCCGTTCCCAGGAATCCATCTATATTGGATTCCCACAACAACGACGCACCGGGCAGGAGACCGTCCTCGATGTCGACTCCACGACCCGCGAGAAGCAGGGGCTCGCCCTCCTCCAGAAGGAGAGGTTCATAGGGACGGTCAATCACGGCAATGGGCGATGCATTGGCCCCGCCGCTTGTATCCACAATTTGGATCGCATGCGCCAGCGTGTTGTTGTTGTTGCTGGTCGAGTTCAAGGTGAACGTCCGGTCGGTGAGGCCTGAGAAAATGACAATATTGTTTCCATCAACGGCCGCCGGGGCGGTCATTGCCTCGGAGACACCATAGACACCGTTCCACTCGAAGGCTTCCTGCCGGATGTGCCGGACCTGCGTCTCTCCGCCCGAATAGAGCCGCATCGCCCAGGAGATATCGCGGTCATTGGTTTCGCGTCGAGCGCTGTGGTACACGTAAACAGCATACGAACTGAAGGGAATATCGGTGACCTCAATCGGGCCTCCCGAGCCAATCTGCGCGAGGCGATGATCAGCCGTCAAGGGAGGGGTGGCGGTGCTGTATTTGTTTCCCATGCGCAAGCCCATGGGCAGTTCGTTGCCGTCGGCATCGAAAAGGAAGGGCGGGTGGGAATCCGTCACATTGTTCCAATACGCCTGGGCGCGGTATCCCGCAATCTGGCGTTCGCCCAGCGTGTCGTTGAAGCGCCCGCGCAGACCCGCGAAGTTGATCCCGACCATGCGGGGGCGATCCACCTCCTCGCGGATGTGGATCGTTTCAGCATAAAAATCAACGCCGCCCTTTCCATCCCGAACCGTCAGCAGTGGGCTGTAGAGACCTCCATTGAGTTTGTAGGTGACGATCGGGCCACTCGCTTTGAAACCATTTCCGAGGTCCCATTCGTAGCTCAGGGTATCCCCGTCGGGGTCCGAGGAGCCGCTCGCGTCGAGGGTAAGGGTCGTGTACCCTTCCAGCCCCGTGTCCGACGAAACCGTGTAGAAGGCGACCGGATTGAGGTTGGGCTCCACACTCACGACAACGCTTGTGGCAAGCGAAGCCGCGTCGCCCAGGCCATCCGTGACCGTCATCGTTACGGCGTAGGTCCCAACTTCGTAATAGACATGCTCAGCGACGGAAAGCTCCCAGCCCTGAGCGGTTTGCCCGTCCCCAAAATCCCAGTGAAAGTAGAGCGGATACCCTTCCGGATCAACCGTGCCACTGCCATCGTAAACGACCACTTCTTCAACGGCGGGTGTCCCGGTCGATACGCTGAGAGCGGGAACCGGTTCCGTGCTCACCGGCTGATTCCCCCATCCGTAATCGATTAGCTCAATTTCGTTGAGCCCAATTCCCGGCAGGTCGCCGATCGCCGCCGTCGGCGTGAACTCGGCAAAACGATAGTGGCTGTAAGCCGTTGTATGGGGAATGCTGAAATGGTTGATCCGCGGATGCTTGCCAGTGCCAAAATCGTTGTCCCTCACTTCATCGAGCAGGTCCCAGTTGAGGCCATCGTTCGACCCGTAGAAATTCCACGAGATCGGATCGCGCTCGTTGTGGGCACGCAAACTCGTGAAGCGATACTCGCTGATCACATACCGTTGCGGGACTCCGTTGTGCAGGAATGCCATGTCGATCCAGGAGGTCAGGGAGAGATCGAGCCACCTTGTGAGGATGTCGCCATCGAAGGCGTTTTCGATTTCCGCATTGGGGAAAGAACCGCGCGCCGTGACCACGAGTCCGGGCATCTGCGACCGGTTCCGGCCACCGGCTTGCTCATAATCGGTTGCCGCGACCACGGAAATGGTTTGCCCCGTGCGCGCCTCGAAACCCGATTGGGTCGTCACAGTCAAGGTGACAAGGTGGTCGCCGGTGGGAAAGGTTTTGCTCGCGGTTTGTCCGAACTGCTGGCTCCCGTCCGGAAATCGCCAGCGGTAGTCCGTGATCACGTCGCCATCAAAGGTGCGGGATTTGCCCGCATCAAAATTGTAGGTCACGGGATTCAGTCCCGTATCCGGAGCGGGACTCGCGACAAAATCGACCACCGGCCGCCCCGGTTGCCAAAAGAGTTTGTCCTGATCGATTTGCCGGATGCCAAAACCGGGGCCACTCCAGTTAACATCCAATACCGGCAGGTTCGCCCCGCTCGTCGGGTTTCGGAAAAAGTAGATGCTCGATATGCGGTGAAGGCCCGCCTTGAGCGCGACACTGCGCCAACCGGAAAAGGGTCCCGTGGAATAGCGTTGATAGATGAGCTCCCCGGCAACACGCAATTCTCCCCCCTGGTCAGCGGTAAAATAGAAGGTGTAGACACCGTCCTCCGGGATATCGATGAAGCCGGTGAAATTATAAACAAACTGGGAGTTCAGGTTCCGGTTCCAAATGTAGAAATTGTCGAATACACTCTCCCGCAGAACCGGCAGGAGGAACGGATCAAAGGCCAAATCAATGCTCGATGAAGGGTTGTGATGATCGGTGTAAGCGAGGCCATGCAGGAGGCTTGCCCGGAGACTCTCATCCTGCGCCGTCACCAGGTTGCTCCCGTCCAAAACAGTTATCAGACCGGGCATGCCCGCGGTGTGACTGGCCCCGAGATCGTCCGAAACGGTTACGGTAACGTGGTAATTCCCCGCCGTCTGGTAAACATGCAGCGGTTCCATTTCCGTCGATGTGTGGCCGTCTCCGAAATCCCACAGGAAGGTCAGCGGGTCGCCATCGCTGTCGCTCGACTCGGCGGCCGAAAACTGGACGGGCAGGGGTGCCTGACCGCCGCCCACACTCCAGGCCAAACGTGCGACCGGGGTCGCGTTTTCTGCCTCCACGCTTGCATTGGCCGTGGCAAAGCCTCCGTTTTCATCCCGCACCACCAGTTTGGCGGCATACGAACCGGAGCTGTATTCATGGGTAAAACTGGCCCCGCTTGTTGTGTTGAAAACGGTCCCGTCGCCCAAATCCCATTCGTAGGTCAGCGCCAATCCATCCGGATGTTGGCTATTCCCCGGGTCAAAGGTTACCAACAGCGGAGGCTGCCCGCGTGATGGCGTGATCGTGAAGCTGGCGGTTGGCCAGCGCTCGCCGGCGGCAATCATTTTCTGGGCGATCTCGCGCCGTCCGGCCGCATCTTCGACGCGCAAAGTGACCGCATAGAGGCCCGGCTCCGTGTATTCATGAGCCACTACAGCACCCGTTGCTTTGGTCCCGTCCCCGAAATCCCATTCGTAGGCGACGAGACCATCCGGGGCGGTTGATGCGCTGCCGTCAAAATTCACCACCAGGGGCAAAGCGCCCCCGCTCACCGAGCTGTTGATTTTGGCAACCGGTGGCTGGGTAAAGGTCATTTCGCTGTGTACCAGCCGCTGAGTCCCGGCATCATAGCTGAGTGCGACGCCATTGAGTTGGAAGACACTCTCCAGCCCGCTCCCGGTAATCTCCACATCCCCAGTTTCTCCGCGCCCCACGGCCATGACGACCCAGATGTCCGCATCCTCACCGGTTGTCGTGAAGTAGAGGCGCCCACCCTCCAGACGGAGGTTGGCGGCAGCCGGATGCACCACCCAGCCCCGCAGATACCCCCCGGGGTCGCTCTCGTCCGTCAGCGTAAACGAAGGACGCCCGTCCCGCGCCTCGATGGCCACATTCACTTGCGCCGTATTGAGCTGCCACCGGTATTCCTTGGTCCCCGATGATGAGCGCAATTGGTCAAACACGCCCAGCAATCCGCGGGCCCCGGATGCGCCCGAGAAATCGCTCAGAAGGTGACGCCGCGCGGCCGACAAGCCGAGGTCCCCGTATGCCGTTCCTCCGCTGGCAATGGCATAGGCACCCTTGTCGTGCGTCAAAAAGTCTTCACGCCCCCCCGTGCGCCCAATCGACGGCAACGTATTGTTCACGAGAATACTGCTAAAAAGATTCTTCGCGGCCGCCTGAAAGGCCGTGTTGCCCGGCCCGTTGATGTAACGTTGCCCGTTTGCCAGGACGACCAGCGAAAGCGCATCCGGCGCATCCCACCCCGGTGAATAAGCCGCCCGATCCGTTCCGAGGAAAACCAGGACATCGTTCTGATCCTCCCAACCGCTTCTCATGAAGAACCCGCCGGTGTCTTCGATCGCCAGGGGATAGTATTCCCCGGGATCCCTGGCCTCATGTTCTTCCGGATAAAAAATCAGCGCCCATGCCCGCCCATTTCGCCCAAGTTCAAACTTGTTCGCGTCCGGTGCGGGGTTGTCCACCCCTTTGAACCGGTCAAACCATCGGCGCATGTAGCCCTTTTCACCCTCGGGTGCGATGCCCATGCTCAAGGCCGCAAATCCGGCATCCCAGATACCTCCGCCCACACCCCAGTTGACCGCGTCAAAACCCGTGCTGAACATCGACCCGTAGAGGGGCACGAAGTGATGCTGGGCATTGCTCAGGGCCAGCTTCATCGTCGGGTCGCCGGCGTTGCTGGCCGCGATCAGGGCGGGCAACAAAAAGGTTTGGCCGTAGGCCAGATAAAAATTGCCCTCCTGCGCCCAACCGCGGGGTCCGTGCGTGCCTGCATTTCTCAACAGCGCACTTCTCAGAAACGTGTAGCGCTCCGGCCGAACCGTCTCTTCTCCCATCACGAGGAGCATCACCATTTCCGCGCCCCGCACCACGCCCAGCCAGTTTGAGGCCCCGGCTCCGCCAAAGTTGGGGTGGCTGAGGTTTGGCCAGGCGTTCAATGCTTCGATGACTTTTCCCCTCACCCATCCGCGCTGCGCCTCGTTCCATTCGCCGTAAGCCCACTCATAGGCGAGCGCGAACCCAAAGCCGACCCCCGCCTTGTTCAGGTGTTGGGCGCTCCCCAGCATCTGGTTCCCGCCGCTGTCCGGATCATCGTAAATCGCGCGCAAGGCCCGGTAGGAGAGCAAGGCCCAGTCCGCCTTCTCCGCGGGCTCGCTGCTCAGGAGCGAAGCCAGCGCGGCCAGTTGCGCGTAGTCCGCGCGCGGATTGTTCCAGTTGTCTCCCAATCGACTGGGCACCTCGATGACCGCTTCTTCCGTGGCCAGGAGATGCGCTTTCATCGCCTCGAAGGCCCGGAAATGGTGCGTTCCCGGCTCTTCCACCAACTGCCGCAGCACGGGCAGGCGCTCTTCGCTTATCCACAAGCCACGGGCCTGGTCGGCCCACAGACCCGCTGTCGCGACCGCGACAAAGAGGGCCCATAGCGCCAAAGGCAGGAATTTCAGGATACGGGTTAGGGGGGTAATGCTCATCCCCTCCATCATACCAGATTCAGGTTGACGCGCTACCCAGCTTTGCGCCTAAGATTCTAACAAATGCGCACCCCAGCCCTGAAACTTGCGTTCCTTGGCGACACCAAACTCTTCTACTTCAAAAGCATTTTCGAGGGTTTGGAGAATTTCTGCCGGACGGATGAACGCGCCGGGCTTTTTCAATATCTCGGCAGAGGGGCTCTGCATCTTTCGGTCCTCCAACACGTCAATGAAATCGACGGTGTCCTCACCACCTATCCGCCTGATCGCCTTGCGCCGCATTTGCCCACGCCCGCTCCGGCCGTCATTCACTGCTCCGGACACTTCTGGGACGATACCGTGGTTCGTGTGACGTCGGATGACGTTCTCGGCGGGCGCATGGCCGCGCGCCACCTCATTCAAACGGGCGTGGCTTCGTGCCTTGTCGTATTGCCCTACCCCGCTCGCTATGCGCAGTTGAGAATGCAGGGCTTCCTTGATGAATGCGCCTCCCGATCAATTGAGGCTTGCAGTTTCGAACTCGCCACGGAGGCACCGGCGGACCCCCTCATCTTCTTCAAGCAAATCTACGCCGTCGAGAAAGACTTTTTGAAGTTGATCATCACGCTCCCACGTCCGGTCGGGATTTTTGCCGTGAACGACCGGATCGCTCTTGAAGTACTCGAACTTCTCAAGTCTATAAAGCTCAAGGTCCCGCAAGCGGTGAAGCTGGTCGGATTCGACAACTCGCCCATTTGCGAAAACCACCGCCCCACCCTCTCGTCCGTCATTCCGGACAGCCGACGCATCGGGTTTTGCGCCGGTCACCTCCTCACAGACTGGATTCTGAATGGCCAACCACCGCCCAAAGAGACCCTCGTTTCTCCTTTGGGCATTGAGGAAAGGGAGTCCTCCGGCCGTGAATTCTCCGAGGATCCGGTCATCCGAAAGTTGATTCCCTGGATCCGCCAATCTCTCGCCAGCCCCATTGGGGTCGACGATTTTGCGGCGCACGCCGGGTGCTCACGCCGCGCTCTCGAGAAACGGTTTCGCTCCGAGCTGGACATGAGCCCCTACCAATACCTCACCAAATTGCGCCTGCGCCGGGCAAAGGAACTCCTGCGCGAATCCAAGTTTTCCATCGAAGAGATCGCCCGCGCCACCGGATTCGAAAATCTCAACGCCATCGGCATGGCCTTTCGCCGCCATGTCGGCCAATCCCCGACAAAATATCGCAAAATCCACCGCGACTCCGGGCTTGAACCATCACCGTCTCCTTAAGAGCGCCGGTCGAAGCGAATACTGACTGCTGGCGAGCGCGCGGCAAACCGCACCCGTGCGCAATCGAACTCGTTTTCTGCGCAGTCAACCGTTGTTCGCGCCCTTGGGGTCTGCTAAGATTCGGTTGTCTTGAGCACCGTTCGGAACCAATCGAATCCCTCCTCTCTCCCGTCAAGGCTACCTTGATCAATCCCCTGAGAAGTGCCGCCGGTCCCTGCCGACGGCACTTTTTCCTCCCCCTTTCCGCACCCGGCCCATCCTCTCCGCCATACCCCTCGTATCCAGCCCCATGAAAATCCCCCCTCGCCTCTCCTTCCTTGCCAACCGCATGGCCCTGCTCGTTGGGACCGTCGCCGCCCTCGCCACCGCACCGGCGATCTCCGCGCAGACGCGGGGCCTGTGGGTCGATGCCGACCGTGTGGCCGAACTGCGCCTCGCCGTGCAGGTGACGGACACCCACCATGCGCGCGCCTTCGCGGCCATGACGAATGAGATCGAAGCGGGTCACCGCAACATCATCGATCAGCCCACCCGCCTCGGCGACAACTGGAACTACGCCCGCTCCTACCTCGCCCAACAGGCCGCCCTCGCCGCCCTCCTGAGCACAGACCCGTCCGATCAGACCCACTTCGCGGACATCGCCTTCGATGCCCTCTGGGCGGTCTACAACGACCCCGATTCGGGCCAAAACCTTCCCTGGGGCGGCTCCAATTCGCACCTTTCGAAGTCGACGGTCGCCATGGGCTTTGCCGTCGGCTACGAGTTTGCGGCCGATCTCTGGACGCCCACGCAGCGCGACTGGGTGCGAGGCAAGCTCATTGAGACCCTCGACAACTACCCCTCACTCAGCCACACGAACTTCGGTTCGCCTTTTTCCTCCAATCACCTCGGGGTCTCCCGCGGTGCGGAGATGATCATGATGCTGGCCACCGGCGAAGAGGCCAACCGCCCGGTTCGCTACCGCTTCCTGCGCACCCAGCTCCTCAATCACCTGAATACCCACGGAAATCTCGGCTGGGGCCAGGAGGGCAACTTCTACACCGGCTTTTCGAGCATTTTCACCCTCCCTGCGAAGATCGCGGCAACGCGCATGGGCGATCCGGCCATGCGCCTCAATCAATCGGGTAAACAGCATCACCTCGTCTTTTTCTACTCAGCTGTCGGCAGCCTCGATTTCGACACTGTGAACTGGGGCGTGGGCGGAGCGCAATACGATGGCGGGCACGCTGCCCTCTCCATGGCCATTGCCCCGGAGGGCGAAAAGGGCCTCGCCCGCTGGTGGTTTGACCACTTCATGGGCGTGCAAAACCCTGCGCCAGACGCGCAAAAATTTGACCGGTTTCGCCAGGGACGCATCTGGTCCATCCTCTTTTACCCGGAAGACGTTCCCGCCCTTGACCCAACCGACCGTTACCCCATTGGCATCGAAGACGACGGCGGCTTCTGGATGCGCCGCCATTGGGATACAGACGCCGTCGTGGCGTATTTGGGAACGGATACAAAAACCTATTCGCGCGGCTGGAACGCCTTCGAAGCCCTCTCGATTGTTGTCCTCGGCCATGGCAACCGCTACATCACCGGCGCAGGCGGTTCCGCCTACACCGGCACAGCCGCGCGCAATTCCTTCAGCACCATCATTATCGACGACACCCTCCCGAGCAATACGAGCACCGGCCAGCGCGTCGATCTGCGCACGGGCGAGGACGGAGCCTACGCCATCGCCTCGGGCGGTGCAGGCTACCTCGGTATCGGCGCGCAAAAGGCCCACCGCCACCTCGTAAGCGATTTCTCTGGCAATTCCGGGGAAAACACCCTCCTCACCATCTTTGACCAATTGCGCTCCTCCGGCGGGTCCCGCGAATACCGCTGGCAAATCAACACCGGTGCCGCCACCGCCATTCTCGACACGGCCGACGGGCGTCCCGGCTTCACCCTCTCCTATCCCGGTCGCGACGGCTATCTGCGCGGATGGGTCGTGCACCCGGCCAACGCCAACCTGCAACTCGAAGGCTCCCGCCTCTTCTTCAACACCAACGCGGTCGATACCGACATCTGGGTGGTTATGGCCCTCGACGAAGGCACACCCCCCGTCCCCACCATCACCGGCAGCGGCACCGCCGCGACCTTCTCCCTCAATGGCACGGAGATCACCTACAACGGCGCCAGCGAACGCATTCTCAACAGCAACCTCACCCTCGAAGCGCCTCCGTCCGCGAGCTTCACGGTGAGCGCCCCCTCCGGTCCGGCCCCGCACAGTGTGACCGTCAACGCCGCTGCTTCGACCAGCGTGTCTCCAATTTCTGAATACAAATGGGACTTCGGCGATGGCACGACCGCCACCGGCTCCACCGCCACCCACACCTACACGACCGAAGGCGTCTACTCAGTCAGCCTTGCCATCACCACCGCTTCGGGCAACCGCGCCTTTACGGAGCGCACCGTTGTCGCCGGTTACCGCTACCCCACCGGCTCCTTCACTGTGAGCCCTTCCAGTGGCCAGCCTCCGCTTGAAGTCACGATCAACCCATCGGCCACGAACCATCCCGATGGCCTGCCTCTTACCTACGAATGGGACCTGGGCGACGGCACGACCTTTACCGCCACCGACAACGCCTCCTTCACGCACACGTATCCAAGCGGCAACTATACCCTGCGCCTCATCGTGCGCGACGACCTCGGCGGCTTCGACGCTGCCGAACGCACCGTTACCTCCGCCAACCGCGCCCCGCAGGCCGTCATGAGCTTCACCAGTGGCGGCGGAAGCGCCCCCCTCACGGTGCGCTTCACCGGTGACGAATCGAGCGATCCCGACGGCGACCCCATCACCTTTCTGTGGAACTTTGGCGACGGCCACACCTCCACCGAGACCAATCCCGAGCACATCTTCACCACCCCCGGCGATTACACGGTGACACTCACCGTAACGGACACCTTTGGCCTCAGCCACAGCACCTCGACGGCCTCGCCCATCAGTGTGCGCGACCTTTCGGATATTCGGCCGGCCATCGACCCGGCGGCTCTCCCCACCCTCCTTCGCGGTCTCGCCTACACTCAGCGGGACCGCGCCGGATCGGGCAGCGCCGCATTTTTCACCCCCGAACTTCTGCCCCTTGTCCAGGCCGGTGTCCTCCGCAATTTCCATATCTGGAACCGTGCCTATCTGGAAAACCTCGGCTACCACTTCAGCGGTTACATCGACGTGCCCGAGGACGGGGTCTACACCTTCTACATGACCAGTGGTCCCGGCGGCGGCCTCTCCGTCGCGGGCGAGGAACACCACCGCATCACCAGTTCTTTCGGGAACTTCCGCCGATGGAAGTCCGTTGCCCTGAGCGCGGGCCTGCACCGCATTGAAGGCATTCACATCTATGTCGACCAGTTCGCCGGGGGCATCCCCATCTTTGAAATTACCTGGAGCGGCCCCGGTTTCGAGCGCCACGCCATCGACCCCGACACGCTCTACCACGTCCCCTCCAATCTCGTGGCCGATTTTGTCTTCTCACCCGCACCCGGTTCCACCGGCACGAACGTCCTGCACTCCTTTGATGCCGCCACCTCGGCCGCCTTCGACGGCGAGGAAATTGTCGACTACGAATGGACCTTTCCCGGCGGCGTGACCAAGTCCGGGCGCTTCGTCCAACATGCCTTCGGCAGCGGCAGCCACAACGTCCTCCTGGCCGTGACGACCAACACCGGCGCTCGCGCCACCATCGCCAAGGTCGTGACCGTGCAGGCCCCGGAACCCTACGTGGGCGAGGGCATCATCGACCGTTCTGTCATGCCCGGGCGCATTGCCCGCGCCCGCAGTGAGTTCGGCGATGCCACCGCCGACCGCGCGTTCGACGGCGACAAAACCTCCCGCTGGCTCGATGTCGGCACGCTCGTCTCCTGGATTGAGGTGGAATTCCAAAACAACGGCGTGCCCACACCGTATGTAATCAGCGAATACCGCTTCACCAGCCTCACCCTCTGGAATGCGCGCGATCCCTTCTCCTGGCGGCTCCTCGCTTCCAACGACGGGGTCAACTGGACCGTCCTCGATGAGGTCACAGGCAACGCCTTTCCCCCGACGAGCCATCCGCGCACCGTCTCCTTCCCGCTGCCCGATAACACGACCGCCTACAGCTTCTACCGCTTTGAAGATATGGTCGCTACAGGCACAAGCAACGCCCCCGACGCTGTCGGCCTCAACCTCATCGAACTCCTCGATCACGGCACCGGCAACCAACCGCCGAGCTCGCCGCCTGTCATCGCGCTCAGCGTGAGCGATTCCGCGCCCGCTGTCGGGCAGGTTGTCAGCTTCGACGCCTCCGCCTCTTCCCATCCCGAAGGTTACCCGCTCCAC
Source organism: Opitutales bacterium (assembly GCA_020831585.1). GTDB lineage: Bacteria > Verrucomicrobiota > Verrucomicrobiia > Opitutales > Oceanipulchritudinaceae > JAFIGE01. Next base: position 4,368 of record JAFIGE010000052.1, on the reverse strand, counting down.
TACGCATGGGATTTCGGAGACGGGCGCGGCGCCGAAGGCTGGGAACTCGCCCAAGTGAACCACACCTACTACAGCACCGGGGAAGCCACCGTCACCCTCACCGTGACCGAAGCCCTGGGCAAGAGCGCCACCACGACCCGCACTGTCTCCAGCAGCATCGTGCCCAACGCGAATCCAGTGGCCCACTACACCTACAGCAAGTCCGCTCCCTACGGATGGACCACGCTCACTTTTGATGCCTCCGGCTCCTTCGATCCCGATGGCGACCCCATCACCTACCACTGGGAGTTCGGCGACGGGACGAGCGCCACCGGCCCCACCGCCGTCCACGCCCTCGGCGTCGGCAAATACACCCCCACCCTAACGGTGACCGACGACCGTGGTGGCCGCAGCACCTTCGCCACGGAGATCGTCATCGCGCCCCCTCCCAATCAACCGGCCTCCATCGGGCTCAACTTCTTCGGCAGCCGCGACGAGCGCTTCGACTTCCTTCAGCCCAATGAAATCGCTGGCTACGTGCCCCAGGCCTTCTGGAACCACATGGGCACGACACGCACCGCAGCCATTCCCTATGCTGACCCGGCGGACGGCTTTCTCGATTCCTCCGGCCAACCCAGCGGCCTTCTCGTCACCCGCCTCAACACCACCGGGCTCACCAACAGCCACGTGAACGCCACCACCCCGCGCACGCCCGACCACCGGCTCATGCGCGCCGGATTTGGTGGCACCCTCCTCATCGAGGAAGTGCCTTATGCCGAATACGATGTCTACGTCTACCTGAGCACCTACCTGAGCGAGACCCACCCGACGATGTCGCTCACCCTCACGACCTCCGCCGGCACGGAGGTGCGCGGATTCCGCCACGATGGAAGCGCCTGGAGCGGCCAATACGTCGAGTCCTTCGCCACCTCTCCGGAAGCCGCCACCGTTGGCGGTAACTTCGTTGTCTTCCGGGGCCTCACCGACCGCTCCTTCACCCTGTCGAGCAACAGTCCCTCGCGCCGCCGCCTCGCCAACGCCATTCAAATCGTCGCCGGCGACGACAGCCCGGTGGCCCGCCCCGTCTACGTGCAGACGCCCGAAAACACCCCCATCGACATCGATGTGCTCGCCCTCGCCCTCGGCAACGAAGTGAGCCTGCAATCCTGGACCGCTCCCGAACAAGGCACCCTTGCCGCCCTCCCCAACGGCCACCTCCGCTACACGCCGCCCGCCGGCTTCAACGGCATGGACCTCTTCCAGTTCACCATCGTTGATAACGAAGGGCGCACCTCCGCCTCTTTCGTTCAGGTTCAGGTCGGGGTGCCGCCTGTTCCACCCACGGCCGTCGACGACAGCGGAAGCCTCGTGCAAGGCGGATCGCTCACCCTCGATGTCCTCGCGAACGATTCGCACCCGAACGAGCTGCCCTTCTCCATCGTCAGCCTGACCCAGCCCACCCACGGCACCGCCGTCATCACAGCCGACCAACGCATCACCTACACGCCCGCCGCCGCCTTCTCCGGCAACGACTCCTTCACCTACCGGATCGAAGACATCGACGGCAACTGGGCCATCGGCCTTGTCAACATTTCCGTTCTACCTGTTTCGCAAAGCGACGCCATCAGCGTAAACTTCCGCGGCTCCCGTGTCCTGCCTTCGAATGCCTCGGCGGGCTTCATTCCCCGCGCCTACTGGAACAACGCCCAGGGCGGGGAAACCATCCTCACCGGCAGCGACGGGCTCATCACCGGAGCCCGCGTCACGACCAATGCCGGAAACGCCTACACCGCCACCCTGGGGGGTGATTCGGCCGACCACCTCATGATGTCGGAGCACCGCGGGCGCCTCGCCAATCAAACCGATTATGCCTTCGAAGGCATTCCGTATGAGGAATACGATGTCTATGTGTACTATGGTGCCTTCGTCCGCGACGAAGGGCTTCCCCACTTTGCGAAGTTCACCATTGGCGAAGAAACGTATTGGATCCGCCACGACACGCTCGTCTGGGACGGCCACTTCACCCGCTCGACTGCGACCACGATGGCCGACGCGGCGCACTCCAGCTATGTCGTCTTCGAAGGCCTCACCGGTTCTGCCTTCACGCTTATCTCCGACTCCAACACCCGCCGCGTCGGCCCGAGCGGTATCCAGATCATTAAACGCACCACGACCGACCCCGTCGACGCCTACGACGCCTGGCTCGCCGATCACGATCTCAGTGGAAACCCCGACACCGCCCCCGGAGCCTCCTTCCTCGGCGACGGTGTCTCGAATTTCCTCAAGTTCGCCGCCGGCCGATCCCCCCTGGAGACCCTCCCCGCCGCCTTCCTGCCGACCCTCGAATCCGTCTTCATCGGCGACGGCCACCACATTGGCCTGCGCTTCCGCCTGCGCGACGACGCCCCCGGCCTCACCTGGACAGTCGAAGAGTCCCCCGACCTCCTCGACTGGACCCCCGCCACCCTCCCCTACGCCGACGCCCTCCCCCACGACGACGGCACCCGCACCCGCTTCATCCGCACCACCCACCCCATCGGCACAGACACGGACATCCGCTTCCTCCGCCTCCGCCTCGAACTCGACGATTGAGCAAATTACATCGGTCTCGCTGTCGAAATCGAAATCGACGAAGAGGGCAACCCCGTGGGCGTAATGGCGATCAGTTAACGCCGGAATCAAAAGACGATCAAATCCAATACAGCGGGACGAACCCGCAGCATGGGAGCGGAGGGCTTCAGCCACCGGATGCGGTTGATAAGGCGTGGAAGCGTCGACTTTCCCGCGCGCGATCCCTCACCCCGCAAACCCCGGCTAAAGAACGCGGCTCCGGCGAGTCAATCACTTAACCGAGAGCCCCCCCCGCATACCGGAGCGGCTTTCCCCGATCCCTCCATCCCACCCGCCATTCGAAACTCGAAATTCGTCCCTCGAAATTGGCCCCCCTCACGCCACCGCATCGAGCGGACTCCGCACCCGCTCCCGCTGATCCTCCATCACGTGCAGGTAAATCATCGTCGTCTCCACCTGCGCGTGGCCGAGAAACCTCCCGTGAGATAGACTTCGTAATCTCACGGGATAAACCTGCATTACCGGGTCAAAAATTTGACCGGTCTACCCGTGGAGGTAATCGCTTATTCGTGTCTTTAGATAGCGCTTACCCCAGGCCGTCTTCAAGTATTTCTCTCGCCTTGCCGCATCATGCCGATTGAGACAGCCCTCCCAGTATACCAGTTCAAATGGAATCCGCCCGCGCGTCGATGGAACCTTCCCGTCGTTATGCTCCTTTAGCCTTCTTGCGATTTCATTCGTCAGTCCAACATAAAACCGGCTGTCTGAGCACGACCGTAAAACGTAAACATAGTGGTAGCGTATTCCCATAAGAAGGGGATCCTCAATCCCGAAAGCCCTAAACCGTCCTCGCCCCGTGGAATGCAACGCTATTCCACTGGGGGCGCTTCAGGTAACCCAAATACCACAGAATGATCACCTTGTGCGATGCGCGCGTTTTCTCCGCCAGTTCCGCCGCTGCCAATGCCTGCGGCCAATCTTTAAAAGATACAGCAACCATAACAACGCAAAAGGTGCACACCTGTTCACCTCTCGTCAAGCCGACACGCCCGGAAATTTCCCTAAAACACCCGAACACGCGCGCGTGTTATTGGGACAATCGTCTCAATCCGCCCGAAATCCCGCCCCTTGCCCGCCGAACCCGCTGCCGAAGCTGTTCTTTGACAAAACTTTCCGCCACAGGAGGAAAAATCTTGCCGCAGCCGCCAAGCACCCCTTAACCTCAGAAAAAACACTATTAAACTGTTCAGCAAAAAAAGGTTGAAATCCATAATTATTCAATAATTATACCTTTATGGATTTTGAGTTCGATCCCGAAAAGTCGGCATTAAACAAGGCAAAGCATGGAATCGACTTCGTAGAAGTTCAGGAGCTCTGGAAGGATGTGACAGCCCTCGAAGTTCCGGCACGAAGCAAAACCGAACCCCGCAGCGCTCTGATTGCCAGCTACTTGGGTAAACTCTGGACCGCAATATTTACCTATCGAGAAAAGAAAATAAGAATCATATCATGCAGGAGGGCAAGAGATGGCGAAAAAAGAACCTACTATAACAGCTGAAGAATTGGATCGACGTTTTGACGACGGTGAGGACATCACTGAATTCTTAAACCTCGATCAGGCTTTCAGGCCCAACCTGGAACAGCGAAGAGTCAATCTGGACTTACCTAATTGGATGATCGCGTCCTTAGATCAAGAAGCGAAGCGTGTTGGCGTCACTCGACAGTCCATCATGAAGATCTGGATGTCTGAACGAATCAAAGCTGAATCGGGTCCCCGGGAGTGATTAGCTCCCGGGTCCCACACCACCCTGCGTACGG
>JAFIGE010000240.1 GCA_020831585.1 Opitutales bacterium | reverse complement strand
ACAGCGGTTCCCAAGGTTGGAGTCCCGCCTTTAGGCGGTCCCGGCGCGGCGGGCGGGCGGAGGCAACGGGTAGCGGGACCGCGTGAACGCGGAACTTGCGCATACAAGCCGCCGATGCAGATCCCGCACCTTTAATCACACCCGTCGCCCGCATCGAACCGATCCCCCGGCGAAAGCGCAAACCAAACAACAGCGACTCTTGCAAGCCACCCGCCCTTCCCGCCCAGCCTCTCTTCACCTTGACGCGCCATCCGGCGTGGACAAATCTCCGTCCGCTATGGAGATCGTATCTGCCCGGGACCTGGGGAGCAATTTCGCCAAACTGGAAACCTGGCTGGCCACCGGCGAAAAGATGAAAATCCGCCGCCGGGGCAAGCCGGTGGCCCCCCTCAGCCGGACCATCCCCGCAGCGAAAGCGCGCTCTACGCCCATCGCGCACACCCTCTGCCGTCTGAGGCACTCGAGAATGCGAAGCCGTCTCTCCGAGGCGGTGCGGCGATGAATCTGCCAGCCTACCTTTTTGCCTGCGGCGCGATGCACTGGGCTCTCCCTGCGTTCCAGTTTGCTCCGTTGGCCGCACTGCGGGATCGCACTCCCCAGGCAGCGCTTCTGCTGGCTTTTCTCGCCACCGCCACCCATTCCCCTCTCTCCGCCGAGCCCCTCGAACTGACTCTGCTTGGCGAGACCGAATTGGTCACGGGAACGATGATCGACGGAGTGCCCGTACGGGACCTCTCAGGTATCACCTATGACCCCCGCACCAACACCTTTCTCGCGGTCAACGATTCAGCGGGTTTCGGAGCGGCGCGGATTTTTGAAATTCTCCTCGACTATGACGCCTCCGGCATCACCGCCGTGGCCCCGCTGGGCTCCCACCTTCTCCGCGATGAGGGCGGCCAACCCCTCCCCGATATCGATGCCGAGGGGCTAGCCTTGGGGCCGGACGGCAAACTTTACGTCTCCACAGAAGGCCGGGCCGGTGCCTCTCTCCCGGCGAGTCGCGACCCCGCGATCTGGGTCTTCAATGAAGTCACCCTCCAGCGGCTCACCGCCCTACCCCTTCCGGAGATGTTCCTTCCGCTCAATGCAGACGGCCACCCCACCTCTCCCGGCGCGACCAATCAAGCCAGCGGCGTGCGCTCCAACCTGGGCCTCGAAGCCCTGACAGTCACGAGCACAGGCAACACCCTCTTTGCCGCCAACGAAGCCGCCCTTCTCCAAGACGACAGCCGCCCACCCTTCGATGCCACATTCAATCAAGCGCACAACAGCGACAGCCGGATCGTGCGCTTTGAACGCGATGCCCTCGGCAACTGGTCGGTTACTGGCCAGCGGGTCTACCGCGCCGAGGCCGGCACCCTCTATCTGTTTATCGTCCGCCGCTTCAACACCGTTTCCTCCATCCTCAGTATCGACGACAACGGCCGCCTCCTCGTCCTCGAACGCGGACTGCGGGCGAACAACCTGAACACCGGCAGCTACCTCATCCGCCTCTTCGAAGTGGACTTCAACGAGGCCGAGGCCACCGAAGTGATGCATGAAGCCTCGCTCCTGCAAATCCCATCCCCCACAGTTCTCCGCGGCCTCACCAAACGCCTCGTTTGGCAGGGCGACTCGGCCCTCGACAACCTCGAAGGCATGACCTGGGGCCGTCCTGTCGATGGTTTTCGCAGCCTTGTGCTGGTCTCCGATAACAACAACTCCCCCAACCAGACCACCCAGTTCCTCGTCTTTCGCACAAACATCCCCGTGCTGCCGGACACGCCCTTCCTGGAATGGTTGCGCGGATACTTCTCCGAGGCCGAACTGCTTGCCGAGGGCCTCGACGATCCCCTCCGCTCCGCCTTCAACGACCGGGTCCCTAACCTCCTCAAATATGCCCTCGGTCTCCCGCCCGATGAACCGGCGAATAGCATCGCACCCATGAACTTCCACGTGGAGACGGCCAACGGCATTGGAGCAACCGCCCGCTTGCGCATTCCTGATCCGCCGCCCCCGGGCATCCGTTATTACATCGAATGGAGTGACCGCCTGGATAAATGGTTCTCCATGGATTTGGACGAGCTGCAAGATCCCGTGGAACTGCCTGCCGAAGAGGGCTGGCGCGAGCTGGCGATCCGGTTGCCCGCCAACGGCCCCGGCCCGCGCCCCGTCTACGCCCGCTTGCGCGTCGAAGAACAATAAAGGCCAAGGCTGCCAAAATCGCGCGATATCTAGCCGGCCACCGCTTCCCCGACGAGGAACCCACCCGGCAGCCCCGCAACCTCTCGGAACCCCTCCGCCTCCACTCAAAAAATGTCTCAGGTGAGACAATTTTCACGCAAAGAGCCGGTCGGGAGAGACTGGGCAGAAGCGAACCTCCCGCAGGCGACGGCGTGAAGGAAAGCGCTCCTGAGCAACACCAAAGTCTCCTTGCAAAGAATAAATCAAATCCATTTTTAGGGCTTGGAGGGCGACACGACGGGGGTATTGCACGCGAACGATTTTAGGCACTCTCCGGTGTCCGGCGTCACCTGCCGGGGTGACCGGGGTGAAATCCGACAGCGGTGCCGCCAAAGGCGCTACGCAAAATCCGGAATTTTAAACGCAATTCCGTATATTCAAGCCAGGAGATTTCGGCTAAAGTCTTTGGTGGAGATTCTCCAAATTATAAGAACTCAAACTCAATCTATGAAAAACGCACTCCTGACCCTATCGACCCTTGCCCTTGGGGCAACGCTGCCCCTCGGGGCGCAATCCATCCTTTATCTGGAAAACTTCAACACGACCGAGGGCTTCCAGCGCCCCTCACAGAACACCGGCTGGCAGGCAAGCCGCGGCGGCGGACTGGACAACTCAGGCGGACCCAACGCCCTCGGCGAGGTCGGCGGGGCCGATGATCCGATCCCCTACAACAACCAGTCTGTTCTCGGAAATCCGGCTGGCGTGAACAACAACCCCATTCCCGGTGCCACCTATGGCCACGGTTTCTGGTCGCCCACCGCCATCTTCAACGTCGCCTTCGCCACCCAGGAGTTCGGCGGATTCAATTCGAGCGAGATCCAGTCGATTTCCTGGGACATGCTCATCAACGGCACCTCGGGCACCCAGATCATGCGCGCCATGATCCAAGTGGGCGGCTCTGCGAGCGACACCGACAACTGGTATGTTTCCAACCCTGTCTTGAGCATCAACGTCGCCGCCCGCAATCAGGAGTGGCACCGCGATGTCATTCAGGCCTCCGGTGACTGGATCCGCATGCCCTCCTATAATTTTGCCACCGGGGCCTTCCAGTGGCCGAGCAGCAGTTCCGACAAGACCGAAGCTGATTTCGCGGCCTACGCGGACTACACCTTCTTCCTCGGTGCCCTCCCGGAGGGAACGGTCCATGGCTTCGGCCTCTTCGTCGACAACCGCGCGGGGGGCAATATGCGTATCGACAACTACACGATCACCGCCATCCCCGAACCGACGACCTACGCCGCCATCTTCGGCCTCTTCGCTCTCGGATTCATCGCCTGGCGCCGTCGTCGCTGAAGCACCGGACCCCTTGCCAACCTTTTCAGCCAAGCGCGGGCCCTGATCGGGTCCGCGTTTTTTTTGGGGGTAAATCAGGGCTGCTCCAAAGGCGGAGCTGTCCCTGAAACGCACCGAAGCTACGGAAAGGGCAAGACCGTCGCCGCAAACGGGAGCGTATATCGCCCTGGTCGAGGGCCACTCCCCCTTCGATGTAACTGATTCCATCCCGCGAAAAGCGCAATCGCCGGGCGATTGGCCGAGGATCATGGTTTTTCTCCTGTTCCCCCGATATGAAACCGAAAATTGCCCTGATCCTCGCCCTTATTATCTTAGCGCTCTCCGCCCTGCAAATCCGCGCGTCCGTGCCCCACGGTTTTTACGATGTGACGCTCCACGGGGCCGACCCCACCGGCGTGGCCGATTCGACCGCCGCCTTGCAGGCGGCGATCTCGAGTTTGGTTCGTGTGTGATTATGCGGTTGCGGCGAATAGGGCGCTGCAGAG
>JAFIGE010000051.1 GCA_020831585.1 Opitutales bacterium | reverse complement strand
CGTGCTTCTGATTATACCACAGAGTAAACCGCGTCTTCACCTCCCGCATGAAGACGGACACATCCCCCATCCGCGCCTTCAGGCGTCGACGAATCCCCTCAGCGGAATCCCTGTTCTTAGTCAAAATCACCTCCAGATCATCCGCATCCAAGCCCAGCGAAGCACACCGCGTCCCACCATACAGCGCCCGAAACCGCGTCACCAGCCCCGCATCGTCCAGGACTTCCGTCTCCTTCGGATCCAGCCTTACGAAGATGTGAAAGTGATTCGCCATAAAGCAATAGGTCAGCACCTCCATCCCCGCAAAAGCCGCCTGCGAGCGCATAATATGGCGCATCGCCTCCATCGCCTCCTCATCCATCAACCGCCTTTTCTGCACCACCCTCGAAATAAGGTGGTGGCAGGCCAACCGTGGATACCTCAACCGCCTGCAAAATTTTCTGCTCATGCTGCCACTCAAACACTTGGAAAATGTCTGTCAATGAGGAAATGTTCTGAACATTTAAAAAAATCAAATTGCCCGCTAACGAGGGAATTCGGGGCGGTTTGCCTTGGTTGCGGACGGTCGGGATGTCCGGGCAATGCACCCGCTCAAGGGAGAGGGCGTCCCCGCGAAGCGAGATAGAGCCGGTACCAATCTTCGCGCGATAAAAGATCGGAGGTGGCGGCAGCGCTGGCGGCGATGCGTGCAGGATCGCGTGTTCCGACAATGGGCTGTATGCCGGCGGGGTGCCGGAGAATCCAGGAAAGCAGAATGGTTTCCGGTGCACAGCCGTGCGCACGAGCCAAGTTCAACACCATTGGGGTGACGCGTTCAGCGGCGGAGCGATAGGGCTCGGGGAGGGGATCACCCGGAGTGCGCCCGGAGAGGTATCCGTAGGCGAGGGGGGCCCACGCTTGCGTATGGATTCCTTGGATACGGTGAAAGTCGAGGGTACCATCGCCTGCGCAACCGGAGGTGGGAAAGCGCCCCTCCGAAACCATGGCGGTGTCGAGCAGGGAGGTTTTCAGAAGGCTGAATTCCACTTGGTTGGCCACCAGGGGGCTGGCCATGTATGGCCGCAGGAGCGCGATCTGCGAGGGTGTCTGGTTGGACACGCCAAATGCGCGCACTTTTCCGGATTCACGGAGGTGGGCGAAGGCGCTCGCGACTTCCTCCGGATCCATGAGAAAGTCGGGCCGGTGGAGCAAAAGAATGTCGAGGTAGTCAGTGCGGAGGCGCTGGAGGCTTCCTTCGACGGAGCGAATAATGTGCTCGCGCGAGAAGTCAAAACGGTGGGGAGCGCCCGGGGCCGGATCGTCGGCGAAGCGAATCCCGCACTTCGATTGAAGGACGAGTGCACTGCGGTCGAGTTTAAGTTCCTCCATGATCTGACCAAAGACACTTTCGCTCCGGCCGCCGGCGTAGATGTCGGCATGGTCGAAGAAGTCGATTCCCACAGCAAGGGCGGTTTCCAAGGCGGCGCGGGCGCGGGGAAGGGGAGCGTCGCCCTGGCCAAAATGCATGCAGCCGAGGGCCGTTTGCGAAACGGTGCGGTGGATGGCGGGGTAGCGGATGCGTTCCATGCCGAAGGAGGCAGGCAAGATGGGTCAGGTGTCCAGAGGAAAAATAATGGAAAAGGTCGAGCCCGCGCCCGGTTCGCTCTCCAGGGTCACGAAAGCTCCCAGGAGGATGGTGAGCCGTTTGACGATGGCGAGACCCAGGCCGGTGCTGTGTTCCCCGGCGGTGGGTCGGTTTACCGTGCGAACAAAGCGTTCGAAGACGCGGGGTTGTTCGTCGCGGGGGATGCCGGGTCCTTCGTCCTTGACGCAAAGCCGGAAGCCTTGCCCCGTGCGGTGAAAGGAAACCTCCACTCGCGTGAGTGGGCCGGAGAACTTGATCGCGTTGGAAACGAGGTTATCCACAATCTGGCGGATCATCACGGGATCGGTCCGGTAGAGGACTTCTTCCGCCGTAAACTGAAAATGCAATGTGATCGATTTGGCTTCGGCCGCAGGCCGGTTGGAATCGGCGGCAAAGTAGATCACCTCGGCGAGGTCACATTCCGCCCAATCGGGTTTGATTTCTGCGCTCTCGTAGCGATTGAGGTCGAGGAGATTGCGCACAATCGCGAGCATGTGCGAGGCGCTTTGCTCCACTTCCAACAAGCCCTGCTCCACTTCCTCCGGCGAATTGTCTTCGAGGCGCAGCTCGTGCACGAGAGCGATGATGGCACTGAGAGGGTTTTTCAGGTCGTGCGCGGCAATCCCCATGAAGGCGTCTTTTTCCTCAAGCAGTCTGGCCAATTCATCATTCCGTTGGCGCACCCGCGCAGCCTCTTCGCGGGCATCCTTCACCTCGTGAAGGACGCGCATCAGGGCCAGTTTCCGCTCTGCCTCTTCCTCGGAGAAAGCAATCCGGTAGTCGTTTGCCTTGAGCAGTGCGGCATACGCTTCACGGTGGCGTTGCGTGCGGTCGAGTAGCTCCGCCTGGAGCCTATGCGCTTGGCAGAGCATATCTTTGTAATCGATGTCCAGGGCAATGGAGGCTGCTTGTTGCGCGCTTAAGAGGGCCTCATCCAGATTCGCTCCGCTCCAGGCCTCATCGGCGTAGAGGTGACCGCGCTCCAGGTAGGCGCTGCATAGCCAGCGCTGATGGTCGATTTCAAGCGCTCCCGCTTCGGCACGCGTGAGAAGCCGGGCAGCGTCTGCGTGCGCTCCGCTCATCCGAAGATTAGTGGCAAGGGTGAGTAAGCAAAAGACGGCCCCGGCGCGGTCGCCCACCTGCTCTTTCAGTTGGAGCGATGCTTCCAGGTAAGCGCAGGCCTCGTGGTAGCGTTTTTCAATGTTTTCGAGGACCCCGAGGCTGGCGAGAATTTTACTCCGGATAATCGGGTCGTCGACCCCTTGCTCCACTTTCAGCGCCTCCTGAAAGACGACTTGCGCGAAATCGCAGCGGCGGTAGTCCTGATAAACCGCGCCCAGATTCATGAGAATGGAGGCGAGGATCCGCTGCGCCCCCGGATGATTGGAACGGTTTATGGACTCTCTCGCGGCTTCGTAGCAATCGATGGCACGCGCATACTCGCCGAGTTCCGCCCAAACATTTCCCTCGTTTTGGAAGATGACACCGTGGAGGTGGGAATCCTCCAGGTGGTCGGCCCATTGGCGTGCCTGGCCGTAATGGCGGAGCGCCTGCCCGAAATCCGATTGATCGTATGCCGCGACACCCAGGGCTATGACGAGCGACGCAAGCTCTTCGTGCTCGCCCAGATAGAGGAGGAGCGGTTCTGTTCGCTCCCGCAAAGGCCCGATGTCCGTGTTGTCCGAAAGGTGGCTTTTGGCGGAGACTTGCCGCCGCCAGGATTGGGCGAGAACCCGGAGCCACGGGCGGGGGAGCTGCGGCCATGCGGCCGGTTCCGGATCGTTCCGTGCGCCCGCCAGCTCCAGATGGTCTCGTGCAATCTGCTCCGCATCGAGGGCCATTTTCAGCCCCAACCGGATATTGGAGCGCATTTTCAGAACACAATCGCGCAGAAGGGCTTCCGCCACCTCCAGGGAAGGCAAGTCGGCAGACTTCAACTCAGGTGCGCGAACCGTTTCCATTGGTGGGAACGTTCCCCCGCGTTTGGAGCGGGTCAAATGGAAAAGCCACTTCGCATTTCTGCGAAGTGGCTTCTGCCAAAGTGGCGTCCCGTAGGGGATTCGAACCCCTGTCGCTGGGATGAAAACCCAGTGTCCTAGGCCGGGCTAGACGAACGGGACCCAAGGAAAAGATGGCGAAGGTAGACCCACTTTGAGCCTCCGCAAGCTTTTTTCCGAAAAAAAATTGCGGGACGACGGAAAGGTGGCCACCTTCTGCGGTTTTTCCAAATGGCTGATCCGCTCTACATCTCTCATGAAAGCGTCCTCCGCTCCCTTCCCGAGAGCCCTCTGCTCGCTGTGGAGGGGCTTTCGTTCCCGCTCGTTGCCCGGGGAAAGGTGCGGGACATCTTCGATGCCGGTGAGCACTTCCTCATCATCGCAACGGATCGGATTTCCGCTTTCGATGTCATCCTCAACGAGGGCGTGCCGGGCAAAGGTATCGTGCTTACACAGATGAGCCTCTTCTGGTTTGGGGAGGCATCCACGATTGTGCGGCACCATCTTGTGGAAGACCATACGGCGGCGCTGAGGGAGCTTCTGGCGGATCATCCCCATCTCATTCCCCGCGCGATGCTTGTGCGCAAGCTGCAGCCCCTCCCCATTGAGGCCGTTGTACGGGGTTACCTCTCGGGTTCCGGTTGGCGGGACTATGTGCGCACCGGAACTGTTTTTGGCCAGCGCGTGCCCGTGGGTTTGGAGGAGAGTGCCAAGCTTCCCTTTCCGCTCTTCACGCCCACGACGAAAGCGGAGCAAGGTGCCCACGACGAGCCCATCTCCCTCGAAAGGTGTGCCGAAATCCTCGGCGCGGACAGGTATGAGGCCGTTCGCGACACTAGTATCCGCCTCTTTGCACTGGGGTCGGCGGCAGCTCGCCAAGCCCGCTTGTTGCTCGCCGATACGAAGTTTGAGTTTGGACTCGATGGTGACGGTGGCCTCCATCTCATCGATGAAGTTCTCACACCCGACAGCTCGCGCTTTTGGCCGGAAGACGGCTTTCGGGTCGGTGGCCCTCAGCAGGCTTTCGACAAACAATTTGTGCGCGATTATCTCGAAAGCTTGGCTTGGGATAAAACCCCGCCGCCGCCGCCTCTTCCACAGGAGGTTATCCTTGGCACTCGGGACCGCTACCTCGAAGCTCTCCGCAAAATCACATCCGTGCGCCCCTCTGCCTCCGGGAGTTGAATCGCCATTCACTGCCCTGCAATCAACTACGGTTGTAGTCAAAAGATATAGGCGGCATCGCCCGGGTTCGGGCGAGTGACTGCTTTTCCTCGCGTTGAAATCAGGAGACGGCCAGCATTTCCTGCATGACGCGTTCACCCCAGGATTCCCCGACTGCTTCGAGGAGGGGTTCAAAGTCCTTTTGGGGTAGTCGCAAGTTTGCCGCGATGTTCATTATGGCGTCGAGTTGCTCGACGCCCGGGCGCACGAGCGACTCGGCAAGGTCAAAAGCCACACGGGGCAGCGCGCGGCGTTCAGCTTCGCTCGAACCTTCGAAAAAGCGGCGGGCCACCCGCAGAAGGTCCAGTGACTCCGCTCCGGGAGTGGTCGCGGCGATTGAAACGTAAACGGCGCGGGGCACCTCCATCTTCAGATGCCGCCGAAGGGATCGAACAACTTCGTCGCGGATCTGCGGCATGAGCACACCTGGTAACGGCAGCCTTGCGATCATTGCGCCCATTAGAGCGAGGTGCTCTTCTTCTGTGGGTGCCATACGCCAAGCCGAAACGGAAAGTTCCAACCGGGTGGCCATCACGCGCACATGCTGATGCACAAACCGTTCAATATCCCGCGATTGACCGGCTCTTGGGCGAAGCGAAAACAAACGACGCGCCAATGGCTCTGTGAAGACCGCACTCAGAGCGGAGGTGTCCGCTTCATTGGCCATCACCACTATCTTATCAAAGAGGGCTTGCTCCTCGGATGTCACGGTTCCATCCGCCGCAATGAGTTCGTGAATCGCGTAAAGCGCGAATTCGCAAGCATCCCGTGAGGAGAGGTGACTCTTCAAGTCGGCTAGAAACGCCTCACGCTGGGCCGGCGAGATGGGGCTTCGCAGCAGACGCTGCATCTCCCGCAGACCCTCGGTGCTGAGGGTGGGCATTTGGTAAAGCAGGTCTTGAAGGCATTCGAGTTCTTCGTCGGAAAGAACCCCGTCTGCCCAAGCTGCCGCGATGGCCACACGGGCGACGGCAAGCGAGCAGGACTCACGGTGATCCGCGAGGACAGGTTCGTTGAGTTTCATGAGGGGGGAGAGACCGGAGAGGGGACGGAGATGATCAAAGAGGGCAAAGGAAACGCTCAGAAGACTGTGCGTTCACTTGGAACCCATTTCAACTTGAGGAGTATGATAATTTTCGCCGACTTGCCAAGGCTGAATAATTCCGGCGCGCACGCAAAAGTCCCCAAAGTGCTCCCCGCTCTCCCGTTCCTTGGCGTAGCGCTGGATGATGGGCCGGAGCGTCGGCACGATATCGCGGGTTTCCACGGAGGTTTGGTAAAGGCGATTGAGGCGCGCCCCGTCAAAACCGGCGCCGAGGTAGAGGTTGTATTTGCCGGGGGTCTTTCCAACGAGGCCGATTTCCCCAAGGTAGGGGCGGGCGCAGCCGTTCGGGCAGCCGGTCATGCGAATGGTTATGGCATCTTCGCGCAATCCGGCTTCCTCGATCACTTCTTCGATCTCCGTAACGAGGTCGGGCAGGTATCGCTCGGACTCGGCCAGGGCGAGGCCGCAGGTGGGCAGGGCGACACAGGCCATGGAGTTCAGGCGCAGACCGCTCGATGAGAGCCCGCGCACGAGGCCATATTCCTCCAGGAGGGCTTCGATCTTCGGCCGCTCTACCGGGGAAATCCGACCGATGATGAGGTTTTGGTTACAGGTGAGGCGGAAGTCTCCTTTGTGGATCTTGGCGATCTCCCGCAGCCCTGTCTTCATGGGAAAGCCTTCCTCGTCCTTCACCCGACCGTTTTGGATGAAGAGGGTGAGGTGAAAGTCGCCGTCGGGACCTTCGACCCATCCGTAGCGGTCGCCCGTGTGGTCAAATTTGAAGGGTTTCGGCTTGCCGAGCTTGTAGCCCAGGCGCTTTTCCACTTCGTCGCGGAACCAATCGAGACCACGGTCTTCGATGGTGTATTTGAGGCGGGCGTGCGCGCGGTTGGTGCGGTCGCCAAAGTCGCGCTGCACGAGCACGACCTTCTCCGCCACGTCCACCGCCTGCTCCGGCTTGCAGAAGCCCAGCACTTCGGCGAGACGCGGATGGGTCGCGGCCGCGCCGTGGGTCATGCCCATTCCGCCGCCTACGGTCACATTGTAACCCACCACTTTGTCACCTTCGACAATGGCGATGAAGCCGAGATCGTGGGCGTAGATGTCCACGTCGTTACTGGGCGGAACGGCTACCACCGTCTTGAACTTTCGGGGGAGGTAGGTCTTGCCGTAAATCGGTTCTTCCTCCGTTTCCTCGCCGCCGGCCACACGTTCCTCATCGAGCCAGATCTCGTGGTAGGCGCGGGTCTGCGGCGTGAGGTGATCGGAGATGTCTTTGGCCAATTGCAGCGCCGCCGCGTGCACGTGGCTCTGGTAGGGATTGGGGTTGCACATGACGTTGCGGTTCACGTCACCGCAGGCCGCAATTGTATCGAGCAGGACCGCGTTGATCTCCTGAATCGTCTTTTTGAGTACGTTCTTGAGAACGCCATGGAACTGGAAGGCCTGCCGCGTGGTCAGCTTTAGCGTGCCGTTGGCATACTCATCGGCCAGGCGATCCATTTGCAGCCATTGCTCCGGTGTCGCCACCCCGCCTGCCACGCGCACCCGGATCATAAAGCTGTAGGCTTTGTCCAGCTTCTTGCGGCGACGCTCGTTGCGCAAATCTCGGTCGTCCTGGGTGTAGATTCCGTGGAATTTGGTCAGTTGGCTGTCGTCCGCGCTCACCGTCCCGCTCAGGGGATCGGCCAAGCTCTCCACGAGAGTGCCCCGCAGATAGCGGCTCTCCGTCTTGAGGATCTCATTCTTTGCCAACTTGGGTTCGTTTCCGTTCTTCGACATGGGCTTGAAAACCTAATTTGAAAGGTATCTTAGGCAGAATAGTAAAGTTTAAACCGCGCCCTTTGGCAAATAGGCGGCGATGAGTTTGCCGACATGCTTGGCCAGAAGGTCGATTTCGATGTTGAGCGGAGAGCCTGCGGCGAGGTCGCCGAGGTTGGTGAGGCGCAGGGTGTGGGGAATGAGCCAGACGGTAAAACGGTTTCCCGCGACTTCCGCGAGGGTGAGGGAGACGCCGTTGAGTGCGATCGAACCCTTTTCCACCAGGTATTTGGCCGACTCCTCCGGGATCTCCACTTCGAGGCGGCCATCGCCGCCCACCATCCCGAAGGAGACCACCGTGCCCACGTGGTCGATGTGGCCGCTCACATAGTGGCCGCCCATTTTCCCGTCGAGGCGCACGCTGCGCTCCAGGTTCACGCGGTCACCCGGTTGCAGGCTTCCGAAGCGCGTGCAGCGGACGGTTTGCTCAAGGAGGTCGAAGTGAATCTCCTTTTCGTCGAACTCCACTGCGGTGAGGCAGCACCCGTCCACCGAGATGCTGTCGCCCTGCGCCAGATCCCGCGTGACCACACGCCCGCTTACCACCAGGCGGCGGCTGTCCTCCCTCCGGCGCTCAAACGACACGACCCTGCCGCATTCTTCCACGATTCCCGAAAACATAGGTGCATCCTAGACCGGTAAGCCTTTCGGTCAAAGGCAATCACGCCCTTTTCAGCGTTTCGGATGTCCTTGGAGGTTGGCTCGGATGTTTTGCTCGGGCGGGCTCGATTTTTTCGACCACGCAAACTAATTGATGAGCCTGTGCGGAACGGGTTGCCTCCCCCGGCAAATCGGAGCTGACTGTTGCGCGCTGTCAGGAAAATGAGCAAAATCGTTATATTCGGAAACTCCGGTTCGGGGAAAAGCACATTGGCCAGTAGGTATGGCCACTGTTTGGGTATCGCGCATCTCGACCTGGACACCCTTGCTTGGGAGGCTTCCGGCGTTCGCAAGGGCCTCAACGAGAGTGTGAGGGAGCTCCGCGTTTTCATAGATGCGCACGATTCCTGGGTGATCGAGGGTTGTTACGGTTCCCTCATTGCGGACGCCTCAAAAGCGGCTTCAGAACTCGTTTTTCTGAATCCGGGTGTAGAGGCTTGCAAAAAGAATTGTTTGGCCCGCCCGTGGGAGCCGCATAAATACGAGTCGATTGAAGAGCAGGATAGAAATTTGAAAATGCTTCTGAAGTGGGTAACTGAATATGAAACCCGCACCGATGAATGCTCGCTGAATGCGCACAGGGCCATTTTTGCATCATTTGATGGGATCAAACAGGAGCTGAAGTCCAACATGGAGGCGCAAAGCAAGGCGACGGAAATCCTTCGGTTAAAGGGTTTCCCGGCCCCCTTGTGATGAGCTTTAGCTTGCGACGGGTTTGTGAAAAGAGGTCGATGACGAAGTGATGACAAATCGGGAAGCAACGGAAGCTGCCGAAGCAACGGCGACAACGGAGGAGGCGGTCCTGGAGGAGGCGCTAAGGACGCACTTTGGTTTCTCCGCATTCCGGCCGGGGCAGGATGAGATCATCGCAGCCATCTGCGCGGGCCGCGACGTCCTTGCAGTCATGCCGACGGGCGGGGGCAAGTCGATTTGTTACCAACTGCCCGCGCTTTTGCTCGAAGGCACGGCGGTGGTCGTCTCGCCTCTCATCGCCCTCATGAAGGACCAGGTGGATGCGCTCGAGGCCCGGGGGATTCCCGCCACACTCATCAACAGTTCCCTGGGCGCATCGGAACAAGGCAGGCGCATCCGCGCGATGGGGGAGGGGGCTTACAAGATGGTCTACGTGGCACCGGAGCGCTTTCGCCACGCTTTTTTCCTGGAGCAGTTCAAGCGCGCGCGGGTGTCTTTTTTTGCGGTCGATGAAGCGCACTGTGTGAGCCAGTGGGGGCATGACTTCCGCCCGGACTACCTGCGCATCGGAGAGGCTATCCGGGCGGTCGGTCGCCCCCCCGTGAGTGCCTTCACGGCCACCGCCACCGAGGAGGTGCGGCGGGACATTGTGACCTCGCTCGGCCTGCGCGATCCGGGTGAGTTCGTGCGGGGATTCGCGCGGCCGAATCTGGAGTTTCGGGTGAGCGCGGTGGCCAAGCGCGCGGAAAAACTCGCCCGCCTGTCCGCCGTGATTGATGAGGCGAAAAAGGGCATCGTCTATTGTGCCACGCGCAAGCGGGTGGAGGAGGTGGCCGAGCACCTCGAGGAATGGGGCGTTCCCCATATCGCTTATCATGCGGGTTTGGACGACGCCGAACGCGAGCGGCGGCAGAACGAGTTCATCAGCGGGCGCGCCGATGTTGCCGTGGCGACCAATGCCTTCGGTATGGGCATCGACCGGGCGGACATTCGCTTCGTCGTGCACTTCGAGATCCCCGGGAGCGTGGAGGCCTACTACCAGGAGGCTGGCCGGGCCGGGCGGGACGGTTTGCCCTCGGTTTGCGAATTGCTTTTCAATTACGCCGACCGCAAGACGCAGGACTTCTTCATCGATGGTCGCAATCCCCCCGTCTCGTTCATCCGGGATGTTTACGATCTCGTGCGCCGGGCGGCCAACCCGGCAGGTGAAGTGCTCCTCTCGATTCAAGAGCTGACCGACTTGCTCGACGGTGGAAACAGCATGATGGTCGGCACCGCGCTCAAATACCTCTCCCGCTGCGACTACATCCAGCGCTACGACATCCCCGGCGAGCGCAAGCGCGGGACGCGCCTCCTCGATCCCGCGAAGTCCGGGGGGGATCTCGCTTTCGATGAGGCCGCTTTGCAGGAAAAGGAACAACGCGACCGCGCCAAGCTGGAGGCCATGCTGGCCTACGTCGGCTGCCGGACTTGTCGCCAGGAGTGGATTCAACGCTTCTTCGGGGAAAAAGACGCCCAGGCCTGTCACTCCTGCGATACCTGTCAGGCTCTCGGGAGCAACCGAATCCGTCCGCTCCGGGAAGAGGAAATTGTCACCCTCCAAAAGGCCCTCAGCGGCGTGGCACGCATGAGTGGTCGCAATGCCCTGGAGGGGTGGGTGCCGCGTTATGGGCTCGGCCTGATCACGCGCATGCTCGTGGGTAGCGAGGAGCAACGGCTTGCCGAACTGCGCCTGAATCAATTATCCACCTACGGCCTGCTCAAGGAGGAGGGACGGGACTTCGTGCGTGATCTCCTTGAGGAGTGCCTGCGCTTCGGTTTGCTGCGCTCGACCGGAGGCACCTTGCCGATGGTCACGCTCACGCCCCTCGGGGAGGCCGTCATGAAGCGCGAGACCCCACCGCGTCTGATCTGGCCCAAGGTCCGGAAGGCAGCCAAAGGATTGCCGCGCGGAAAAGCCCGCGAACCCCTCGTTCTCGATGGGGCGGGAGACACCGACCTGCTCGAAACCCTCAAGAAAAAACGCGCTCAGTTGGCGCGGGTGCGCGGAGGGGTGCCTCCCTACCACATTTTCAGCAACCGCGTGCTCGAAGAACTGGCCGCCCGCCGCCCCGCCACGGTTGAAGAGGCACTCGACATCCCCGGGATCGGCCCCGCCAAAGCCAAGTCGCTCCTCCCGTCCTTCCTCAAGCTCATCGCGGAGGCAAAGAGGAACGATTGAGCGGGAGCAGGGCCCCGCATCCCAGATTCGGGACCTCTTCGCACTTCATCCCCGATCCGCCGGTCCCCACCCGTGCGGCAAATTTTCAAAAGCTCCCCGCTGCAAGCACCCCCCTCAACCCACCACAGCAAAAATCCCGTCACCTGACCATTTTATTGCCGCCGCCGACTCATCGGATGACAGAGTTCTTGATATAGCAAAAAATTTGTTAGCTGACCGTTTTTTTGCTGCTCCCCGTGGGCAGAGGATCATGCCTGCTCGACGAGGTGGCGGGCCCGGCTTTCCATGCCCCTGAGAACGTGCGTGCGTTTGTCCCAGGCTTTCCGGCCCAGATAGCCCCGGGGCAAAAGTTCGGCTGGCAGGAAGGGGTCGTCCTCCACCGCCGCGAGCCATGCCGTGTTCTCGCGGACGCTCCAATCCAGCAAGGCCTTGGGACCCCCGGACTTCGGCGGCCCTTTCCGGAGGATGGCGATATGTTCGCGGTAGAGCGCATTGATTTGATCGAAGGGATATGCCGAACGGACCATCTCGCGGTCCACCCGAGCGCCTCGCGAAGGGGCATCGAGGAGAATGAGGTGCGAGCAGTCCTTTCCAGGGTGTTCAAAAAGACCGGATTGGGTGGGCAGGGGGCGCGGGCAGATCCAGACGCTGCCTTGAAGGCAACCGCCTCCCGCGCTGCGCAGGGCGAGGTGAAGCTGACGGCGCAGCTTTCGCTCCGGCGTGGGAAGATCAAAGAGAACCAGGCGCCAGATATTGTCCCAGCTTTCAGACCAAAGCTCCACGGGGTCGCGTCCACCCAGTGCCGCCCGCCGCCCGGCTTCTGTCAACCGGACCACCTTTTTGCGGTCAAAGGGAGTCTGCTTCGATTCGAGAAACTCCTGTGCCTCCAGGCGGTGAATCTGCCAGAGCAGGCCGTTGCGATAAGCCCATGACTCGAAACTCCCGTCGAGGTTGCGGTAGGAAGGACGCGCAAACACATCCACCGTCCACAGCAACTGATAGAGCAAAAGTGCCGTTTTCGCTTTCATCCGGCGATCCTCTCACCTGTGGCCCTCCGCAGCCAGCAAAATATGTGTCAGCTGACGAAATAAACGCTCGGACAGGTGAAATCGAATGGGGTCGCCGCCCAAGCAAAAATTTGGTCAGGTGACAAAAAAATTGCCAACAAGGCGATGGGGGTTTTGACTGGTGGGAGGGGAGGTTTCTGCGATCCGAAGCCGTTGCCGCAAGCGGTGCTTCTGGAAATGAGGCCCGATGCGAATGCCCGGTCCTCTGCGGAAACGCGTCCCGCGCGAATGGCTTGAATCGGGTCCGACCCCTTTGATTCGTCTTGGTTGAGAAGAGTCCACGTGTGCCAGCTCTTGACCCATTCCACCAAATTCGCGGGACTCGTGGGCGATGACCCCTTCCTCTCCACGCGCCCCCGCCGCCCCATTGCCATTCTCTCTGGCGTGTCCGGATCTTTCGCGCCGGGCAGGCTGGGAGGAGTTGACCCTTCGATACTGGCAGGCGGCTCAACCGTATTTGGCGGAGAAGCGCGGCCACTGGGCGATTCCCTACCAGGTGGCCCGTCATGTCGTTCGCGGGGCGGGCATGGAGGGGTGGTCGCGCCAACTGTGGGCGCTCGTGCCCCTCATCGCGGGGGGCGGGCCGTTTCCGGATTCGGATCGGCTGCGGGGTGACCTGATCGCCGGAACGGACCCCGAGAGCCCGTCTTACTGGGGGGCCTTTGGCGACTACGATCAGCGGATGGTGGAGTGTGCGGTGATCGGGGCAGCCCTGCGCATCTGTCCGGAGGTGTTTTGGGACCCCCTCATCCCTTCCCAGCGGGAACGCCTCGTTGACTTCCTCAGCCCCATCGTGCGCCACACCACGCCAGACAACAACTGGCTCTTTTTCCGTATTCTCGTCATGTGCGGGCTGCGGCACGTGGGCGTGCCTGTGGACGAGGAGAGGGCGCGCGCCTCGCTCGACCGCATCGAGGAGTTCGCTTTGGACGACCGGTGGTATGGCGACGGCCCCAATAAGCGCATCGACTACTATAATGGCACGGGGTTTCACTTTTATGGCTTGCTTTACAGCCAGTGGGAGGCGGCGAGAGATCCGGCGCGCGCGGCGAGATTCCGGGGGCGCGCAGAGCGTTTTGCCGCGTCCTTTGTGCGGTGGTTTGATGCCGGGGGGGCGGCCCTTCCTTACGGGCGGAGCCTTACCTACCGCTTTGCCCAGGGATCTTTTTGGAGCGCGCTTGCCTGGGCGGGCGGCGGACCCTTTTCGCGCGGCCAACTGAAGGGCCTCATCAACCGGCACATGCGCTGGTGGCAGGCCCTGCCCATCCATACCCGCGACGGCGTCCTTACCCGGGGCTATGGGTATCCGCAGGATGCCATGACGGAAACCTACAACGCCCTGGGCTCCCCCGCTTGGGGCTTCAAGGCCTTCTGGCACCTCCTGCTTCCGGCGGATGATCCGTTTTGGGCGGCGGAAGAGGAACCGCTGCCAGCCGACGCCGGGCCGGTCGTGCAAGCGGCCCCCAGGATGGTTTTGGCAAATGATCGGGCTGCCGGGCATGTCGTGGCGGCTTCCGCCGGGCCGGTCGAGGTTGCCGCGTTCGTGCGCCACTTCGAGGAGAAGTATGCCAAGCTTGCCTACTCCACGCAGCTCGCGTTTGCCGTGCCCACGGCTCGCCGGCCGCTTTCCGCAATGGCTCCCGACAGCACACTGCTGGTGCGCCGTCCCGGCGATTCCGAATACGGCTGGCGTCCGCGCGGAGTCACCCATTGCTTCGAACATGGCGATAATTGGGTCCGGTCGACCTGGCAGGTGGATGCGAAAAACTGTATAACCACGACGTTGCGGCTGGTCGGCGGCGCACAGGAGCGCGAGCATGTCTTTGCCTTCGAGGAGCCTTGGGAAGTGGTCGAGGGTGCCTTTTGCGTGCCGTTCGATGAGGGTAGCGACTTGCCCGGAGGGGGGGAGGAATCGGTCAACCTTCGCCTCACGGGGGGCGGGTGGTCTTGCACCATGGAGCGGCTGGAGGGCGGGGGGCACCTCACGGCTCTGGATCTGGAGCCCGGCTCTCACCTGATTTTCCCCCAGGCGCGGACGGTTATCCGGCAGGGATCGATTCCGGCGGGCAAGACCCGCTGGCGCACGCGCGTGCACGTGTCGAGACCGTGAACTTTGAACTTTAGGAGTAGGGGAAGAGGCTCATTTTTCATAAATTCCCTTGCCCGCGCATCGCTTTACCCGCTCCAATCTGTTGTTTTTATGTCCGCTGAAAAACGAACCAAACGACCGTGGCCGATTCGTCTGTGCCGATGGGGAGGCATTCTTTTTGCCCTCTACCTGCTTCTTGGCTTCGTGATGGTTCCACTGGCGGTGAAACTCATCGCTCCGTCGCTTGTTAGCCGCGAAGTCGCGGGGGATGTGCATATCGGATGGGTGTGGATGAATCCGCTCGTTTTCAGCGTAACCCTTCGCAATGTCGAAGTGACCGGCACCGATGGCGCGCCCGTCCTTTCCTTCGAGCGCCTCTACGCCAATGCCGATCCCGTGCGGTCGATCTTTTCCGGTGAGCTCACGGCGGCGGCTCTCACCCTCCGGGGCTTACACCTGAGGGTGCACATTGATGAAGCGGGCGAAATCAACCTCGCCAAAGCCTTCGAGCCAACGCGTCCGCCCGCGCCGCCGCCTCCGCAGCCCGAGGTTCGCGAGCCCATTGATGTCCCCGCCGCCGTCCTTCGGCGATTTGCCCTCGAGGAGGCGCGTATCGACTTTTCCGATCACTCCCGCGGGCTCCTTTTTGAGAAATCCATCACCTCTCTTAGCATCGAGCTCAACGACATCCGCACCCGGCCCGATCACGAAAACGTCTACGAATTCACGGCCGTTACGGGAGCGGATGAGCGCATTCACCTGAGCGGGATGTTCCAGTTGAACCCGCTCAGTCTGGCGGGGTCAGTGGATATCGCGGGTATTCACTTGCCGGCGTATGGTGCCTTCTATGAGGATCTTGTAGCGGTGGAGATCGTTTCCGGACGTGCCTTTGGGGGGCTTGATTTCGCCTTTCGACCGCTCGGCGAGGACCGTGAACTCGGTCTAAGCAACGGGCGTTTTTCTTTGGAGAATCTCGATCTGCGCGAGCGGGGCGCGGAAGAGCCTTTTTTCCTCCTGGAACGCTTTGCCATCACCGGAATCTCTCTCGATCTCTTCGGCCACAAGGCGCATATCGACGAAATCGGTATCTCCACGGGCCACTTCCGCGCCGAGCGTTTGCCTGATGGTTCCATCAACCTGCTTGAACTGCTTCCGGAGGCCGATCCAAGCTCTGCCGAGCGACCCTCCGGTCCGCCCGCCGCTGCCGCCGAGCCGCTTGCCTTCGGTGTGCGCGCGGACGGCGAAGACATGGCCGAACCGATCAACGTTGTCCTCGCGCATCTGGAGACCCTGGCGGAATCAGATTGGCGCATTGGGTTGGGCCGCTTTTTCATCGAGGCTTTTGCCGTGGAGGTGCTCGACCGGGTGCCCGTCACCCCCACACCCGTGCGTTTGCACGGCATCGGTTTTTCTCTGGAGGGCTTCTCCAATGAGCCCGGCAGCGAGGCTTCGCTTAATTTTCGCATGGGCGTCAATGATACCGGGCTCGTGACCATCGGCGGCGAAGTGGGCATTGATCCGCTAAACGCAAAATTAGGCATGAAGGTGAGCGACTTGGCTCTCGGGGATTTCGGTCCTATTTTGGAGACGTTCGTGCCCGTGGTCCTTGAATCGGCTACGCTCGATTTCAGCGTTATGGCTACGGTCGAGGTGGGCGATGGCGAAGAGCCCGAGGTCGATGCGGTCGGCGATTTGCATGTGCGGAATTTCTCCGTGCGCCAGTCCGGGGAATCGGATACCTTCCTCGCCTTCACCGAATTTCGTGTGACGGAGGCGGCCGTTGTCTCCGAACCCCTCGCTGCCGAAGTTCGCGAGATCGTTTGGGAGGCCCCCCGGATTCGCGTGGAGCGCCGCGCCGATGGTCAACTCGCGCTCTTTGACCTGTTGCCCGAGGCGGCTGCCGAAGAGGTTGAGCAAACCCTCGAAGAGCTCGCCGAAGCCACCGAGGAAGAGGTCGAGGCGTTCGTCGACGAGGCCCTCGCCGACTTGCCCATCCAGGTCGCACTGGGGCGCTTCCTTCTTAGGGATGGCCGTGTGGAGTGGGTCGATGCCGCTGTTCGCCCGACCGCGCGCCTCGTCGTGAGCGCCTTGGATCTCGAAGTGAGCGACATTCACCTGGAGCCCGATGCTTCCCGCCCCACCCGTATCGATATGTCCGCCACCTTTGCCGACGAGGGCCGCATTCGCGTGGAGGGCGGGCTCATTCCGGCGGACCCTTCCCTGCAATCCGCCGCAGTGGTTGAGGTGCGCGATCTGCCTCTTCGCGTCTTCACGCCCTATGCCGCCGATGCCGTTGGGCGGCCGATTACCGAAGGTGCCTTTAGCGCCGATTTCGATGTTTCCATTGAGGAGAACGCCCTTGATTCGAGGAACCAACTCCGCGTCCAAAGCATCCGCTTTGGATCGACCATCCCGGGAAGCAGTGGTGCCACCTTGCCGGTTGGGGTGGCGGTGGCCGCGCTTCAGGATCGGAACGGGCTCATTTCCTTGGATGTTCCCATCCGAGGCGATCTGGATAATCCCGATTTTCAGCCGGGACGCCTCTTTGTGGGTATTCTCCGCAATGCCGTTATGCGCGCACTCACCGCGCCCTTGAGCATTGCGGGGTCGCTTGTGGGAGGCAGCATTCCTGGGCTTTCTCTTCTGCAAGGCGAGGGGAGCGGGGAGGCTCCGCTCGATCTCAGCTCGATCAGTTTCGCCCCTGGAAGCAGCGAACTCTCTCCGCTTGCCCTACGCACGCTGGAGGCCCTCTCCGCCTTTCTTCGGGAGCGCCCGGAGGCGCGGTTGCAAATCATCCCCTCTGTCGACCCGGAGGGCGATTTTGAGGCCCAGGCCCGGCAGCGGCTCGAATCCCGTCTCGCGGATCTGGGCGCACCTTCGCGTTCGCAGGCCATTCGCCAGCTCTACGGAGAGACCTTTGGGGTCCCGATAGAGGTGGAGGTTGAAGCTGTGGAGGACGCTCCCGCAGTCGCCCAGCGCGCAGCGCCCCGCCCCCCGCCGCCTGGGGGCCGGTTGCCCGCGAGGGGATTTTTCCTGTCCGGGGACCAGGAACGCGAAGTCGAGCGGAGCGGTTTCTTTGTCGCCGGGGCGAGTCCACGGCGTCCGGGTGAGCGCGGCTTCTACACCGGTCAACGCCCTCCGGAGCCCCGACCGGAGCCCCGTGCCCCCGCAACGCCCGTGAGGGAGTCGACTGATGATGTGCGCGCGGATACGGCCGCCCCTGATGCGCCGCCTCGCCCACCGACTGATTTGCGCTCGATGGAGCGGCGCTTGCTTGCCGGATTTCCGCCCGACGATGACGCCCTGGCTGTTCTGGCGCGGGAGCGCGCGGAGAGCGTCCGGCAATTTTTCCTTGAATCCTCCGGGATCCCTCCGGACCGATTGATCGCTGCACCCGCCGACCGGCCTTTCCGGCGGGCCGGGGCACAGGTCATTTTCGAGTTTGCCACGGACTTGGATTAAAAATTTCCTCTCTTTAAACTGAATCTTCCACTATGTGCCTAAAGACCATTCTACGCTTGGCTGCCCTCGCCGGGGCCGCTACGGCCGTCATTCTGCAAAGCGGCTGCACCGCTTCTTCACAAACGCAGCCCCCGCGCACCGCGATTGAGCAGCTCCTCCTGAGCACCGCTGTTGATAACGCGCTCAAGGGCGTGCAACTGCCGGAGGTCGCCGGGGAGCGCGTCTACGTCGATTCCTCCATGCTGGAAGCCTACGACCGCGGATATGTCGTCGGCTCGATCCGCGCCCTCCTCAGCGAAAACGGTGCGCTCCTCCAAGGCAGCCGTGACAACGCCACCATGATCGTGGAAGCGCGCAGCGGTGGTTTGGGCATCGACGTTTCGGATTCCCTCCTGGGGATCCCGTCCATTCCCATCATCATTCCCGGTGCGGGCACATCAGAGTTTCCGGAGCTGGTCCTTTATGCCTCCAACAAGCAGGCTTCCGTCTCGAAAATCGGGTTGCTCGGTTACTATGTCGATGGCACCAACGCCTTCTCCACGGAGCCGCTCGTGGGTACATCCTACTTCAACCAATACCGGTTCCTGCTCCTCCTGCAGATCAACTTCACGGATATTCCCGAGCGCCGCCGCTTTTGATTGCGCGCTCGACAGGGGATTGTGCGAGACCGCAGGGTAAACCCATGGAAGTTCGTCGATATCGCGCTACGGCTGATTTTGAGGTGAGTTATCCTCACCCTGTGACCTTCGCTCCAGGGGATATCCTGAACGTCGGGCGGACCGATACCACGTGGCCCGGTTGGGTGTGGGTGCGCACCGGAGACGGCCGGGAGGGCTGGGCTCCTGAAGCCGCTCTGGAACGCCAGCCCGACGGTATCCATGCGCTCGCCAAAGAGGCCTACACGGCCCGCGAGCTTTCCATGAAAAAAGGCGATGAACTTGAAAGCCAACGTGAACTCAACGGCTGGCTCTGGGTGCGCAACCAGCGCGGCGAAGAAGGCTGGGTGCCCGCCTTCAACTTAAAACCCCTCTGTTAACGGGGGGTGTGGGCGTCGTGGGCAAAGCCATATCGGAGCTTCGGGAGTCGTGCTTTCAGGCTTTCCCGGCCCTCACATCGCGGATGACCAGCGCCCGGACCTCAGTCATGGACTCGATGGCGTAGCGCACACCCTCACGCCCAAGTCCGCTGTCCTTTACGCCACCGTAGGGGAGGTGATCCATGCGCCAGGAGGGCATTTCATTGATGAGCACGCCCCCGACCTCCAGGGTGTCCCAGGCTTGCATGGCGTGATCCAGACGAGGCGTGAAGACCCCGGCGTGGATGCCGTAGCGGCTGTCGTTCACGCGCCGGAGGGCATCATCAAAATCGGAAAAAGTCTCGATGAGTGCGACCGGGCCGAAGGCTTCTTCGCGGTAGAGCGTGGCATGGGCAGGCACGTTTTTGAGAACCGTCGCCTCGTGCAGAGAGCCCCGCCGCTTCCCGCCGCAGAGAATCCGGCCGCCGGCGGCGACGGCTTCGTGTATCCACTTTTCCAGTCGCTCCGCTTCCGTCTCCGCGATCATGGGGCCGATGAAAGTGGCTTCGTTGCCGGGGTCCCCGGAGACAAGCGATGCCGCTGCGGCGACGAATCTCTCCTCAAAGGCCGCCGCGAGGCTCGCGTGAACCAGGATGCGTTGCACGGAAATGCAACTTTGCCCGGATTGATAAAAAGCTCCCGTGATGAGGCGCTCCACCGCGTCGTCGAGGTCGATGCCTTCGTCGAGAACCGCCGCCGCGTTGCCCCCCAGTTCGAGGACCACTTTCTTCTTTCCCGCCCTGGCCTTGAGCGCCCAGCCAACTTCGGGTGAACCGGTGAAGCTGAGGAGCTTGAGGCGGTCGTCCGTGGTGAAGAGGTCGGCTCCGTCACGGGCACAGGGAAGGATGGAAAACGCGCCCTCGGGCAGGTCTGTGCCGCTCAGGATTTCGCCGATGATGAGCGCGCTCACGGGGGTGAGGCTGGCTGGCTTGAGAATGAAGGGGCACCCGGCGGCGATGGCGGGCGCGATCTTGTGGGCCGTGAGGTTGAGCGGGAAATTGAAGGGGGAGATGAAGGAGCAGGGGCCGACCGGAACCCGCTTCGTGAAGCCGCGATAGCCTTTGCCCCGTGGACTGATTTCGAGATTCAGCGTCTCGCCGTGAGAGCGCACCGACTCATCGGCCGCGATCTGAAAGGTTTCGATCAGGCGGGTGACTTCGCCCCGGCTATCTTTAAGGGGTTTGCCCGCTTCGATGCGGAGTATCTTTGCCAATTCCTCGGCACGGTTCCGGAAGGCTTCAATGCATTCGCGGAGGACCGCTTGCCGTTCGAAAGGAGCCATTTCCCGCATTTGGCCAGCGGCTTCCACCGCGCGGGCGATCGCCCTGTCGATATCCTCCGGTTGAGCCCGTGCCACCCTGGTCACCTCTCGTCCGGAGAACTTGTCCGTCACCGCCAGATCGCTGTTGGGTTGCTCGGGTTTGTTCGCGACGTAAAAAGGGTAGGTGGTCTTCATCGTTTTCCTTGTCTGACTCTATCCAAGAGGCCTTGGAGCGGGTCCGAAAGATTCTCTACCAGGCATAATTGAGCGGTGCTTCGCCTCCCGGGCCGGGGAAGATCTCATCGATTTTGCCGAGGGTTTCCTTGCTCAATTGAAGATCGATCGCAGGCAGGCTCTCCGTGAACTGATTGATCGTGCGCGGGCCGATGATCGGGGCCGTCACCACCGGGTTGTGGAGAAGCCAGGCGAGCGCCACCAGCGCGGGCGGTTGACCGACTTCGCGACAAAGGGTTTCCCATTTTCCGAGCTTGTCACGGTTGGCCTCGATACGCTTCTGCATCCCCTCGCTGGCGCGCCGCCCTTCCTTCTGCTTCTCCAATACGCCCCCCAGAAGGCCCCCGGCGAGGGGGCTCCAGGGAATGAGTCCCAGCCCGTAGTGACGGCAGGCCGGGATCACTTCAGCTTCAATCGCGCGGTTTTCGAGGTTGTAGATGCTCTGCTCGGAAATGAGACGAAGCGACCGCCGGTGCACGGCCTCTTGGTTGAAGGTGGCAATATCCCATCCGGCGAAGTTGGATGAACCG
Organism: Opitutales bacterium; assembly: GCA_020831585.1. Classification (GTDB taxonomy): domain Bacteria; phylum Verrucomicrobiota; class Verrucomicrobiia; order Opitutales; family Oceanipulchritudinaceae; genus JAFIGE01. The sequence goes on along the minus strand of JAFIGE010000051.1, from coordinate 8,567 downwards.
ATATAGCGGATCTTTCCCTGCCGGTGAAGTGTCTCTAAAGCCATGAGGATTTCATCCACGGGGCAGTCCCGGTCAATATGGTGCATCTGGTAGAGGTCGATGTAATCCGTTTGCAGGCGTTCGAGGCTGCGCTCGCAGTTGCGGATGATCTTCCGCGCATTCAGCAGACGCACATCGTTGGGATCGTTCACCCCATCGCGGTTCATCGGGTTGTAGACCTTTGTCGCGAGCACCGTTTTCTCCCGGCGCAGACCACCCTGCGCAAACCAGCGCCCCAGGATGCTCTCCGTCACGCCCTCACCCGGCTTCCAGCCATAGACATCCGCCGTGTCAAAAAACTGCACCCCCGCCTCCAGGGCGGCATCCATGATCGCGAAGCTCTCCGCCTCCGTCGAATGCGGCCCGAAGTTCATCGTCCCCAAACACAGGGGGGATACCCTCAATCCACTGTTTCCAAGTCTACGATAGTCCATTACTTGGGGATAGAGACGCATCACAGGGCTTCAACAGAAATCGAAAACACACACACAAAAAGAAACGTCGTAAATAAAAATTGACATGGAAAGGTCTGGGCTGCGCGCGGTGTGTAATGCCGCCAATTTGATTTGAGTGGGGAGGGCCTCTATTGCATGGACAGAGGGATGAGATAACGCACGCCCCTCCTTTTCTCATTTCGGGATGGTTCCATGGTAGGTCGATTTCGGATGGGCTAATCATAACGAGGGATTCCACCTGAAAAAGTTTGTGTTCATTTGATTGATGGGCCAATACTTTGAGCCTCCATGAAAAGGAAAAGGCAATTTTTGGTCGCCGGGGGTATTCGCATGTCGGGAGGGTGGTCCCAGCAACTTCTGGATGGGCTGGGGGATACTTTGACCAAGGAGGGAGAGGGCGAATTGCGGGTGGTCAATACCGATGAAGTGTTGGAACTCGTGCAAAAGCCGCCTGTGGATATTCAGTGTTGTGGTGTTGTCGGTTTTTTTTACGAAAAGGATCGTGTCTGGCTGGAAGAAGTTGTTTCCCGACGGATTCCGGTTGTGTGCATGAGCGCGGAAAGGCCTCCTGCTGGCGTTCATTGGGTTCACAACGACGATGAGACCTGCGGACGGTGGGCGGCGGAACACTTTCTCGATCAAGGCCTGCCCAATTTTGCTGTGCTCGGGATGCAGTCGGCTTTTTCCCGGAAACGGGCTGAGGGTTTTCTTCAAACCATCGCAGAGGCAGCCGAAACAAGAGACGACATTTCGCCCCAGGTACGGGTTTTCGACAAATGCTTCAAGGAGCCCGAATCCGAACTGGTGGCGTGGCTGAAAAGTTTGCCGACGCCAACCGGACTATACGCCTGCAATGATTTCCTTGGCAGTTTGGCATTGCGGCTTTGTCTGCGGGAGAGCCGGTGGGTGCCGGAGGAAGTGAGCATCGTTGGAACGGACGACGACGATTTTCTCTGCCATGCGGGCGGTATCCCCATGAGCAGCGTACAACCAAATTGGCGCAAAATCGGAGGGCGGGCAGCAGTTATCCTCCGTGTTGCCGGGGCGGAAAAAGAAGCTCTGGAGCAACGTATTCACCCTGTGGGGTTGAAGATGCGCCAATCGAGCGATTTTTTCGCCTTTGTGGATGCCGATGTCGTGCGTGCGCTGCGCTTCATTCGTAGCACAGACCTGGCCACACTGAAGGTCGCCGATATCGTCGAGGCCAGCAAGCTGAGCCAACGGACGCTTGAAAGGCGATTTCAGGAAAGTGTGCGCCACAGCATCCATGATGAGATTCATCGTGAACGCTTGCGCCGCGCGCTGGAACTCATCAACGGCACGGACAGTGACCTCGATGAAATCGCTCAAGTTTGCGGCTTTGGCCCAACAGAAGCTTTTTCAAAAGCATTTTCCGAACGATTCGGTTTCAGCCCGGCCGATGCCCGCCGCGAATGGCAAGTAACCTCTTGATGTAGAGGACCGGGCCGGTCGCCATCGGCGTTGAAAAAATAAACGTGGTTAAAAAAACTTGACCCACAGAAGTTCGGGGAACGTGCCGGCGGGATGTCCGGACAAAGGGGCCTCAGATCGGGCCGTTGGGGAGGGCGGGGGCCTCGGGTTCGACCCATTTGCCGTGTTCACGGATGAGGTCGATGAGGGCATCTACCGCTTGGTCGGCGGGGATATGATAGCGGACGCACTCTTTGCCGACGTAGAGATTTACTTTGCCGGGAGCTCCGCCCACATAGCCGAAGTCGGCGTCGGCCATTTCGCCGGGGCCGTTGACGATGCAGCCCATGACGGCAATGGTGACTCCCTTGAGGTGGCCGGTGGCGGCGCGGATGCGCTGGGTCGTGCTTTGCAGGTCGAAGAGGGTGCGGCCGCAACTGGGGCAGGCGACGTATTCTGTCTTGGAGGTGCGCGCGCGCGCCCCCTGCAGGACGTTGTAGGCGAGGGTGAGGGCCTGGGGGAAGGACGGGACTGTCTCGATGCTTATAATATCCCCGAGCCCGTCGCAAAGGAGCGCCCCGCTGAGCATGCTGGCTTCGAGGAGCTGGCCGGAGAAGGCGGCCTCGGGAGCGATGCTGGTGGCGGGGGTGTTGCGGATCCAGATAGGGCGGTCGCCGGGCAGGGCATCGGCCACTTCGGCTAGTTGGCGGTAGGCCCCGAGCGGGTGGATACCGTCATGCGGATCGGTTGTGCTCAGGGTGAGAAGGAGGCGGTCTTGCGGGTTTTGGAGGCGGGGAGCGAGATGTGCGATGGCGGCGGGATCCGCGTCGAGGGCGAGAATTAGCTGGTTTTGCCGGGCAAGGCGCATGGCTTGTTCAAGCGGGGCCGACTCGTGTTTGTGAAAATAAAAAACGAGGATGTCGTTCGCACAGGTGCTCCAGTCGGCTTCTTTGGCATCGCCAATAGAGACGCCCGCGAGGTCCCATACACAAAAGTCTGTCAACGAGCGCACGGCTTCACGGATCTGCGGGATGCGGTCGAGATCGGAGGGTTGACTGATGCGGAAGATCAGTCCCTCGATGGGCAGATCACGGAAGCGTTGCCGTGCTGCCCGCAGCTCTTCCGTGAGGGACGCGGTTGACTCCCGCCAACCATCCGGCGCGCAAACCAGGACCCTCGGGGGCTCGAGCGGACCGATGGCGGATGCCTTGCCCACTATCTGGGCAGCCACCGGTCGCCGGTTGTAGGTGTAGGGGTCGATGGCGTCGGGCGTGTTGCGGACGGGAGCTTCTCTCCAAAGTGCCATGGCGCGTTCGGCGAGGGCGCGGGCCACGGGGATTTCATAGACCGGATCTTCCGTGAGGGAAACGCGGATGGTGTCGCCCAAGCCATCGTAGAGAAGGCTGCCGATGCCGATGGCGCTTTTGATGCGGGCGTCGTCGCCGTCTCCGGCTTCGGTGACCCCGAGGTGCAGGGGATAGTGCATGTCCTCTTCGAGCATGCGGGCGACGATCAGGCGATAGGCCTGGATCATGACCTTCGGGTTGCTTGCCTTCATGGAAAGGACGATGTCGCGGAACCCGTGGCTCTCGGCGATGCGGATGAATTCGAGGGCGCTCTCACACATGCCCATGGGCGAATCGCCGTATCGGTTCATGATGCGATCGCTCAGCGAGCCGTGATTCGTCCCGATACGGAGGCAGCGGCCCAGTTCCTTCGCCCGCAGCACAATGGGGCTGAAGGCGGCGTGCAGGCGCTCCAATTCGGCGTTGTAATCAGCGTCGGAGTATTCGCGCACCTGGAACTTCTTTTTGTCGGCGTAGTTGCCCGGATTGATGCGGACTTTTTCAACGTGCTCGACGGCTTCGAGCGCGGCATTCGGCAGGAAGTGAATATCGGCGACGAGGGGCACCTCACCGAAACCGGCCTGGCTGAATCTTTTCCGAATCTCGCCCAGGGCCTTGGCGGCGGCGACATTTTGCGCGGTCACCCGCACCACCTGGCAACCCGCTTCGGCAAGGGCGATGGATTGGCGCACCGTGGCGTCGATGTCGAGCGTGGGCGTGGTCGTCATGGATTGCACGACGATCGGATGGTCCCCGCCGACGTAGAGGTTGCCTATCCGCACCGCCCGGGTGGGCCGACGCACGGTGGTGAAGCGGCTCTGGCAATAGGGCTGCATATTTTTGGTAGCGATAAACGAAAATCAGGGTTCGGCCGGCACCCACTCCGGGTGGACCGGTTCTTCTCCGGGGTCGCTTCCTTCGCGGTTGCCAAAGACCGGCGCGATGCGTTCCTGCATCATGCGCTCCTGCTCGATGAGCGCACGTTCCTGCCGGTTAACCCGTCCGACATCAAAGAAGGTCACGTAGATGAAGACGCCGAGGAAGAGGAAAACAAACGCGCTTTGCGTCGTGGCGATGAAATTCACCGAGAGGGCGCGTCCGCGCAGCTTCGCGATGGTGGCGAAAACCATGTGTCCGCCGTCGAGGACCGGGATGGGAAGAAGGTTGAGAATAGCGAGATTCACATTGATGAGCACAACGATACCGAGGAGGTCGCGGATGCCTATTTGCGTGAAATAGTAGAGCGTGTAGCCGATGCCCACCGGGCCGCTGAGGTTGTTCAGGCCGACGTTTGTGCGCGGATTCACGAGAGCGCGAAGAACCCGCAGCGTCGTTTGCACGTGGTTGCTGATTTGGCGGAAGGGATTTATGTGGCGGATTTCGTAAGGGCGTTCAAAGACCACGCCGATCATCGGGCGGGTGGCTCCGGCGGTCGTATAGGTGACCATTTCGGGCGTGAGGACCTTGTCGAGGAGCTGGCCGTTTCGGTCGATTTGAAGGTTCACGGGCGCACCGCCGGTGGCTTCGAGGTGGCGGATGAAGGGATCGATATGAAAGAGCGGGATGCCGTCCACCGAACGGATGGAATCGCCGGGCTGGAGGCCCGCAAACCGGGCGGGCGAATTGTCCTGGGTTTGCCCCACGATCAGGCTCGTTGCCGGGACAAGGCCGAGTATGCGTGTACCCTCAAACTCACTGAGGGCGGGAAAAGTGGTGATGTCGAGTTGCTCGCCACCCCGCTCAATTGTTAACACCGCGAGGGGGTTGCCCGCTTCCGTGCGGCGCGAACCGGTCGTGAGGAAGGTGAGGACATCGCTCCACTCGCGGACGGGTTGGCCGTCGAGCGCGAGAATGGTATCGCCCGCGCGCAGACCGGCGATGGAGGCGGGGCTCTCGCGTTCGCTGCCCTCGCGATCCACAATCGTCGGCACGACAAAGCCGATCTGCGTGGTTGTCATGGAATCATAAACACGTTGGCCACCTACCCAGAGGATCGTGCCGAGAACGAGAGCAAAGAGGATATTAAAAAAAGCACCGGCTCCGGTGACATACATTTTGTCGGCGTAGGAGATCTGCGGAAGCCCGCCGGGGTGGCCTTTGGTGGACTCGTCGGCCCCCCGCATATCGGAGAGTTGGGGCAGCATGACATAGCCCCCGAGGGGGATGGGGGCTACGCGCCATTCGCAGCCGCGTTTGTCCACCCAGCCGAAGAGACGGGGGCCGAAGCCGATGGAGAAACGATCCACGCGCAGGCCGCGCCAACGGGCAGCAAGGTAGTGACCGAGCTCGTGGAAGAAAATCGAAGCCCCGAAAAAGAGGACCACCGCAAGGATGGCGAGGGGGTTCGAAAGAATGCGAAGGATGATTTCTCCCGTCATGATCTAAGAAAGCTATGAGCGTGAACAAAATTCCGCAACCGCTTCCCGCGCCTTTGCGAGGGCCTCGGCTTCGGCGGCGAGTGCGTCTTCAAGGGTGGGGGCCGCGCGGGCGGGGAGGTTGTCGAGGGTTCGGGCGATCAGCGGAGCGATCCCGGTAAAAGGGAGGCGCTCTTCAAGGAAGGCCCCGACGGCCACCTCGTTGGCGGCATTGAAAATAGCCGGAGCCGTGCCTCCCGCATCAAGGGCAGCCCGGGCGTGCGCGTAGCACGGGTAGCGGCGGGGATCCAGCGGTGCGAAGTCGAGCCGAAGCGTTTGTGTGAAATCGAGTCCGCGCTGGGGGCCGGCGACACGTTCGGGGTGGAGCAGGGCAGCCTGGATCGCAAAGGTCATGGAGGGCGGGGAAAGTTGCGCCAAAACGGTGCCGTCGACGTATTCGACAAGGCCGTGCACCGTGCTCTGGGGGTGCAGGAGCACATCGATTTGCGAGGAGGAAAGCCCGAAGAGCCAGTGCGCCTCGATCAACTCCAACCCCTTGTTTGCCATCGTCGCCGAATCGACTGTGATTTTTGGGCCCATGGACCAGGTGGGGTGGCGCATGGCATCGGCCGGGGTCACTTGGTCGAGCGTGTCGAGGCTGCGTTCCCGGAAGGCACCTCCGGAGGCCGTGAGGATGAGGCGCTTTACTGATTTGTCCGGAGCGAGGCCAGTCAGGCACTGGAAGAGCGCGCTGTGTTCGCTGTCCACCGGCAAGAGGCAACCCGATCCCTTGGCAACCTGCTCCATCACAAAGGCCCCGCCAAGGACCAGAACCTCCTTGCTTGCCAGCGCCACGGTTTTACCCGCCGCCAGCGCCGCAATCGTCGGGCCCACCCCCACTGTGCCGGTGGCTGCGACGAGAATGCAGTCCGCCTCCGGGAGCGTCGCCAGATCGATCAGCGCCTGGTTGCCATCGCGTTGGGTGAGGACGGTATGGGGTGTCGAAAATTCGGCGGCAATCTGCGCCAGCGCGGCGGCGTTGGCCTGAGAGGCCACGCCGACGAGGCGGAGCTTATCCGGATGGTGCCGAAGCACTTCCAACGTGCTGCGACCAATGGAGCCGGTCGCCCCAATAAGAACAATCTTGCGCATGGACCGATGAGAGGGCGCTCAAAAGCCGCCAAGGCGCGAAGCCAAGAGGAGATACCCCACCGGAGCGGCCAAGAGAAAACTATCCGTTAGATCAAAGATCCCCCCGATACCCGGCAGAATTTTTCCGGAGTCCTTTACCTTCACGGAGCGTTTAAAAGCGGACTCGAACAAATCCGAGGCAATGCCCGCAATCGCGATGGGCACGGCTGCCCAAAGAGCAAAAATCAACGTGAAGCCCGGCGGCAGGTGGGCGCGGAAGATGAGCGCGAAGAGTACACTCACGATGGCCGCGACGACAATTCCGCCGACCACACCTTCCCATGTTTTCTTCGGGCTGAGAACGGGAGCGAAGGCCGTTCGTCCGAAGCGCAGCCCGATCAGCAGCGCCCCCACATCGGTGAACTTCGCCACCGCGATCACCCAGACGGCGAGGAGCAGGGAGCCCGTTTGGAGGAGAGGAACAAAGGCCGCGAAAAGGGCGGCGATGGCCAGGCCCGCGAGCGTTGCTGTAAAGCTCGGCACAACCTCTTCGGTAGGCGTCATCAGCAGAATCACCACGATGACCAGAATCAGCCCGAGAAACGGACCCGTGAGGGCATGGATGCCGATCCAGGGAGAGTAGAAAGACCCCAGAATGAGAAGAGCCCCGGCGGTGAGACCGGTCCACTCGAGAGGCAGGCCGCCATTGTGGCGCAGCATTGCATAGACTTCGCGTTGGGAGAGCAGGGTCGCTGCCAGGAGCAGGAGAACGGCACCATGGATGCCAAACAAAAGAAGCAGACCGATGAGACCGGCCCAGAGGAGGAGGGTGCTGGCAATACGTTGTTTCATGCGCGGAGAGAGGAGGGGGAACGGGGCGACTTGAGTTGTTCGCTGGTTTGTCCGAAGCGCCGTTCGCGGCGGGCGAACTCGGCCAAGGCGGCGAAGAAGTCGGCAGGCTCAAATTCGGGCCAAAATTTATCCGTGAAGTGGTATTCCGCATACGCGCCCTGAAGGAGCAAAAAGTTGCTCACCCGGTGTTCGCCCGAGGTGCGGATGATGAGATCGGGATCGGGCAGATCGCGGGTGTAGAGGAAGCGCACAGCCGTCGCCCAATCGAGCGCCTCCGGATCTTCCAAGCCTGCCTGAACCGCTTGGGCGTAGGCCCGCATGGCGTCGACGACCTCCGTGCGCGAGCCGTAGTTGAGGGCGAGGTTGAGATTCCAACGGTCGAAATGGGCCGTCTCCTCCATGAGGCGTTGAATGCGCCTGGAGACCCGCCGCGGGAGCTCCTCCAGGCGACCAATCACCCGCAGACGGATCTCCTGCCGTTTCAACTCGTCCGCCTGGGCCGTCAGGTAGCTATCGAGCAAATGCATGAGCGCGGACACCTCCGCCTTCGGCCGGTGCCAGTTTTCCACGGAAAAAGCAAAGAGCGTGAGGTGCCGCAAGTCGGCCTGGCGGGCGGCCTTCACAATCTCCTGCACATTGCGCACACCGTTCCGGTGCCCCTCGTTGCGCGGAAGACCACGCGCACGCGCCCACCGACCATTGCCATCCATGATGATCGCAACATGACGAACACTCCCCGGCTCAAACCCCAGCTCCTCGTCGCTTGCACTTCCAGACTCCTTGGTCATCCCCAACATCAAGATCTTCACCTTCCCTTGACGCAATCGCATTTTAAAAAAATGACGTCGTCGGTTTTGCTTGCATGCTGACGACGGATATGGTGGGGTGGCTCATGCTTCGAAATATCACACCCCGTTCGCGGAAGCGCCGGCCGCGGGCGATTTTGAGGGGGCGTGCGG
>JAFIGE010000239.1 GCA_020831585.1 Opitutales bacterium | reverse complement strand
GCGACGAAATGGCACGAGCGCTACCGGGCGCGGTTGTGCAGCCGGATGGGTCCGGTAATGCGGCCTCGCCGGATCGACCCGAGGAGCGTAGCAGCCGGTGCAACGAAGGAGGAAGCGATGCCCGGAGCGGGTCTGGCGGAAGAATCCGGGCTTCTCTCGAAGATCCGCGCCTTCAGTGAGAGCTGGGTTGTGGGGTCGGTAGCTTGGGTGGAAAGCTTCTGTGCGGCCAATGGCTGGCTCGGGTATAAAAAGGGAAGGAAGCCCAAACCGCTTGTGGAGGACGGCGGTGCCGGCTTCACCACGGTCGCGACCGTGGTAAAACGCCCCTGAAAAAAGGTGACAGCCTTTTTGATCACACCCCCGCCCCCCCGAAAGGGTCCTTTTCTCTTGGCAAAGGACGCCGGATTCTGCAGAAGAGAATGAAGCATTGCCTCTGTCGCCCAGGATCAGGAACGGTTGGGTTCCTGTGTTCCTCTACCCTCCCCGGAAAGTCTGAACTATGGCCGAACTCAACCTCTCGCACAAGAACATCGCCGACTACACGGAAACGAGCAACGGGGGCGAGTCCTTCATCGTTCTTGGCGAACCCTTGCCCGCCAACGCCCGGCGGGCGGCTTTGGCCCGGCGTAACCGACGCCGGAAAATCCGGCGGGAGACCCGTGCCGACCGTGCCGAAGTCTGGGGCACGCTCGGCCTGGACAATGTGAAAGACCTCCATTGGAGCGGGACCCTCCGCTTCTCCGCCGCCGGCAACGACCGATCCGAACCGGAAACCTCCATGCCCGTAACCTGTGAACAGATCGCGCTCATCCGCGAGCTCCACCCCGAGGCTTGCGCGAGGGGCCTCCGTGTTCGCGAACGCTATATCAGTTTCACCGATGTGTCTTTCGACAACCTTCCAGCGAAGACCGACGAAGCCGGTCTCCCGCGTCTGCGCCTGACTCTCATGCTCGGACCGGACGAAGGTGCCGTGGTCTACTACCAACTCTATCCCGACCAAAAGAGTATCGCCAGCCAGAAGGCCCGGAGCGAGGTAGACCTCGAATACCTCCAGCCGGAGAGGACAACCGGTCACCGCTGCGATGAACGCGACCGCCTGACCTACCGAATCCCCCTGCTCACAGATCACCCCCTTGAAGAAACGGACGACGCAACCCGCATACAGCGTTCCAGCCGTACGCTACACGAACGCTTCGTCATCAAAATCCTCACCTTCAAGCGGGAGAACGCGGAAAGCGCGAGCATCCTCCGCCGCTTGCACTATCACATCTGGGGGCACACCCACGAGCTTCTCGCCTGGTCCCCGCAGAACGGCCGGTTCTCCGTCGTCGATGGGAGCGCGTTGCACCCGGAAAGGCGCACGCTCTTCCTCATTCACGGCACAGCTTCCTCGACCGAAACGGCGTTTGCCGGCCTTCTCGAAGGGGGCACCGGGTCATGGCTGGCAAATTTGCACGCGGACAAAGGCGGACCTTATGGGCAGATCATTGGCTTCAACCACCCGACCTTTTCAGAAGATGCGGAGACCAACCTCGCCGCCTTTCAAGACCGGCTCCCGCGAAGCTTTGAATTCCGGAATGGCATGGACCTGATCACCCACAGCCGCGGGGGCCTTTTCGGCAAATACCTCACCTTACACATGAGCGCGGCCCATGTCGAACGCGCCGCCCTCGTGGCTTGTGCCAACGGTGTGGGCTACTTCACGGCCGGACGACGCATCGCCCGCCTCCTCTCCGTCTTGCGCGCGGGGACCGTCGCGACCCCCGCCCTACGCTGGATCCTGGCCTTGGCGCAGCACTCGGGCGAGTTCCTCATGAACCAACCCGGCGCACAGCTCATGACCCCCGGCAGCGACCGCCTGAAAGCCGTTCTCGCCCAACCCGCCGCCACGCCGCCGCCCATCCAGTTGCCCATCGTGGGCGACTTCGACCGACGGCTGGTCGCGGAGGAACCGTTTTTCCGGCGCTGGGGCGAGCGCGGCCTTGATGCCGTCATCAAAACCATCCTCGGGCGGCGGCACGACTGGGTCGTGGGCACGCGCGAACAGTTCCTCGTCGCGCCGGGAAGCTATCCCGCCGGTTGGGAGGCTCATGGCCTCACGGATGCGCGCATCCACCCCTGCCGCCACTCGGGCTTCTTCGTCGAAGCCAAGGGCGGCGTGCCCAACCCCGCCCGCAAACGCATCGCCCATTTCCTCAGGACGGGCAAAGCCTGGTGATCCGGTCGGTCGCCGGGTTCCCCGCCGCGGACCGCGTCGAACTTGCCTTCACGAGGCGGAGCGCCAGCGCATGATCGGGGGCCGATGGCAAGCCACTCACAAAGAGTGTAAGAGGAGAGACGGATCAAGAGTTCTGAGCCTGCGAACCCTGCCCATCCACCCTCTTGCGAAGCTGGCTACGGGGTGTCCGGCCTTTCATCATTTCGCTGCTTGGAGGGCATCTTCCGGAAGGTGGCCACTTTGGCACCCGCGAATGACGGAGCCAGCCCGCGTTCCGCGAGGTAGCGCACGGTAATCGAACGGCGCGCCTGATTGCCAAGCGAGTTGGCGGCGAGCTGGTTGTAGACATGATTGGCAAAGGGAAGGCGCACCAACTCGACCTCCACACCAGCCGCTTCCGCGTATTCAGCAAAACGCACGACCGACCACGCCGGGACGAGGCCGTCCTTCTTCGGAGAAAGGATCAGGGTTGGCGGAGCCTGGGCATGGAGAAAGGTAAACGAACTCACGGCATCCACGCGTTCGGGAAAAGCCTGCGGATCCCCGCCCAGGTGTCCCCGCACGAGCATACGGGGCTCAAAACCGCGCACCGGGTAGCCATGCTCGTAAATGGCAAGCGGATCGACAGCCGGATACTGCACCACCACAGCGGCTGGCACCGGCACGGTTCCGCAGTCGCTACGCGTGTCGCCGCGCGCGGCCATGTAGGCGAGATTGATGGCCAAATTGCCCCCGGCGGAGTCTCCAAGAAGGGCGAGCCGGTCGATATCCCCCCCAAGACGTCCGGCGTTCGCCGCCACCCAGGCGGCCGCACAAGCCACATCCGAAGGGGCGCGATCCCAGGTTGGGGCACCTTCCGAAAACACGCGATAGTCCGCGCTCACCACGAGCCAACCCCGATCCGCAAACCATCGCAGGTCCGCATCGGTTTCGGTCATGTGACCCGTCATAAACCCACCCCCGTGGATATATAGGATGACGGGCGACAGCCCGTCCGCTTCCCGTGGACGATAGATCGCGGCCTGCAAAACCCGTCCGTTCACGGTGGTCACCGTCGTGATCTCGTCGGGGCCACCGCCTGTCATCGGGCGCAGATAGAGGGCCCGTATCACGTTCACCTGCCCTCCTGCCCCGCTGGTGGCGAAAACAAAGCTCCAAACGATCATGACCGAGCCCGCGCCCGCTGCCCCCGCTGCCCATACAGCAAAGAGTGCGATAAGCGTGGGCCTCCGCCACCCCGCAAAAATCCCCAATCCCAGCGCGAAAAGACTCACGAGGACGAAGTGCGGACCAAGGGTCGTCCACAGGGCGGAGCCCACCATGCCATGGAGACTCCCCGTCGGATCACGCAGCGCACCGATGACGAAAAACAGCACAGCGCCCGCGAGGAGCAGGGCCACCCAAGCGACGACCAGGAAGAGAAAGCGCCCTCCTCCCTGACTGGAAAGGACACGCGATTTGGTGGATTTCGGTAAAGATTCCATACCTCGCCTAAGAGTAGATCACTTATCAGACACAACCGTGTCCCAAATTTCCAGCAGGTTCTTCGGCGATTTCTGTGGGCTGCCCTGCGACGAGCTCAACCGTGTCGAAGCGTGCGCCCTTTTTGATTCCGCCGCCAAGTCATCTCTGCCTTATGCCGATACATCTTCCCGGCAAATGGGTGTTTCCCAAAACTTCTCCGAAGAACCCGAACCAGAGCCCCCACCCCCTTCCAAGTCGGGTCCGCGCTTTGGCAAGCGCAGCTACGGGCGCGGCGAGGCGCAGTGGCGGAGGACGGAGGGCGGATTCCCCGTAGCCAGCCTCGCAAGAG
>JAFIGE010000238.1 GCA_020831585.1 Opitutales bacterium | reverse complement strand
CGTGGCCTCGCGCTGCCGCGCGCCCTATCGGGACGGCCCCGGCCCGGCACGCCTTCCCCCAACCATGCGCTGCCGCGCAAATTTCCTTCTTTGGTTTTTTCTTTCATTTGAGGAGCACCCCTATTGGGTCCTGGCAAGGCGGAAGCCGTGGTCGTCCCACTGGATGCCCGGCCTGTACCTGATGCGGCTGGCCACCCGGCAGTACTCGGGGAAGCCGAGCCACGAGCCGCCGCGGTTGACACGGTAGGAACCGGACACCGGCCCACGCGTGTCCGCTTCCGTGGCACCCGGTTGGCCATACCACGTTTCCGAAAACCAATCCCAGTTCCACTCAAACACGTTCCCCGCCATATCGTAGAGTCCATACCCGTTGGCCGGGTAACTTCCCACAGGCGTCGTCCCGTTCGCACCGCCGCTGTTCCAATAGTTCGCTCGCGTCCCGTCGATGGCTTCATCCCCCCACGGCCAGCGCTTGTCCACAAGGCCGCCACGCGCCGCCTTCTCCCACTCCGCCTCCGTCGGCAAACGGTAGCCGGTCGCGCTCCAATTCACCTGCGCAATTGTCACATCATGCCGCCCCTGACGGTAAACCGCCGTGCGCGCGTCATTGGTGTGGTAAACGGGGGTGAGCCCCTCCCGTTCGCTCTTCGCGTTGCTCCACTTCACCACGTCATACCAGCTCACACGCGTCACCGGATGCTGGTTGTTTTCCGGGGTGTCGGAGAGTCCGTTTCCATTGGAATCCGAACCCCGCTGACCGGCATTGTCGAAGGTGTAGCCGTTGGCCACGGCCCAGTCGTAAACCTCCTTCCACTCCGCGTAGGTCACGGGCGTCCGCGCCATGTAAAAGGCCGAGACAGGCACATTGTGCACCGGGCGGCTCCGGGCCATCCATGATTCGGACTCGTTTTTGTGGTCGCCCCGGGCGTAGGTGCCGCCCTCCACAAGCACCATATCATGCGTGGGGTTTGGATCACTCGCCCCGCCCCCCAACGCCCCCTCATGCCGCCATTCCTGCGCCCCAGTGTGGAAAAACCAGCGGTCGCCGGGCCGGCCCCCGCGGTCATAGAGCGTCCAGGCGGCCACCGGATCAAACCAGTAGACCCAGGGGTAGACGCCCGCCCCTGTCCAGCCCCATGCTTCCATGGCCGCATCGAAGAGGAGGAGTGAGTTGGCATCAGCGCTTGCTACATACAGCCACCCGAACTCTTCATGATAGATCCAGCTCTCACCGATGTCGGCATAGGCGCCCCACCATTCCAAGTGCAGCCATCCGTTTCCGAGATCAAAGGAGTCGGCCCAAAAACCGCGGGCATAGCCGAATTGCTGGACCAGATGCGGACGTCCGCCCACGTCGAGCATAGCCTGGCGGGCTCCCGCGAAAGGATTCTCTTCAAGGGTAACGCTCACGACGGCGTTGCCTTCGCCAAACTCGGGTTCGACCGAAATCCATGATTCGTTGGAAGAGAAATACCATGGGCCGTTTGCCAACACGTTGATGGTGTAGGATTGCCCGGAAGCACCCGCCGCCCTCCATTCGGGTGAGAGCCTTGCGCCCATGCCGGCGCGGTATGCGCTCTCAGAGCCATCCGCAAACGTCATTCGGCCCAGTGATTGATCCGCATCTTCCTTGAGGCTTGCCCAAAGCACCGTTCCGCGGTCGTCGTTGAAGACGATCTGCCCCTCCTGATCGACTGTTCCGACGGCGCGCAGGGTGCCGCTTCGCGTCGCTCCGATGACGAAGGCCGTCCCGTTGGGCGCGACAAACACCTCGGCGGTTTCGCCGCTCCCGGCCCCAAGGAAGTGCGATCCCGCCAGACCTTCGACGGCGGGGTCCGGTGCCGCCGCCGACAACTCGTGACCATCCGTTGTGCCGTCGCCGTAGCGCACCTGCATGAACAAGGCGGGCGCATCAAAATATCCCTGCGGATCATTTGCCGGCGCGACGGTCCCGCCGCCCTCGCGCGCGGAAAGCGCGGGCAAAGAACGTGCCGCCGGTGCGCCGCTGGAAAGGCCCTCGGCGCGCAGATTATCGTAATTATCGAGCAGGATTTCGATGTTGTCGTCGAGTGTGACCCTCAGATGGCCGGACACAGTATCAAAGATCCATTCCGTGGAATCTTTCCAGTCCGACACCATCGCGATATTTTTCGAGGGATTGTACAGCGCCGCGATGAGGCTTTGCGATCCATCCAAAAATTCCACGATTATTAAGGTTGCGAGCGTGTCTCCGTCGATGCGCGAATCAAATGTCCGGGTGCTACGAACGGTCCCCGTGAGATCGCCGTCTTCGGCAAAGATAAAGCGGTAGCGCCATGCCGGCCCCGCGTATAGACCTGAGAAATTCCCGGTCACCGCACCCGCGCGGGAAGGCGTGGCCACTGTGCCGCTTTCATTTGTCAGCTCCATGGCAACGAGAATATCCATGTAGCTGCGGTTCTCCGGGGGGGAGACCCGCCACTCCGCGGTGAAAGCAGCACTTCCCCAAAGCCGAAACCTTGGACTCTGCCAGGCACGGGTGTTCCACAGCAGATACTCCCGCGGCGCATTTGGCGGAGAGCGACCTAACTCATCAAAACCACTGTCGAAGAAGGAGCCTGTCCCAAAGGCCCAGCCTTCGCCGGCCAAGTCTCCATTCACGCCGATGGCCACGCGCCCGTTGTAGGGTTCGACGCTCCCGCCGTAGTTGCCGAAATCAACCTCGAAATTCAGAGCACTCCCGCCACTGGTGCGGCGCAGGATCGTGGTGAAATCCGTCACGGCCCGTCCGTTCAGGCTGAGGTTGTGGATGCGCGGCGCGGGCAAGCCATCCGCATCGATCACTTCGATCAGTTGCCCGGAGGCCCTGCCCCCGTACTCAAAGCGGAGGAAGTGACTCCGCCCGGCACCGGAGGCCACCGCTTCGACCACCCCGGGTGCGGCCATGGAGAGTTCCCCGTGCGGCAACCAATCCGCCAGCATCGTGACATCCTCCTTGTCTCCGTTGGTGTAGTGTGCCCAGAGCGTGTAGACCTCCGTCGTCCCGGCGATCAATTCAAGCGGGCCATCCAACTCCAGCCATGCCACCAGTCGCGGTTGCACATTCATGGTGAAGGTTCTGCGAAGTCCTGCGAAATCCAGCCGCACCGCCACCGTGGCGGGGCTCGTCACCACGTCCGGTGTGACCCTCGCAATCCCCGAAGCATGAGTCTCAAGGGCCGCCGGTCCGGTCACGCTCCATGCGTCGGTCGCTCCGATCAGCCTCTCCCGCCCGGCCGCGTCCCGCGCATACCCCGCGAAGACGTAGGTCTGCCCGGCGTGGAAAACCGTCGGCGGCCCCGGTTGGATGCGGATGCTCTGCACGCCCGCCTCCAGATCAAGCCAGAACGCCGGTGACTCGGCGGTGTGCGTGTGTTGCCCGCAGAGCGGCAGCGGAGCGAGCGCGCCGGCCAACAAGAGGTGCAGGCAGATGAGAAGCGTCGTGCGGTTTTTCATGATGAATCGGTGGTAAGGGTGAAATCAACAGAGTTGGAAAGAGAGGGACCGCGCGGAGCAGCCCCGCGCTTTAGCCGGGGAAGCGCATACCCGCGACACGCGCGAGCACCAGCGCCCACGGCGGCTGAAGAGCGCCGCTCCCAAGCCCCCCGCCCGGGCGTCCGCGAAGCTACTGGCGCGGGCGGGGGGGGTGGCATGTGCGGCCCGCAGGCACTGGGCGAGGCGGACGCCGGCCTGCGCGGATGGGACCATTTCGCGTGTTGCGAGGGGGTGCTGGCAAGGCGGAAGCCGTTGTTGTTCCACTGGTTGTCCGGCCTGTTCCTGTTGCGGTTGGCCACCCGGCAGTTCTCGGGGTTGTTGTTCCAATGCTCCCGCGCCTCCAAAACCTCCTGCCCGGCGCACGCCGCCGTCAGCGCCTCCTCCGGGAACGCGCGCTGGCCCTCCTCATAACGCAGCGTGATCAAGCGAAGGTTCATGGGCACGTCCCTTCCATAATGGCACCGCGCTCTGCGGACGCGGTTTTCGGAAGTCCGGACAAGAGCCGGGTTCTCGGGCAGGGCCGGGACCTCGCGCTGCCGCGCGCCCTACCGGGACGGTC
>JAFIGE010000237.1 GCA_020831585.1 Opitutales bacterium | reverse complement strand
CGGGCACCAGCGCGCAACCGATCTTCGCGCATATGCCACGCCCCATCCAGCAACCTCTCTTCGCGCAAAAGACATGCCCCATTCGGCAACCGATGCACGGGACAACGGCCCAGCCCATCGGGCGGCTGCCCGCGCGCCAACGGCGGGTCCCAGCGCGCACCCCATCTCCGCGCCAACGGCGCACCCCATACCAGCCCAGCCCATCGGGCTGGGTCAACCGCCCACCAAGAGATTGAGGGCCAACGGCCCGATCTATCTGCCCGCCAGACGCCATGGATCGGGCTTTCAGCCCTCGTCCCTGCTTGCGCCACCCCACCCAGGGCGTTGCCCTGGGCTGGTATGGCGGCGGGCCGTTGGCCCTGGATTGCGCGCCAACGGCGGGTCCCAGCGCGCAACCTCTCTCCGCGCCAACGGCGCACCCCATACCAGCCCAGCCCAACGGGCTGGGTCCACCGCCCACCAAAAGATCGAGGGCCAACGGCCCGACCCATCCGCTCGCCGAAGCGCCCTTACACGCTAACCACCCCGCATTCTCAAACATGGAAATCACCGCAGACCTTCCCCTCAACATTAATGAGGAGACCCTCATCGATCTCCACAGCATTCTCAATCTGATGAATGTGGCGACTTACGAACTCATGCAATTGGAGACCATTTTGGAAAATGGGGCCCAAATCGAAGCTTGCATCGAACGCAGTACCCGCGCGGCCGAAATGCTCTACGATCCCGCCGAGGCCCACCGCCTCGTTGCCGGTGTAGGCACCCATGTTCGCGAAATTGAAGCAGCCCTCGATGATGCGGCCAAACGCTCCGCCCCGGCCCATCCCGAAGTCTATCACCAACACCGTCGCAACCTCGCTTCCATTTACGGCATTCTCCGCGTCCGCGCCGCCGAAATCCAGGCCCGCCAGGCCAACCCCCTCGCATGGGTGCGGCATGAGGTGGGCGCGCTCCGTCGAAACTTTGTTGAGGTCCTCCAGGCCATCGAACGCAACAGCCACGGGGCCTACCGTATCGTCAACAACATCGCGGAACATGAAGAAGGCCGCTACTTCGTGAATTTTGAAATCGATAGCGTTCTCGGCGAACACCTCCACATGCCTGCGGTCTTTCAGGATGTGATGCGCGACCTCATTGCCAATGCCCGCAAATACACTCCGCCCGGCGGACGCATTCTTGCCGGGCTCTTTTTCGGTGAGCAGGACCTCCGTTTCACCGTCTCCGACAACGGAGCGGGCATGCCCCCGGCGGAGATCGCCGACCTCGTGCAGTTCGGGCGGCGGGGAAGCAACGTTGCCGACCGACCCACCCGCGGCGGGGGCTTTGGGCTCACCAAGGCCTACTACGTGACCCGGCGATTCGGCGGGCGCATGTGGATCGATTCGGAGGGCATGCCCGGCAAAGGTAGCCAGATCCGCATCATTCTGCCCTTCCCCGAAGGCGGCTTTGCCACCTCCCCTTCCGCCGAAGTGGATACACCGTAGGCCCCGGAGCCGATGCAAGCCATCGCCCTCGGCATCCTTTCGCTGATCTTTGCCATCGGGCTTGGCGTGCTCACCTCCCTCAAAGAGACCCCGGAATTCTGGACCCACGCCGGCGGCTATCCGGTGGGTCTGCGGCATTTGATCCTGCACTTCTACTACCCCACTTTGCTCGCGTATCTGCTGTTCCTTGCCTCATTCACCACGCGGGGGCTTAATCTCTCCATTAAAGGAGATTGCGGCAAAGGCCTTCTCTATCTTTTGGCCCTCGCCCCCGCCTGGCTGATCACCGCTTTCAACATTGGCCTCCTCGTGGCCAACAACGTCGTGAATCTATTGGAGGGCAACCCCCTCCACACCCCATGACCCCACCCCTTCAGCCACGCATCGTCGCCCTCGCCGGGCCTTCCGGGAGCGGGAAATCGCTCCTCGCCGGATCCCTCCGCGAGTCCCTCGGCATCGAGGTCTGCACCGTTCTTTCGATCGACAGTTATTACCGCGACCTCGGCCACTTGCCTCCCGAGGCCCGCGAGCAAATCGACTTCGATCATCCCGATGCCCTCGACACCGACCGCATCCTTACCGACCTGGCGGACCTCCGCACCGGGCGCCCGATTGCCCGGCCGCACTACGATTTCCACACCCACACCCGCAGCCCCATCTCGGAGGCACTCGCCCCCGCTCCCCTCATTCTCGTCGAAGGAATCTTCGCCCTCGCCCTTGAAGCCCTGCAAACGCTCTTCGACGAAACGTGGTACCTTCATGTGGACGCCGATACCTGCCTGGCGCGTCGCCTCGCCCGCGACGTCAGCGAGCGCGGGCGCGACCCCGCCGAAGTCCGCGCCCGTTTCGAGCGCGATGTGCGCCCGTCCATCGTCCGTTGGGTAAGTCCGCAAAGGGACATCGCCAACCATGTCTTCGACGGCCGCGAACCCATCGGCAGGCTGCTTGCCGCCGCGCGGGCGCGCCTGCCGGAGCCCCTCACCGCACCGACGGCGGAAAACCGCTGGCGGGACCTGCCCGAAACCTTTCTCCGCCTCGGCACACGCGTGGGCATGGAGGCCCTGGGCACGCGCCTGGAACGCCAGGCCAGCCACTGGGCGGGGCTGCACCACCAGGGTGAAGGGCTTCTCCGCATTGAACGGTATATCCCCATCGATCAGTTGCTCGGCCATTTCCTTCATTACAGCGGGCTCGGTTTTCTCGGACGCCGCAACGCCGCCCGCCTGCGCATCGAACGCAACACCCTGTCATCGCCCGCATTGCCGACGGCTCTGGACGGCTTCACTTTGCTGCACTTGAGCGATCTCCATCTCGACCTCGAAACCGGCGTCCTGCCCGCTCTCCTCAGCGTCCTCCCCACCCTCCACTATGATCTTGCCGTCATTACGGGCGACTTCCGAAACAGCACCCGGGGCGACTTTTCCCGCAGCCTCGAGCTGACGCATAAGCTCATCCACGTTTTGAACAAACCCGTTTTCGGCATCCTCGGAAACCACGACTTCATCGAAATGGTTCCGGGCCTTGAAGCCACGGGTCTGCGCCTCTTGCTCAACCAAGGCGTGTTTATTCAACGCGGCGCTGCCCGCCTCTTCCTTGCGGGGATTGACGACCCCCACTTTTACCGGACGCACGACCTCGCCCGCGCGGGGTGTCTTCCATCCGCCCCGGACACCTTTCGCATTCTCCTCTCACACAGCCCCGAGACTTTTCGGGCAGCCGCTCCTCACTTTGATTTCATGCTCTCTGGCCACACCCATGGCGGTCAGGTGTGCCTGCCCGGGCGCATCCCCATCATCCGCAACGGCAACTGCCCGGCCCGCCTCCTTTCGGGGGCTTGGCAAGAGGGCTCCCTTTCCGGCTACACCTCCCGGGGAGCCGGCTGCTGCGGCATCCCCGCGCGCTTCTTCTGTCCACCCGAAATCACCCTCCACACCCTCCGCTGCTCTTGAACAGAGACCCATTGGGAAGGATGGCCCGCAAATCCGACGACGAAATGAACCCCACAACCGATGAGTTCGGCCTCGATAGGGGCGTGTTTGGTGCGCCCGGCGAGATTGAAAGCCGTGGTCGCTCCAGAGGACCAAGATCGTTTAATTGCGCAGGCGCAGTTGATCGGGTGTATCCAGAAGGATGCCGACCTTCGCATCGATGTAACTCACGCACGCGTAGTCGCCGTGGCACAGTTCCATGGCCATCTCGCGGGGAACAGGTCCGCTCTCGGGGATGTCGTGGTTGCCGATGAGCAGCGTTGCCCGGTCACTGAAGCGCGCTGGGATTTTTTTGAGCCACGCAGCCGTCTGCTGCACATGTGGCAGCAGTCCGTGGGCTGTATCAAAGTAGTCACCGCCCAGAATCAGGCGATCAAAGTTCCCCTCTTCCTTGGCGAGAATCGCTTCCGCCCATGGCAGATTCTGGTGGATGTCCGGTCAGAACGGTTCTCATTTCCGCCATCCTGAACACACATGGACCCGTTTGAACAGAGGCAAAGCGTTTGGGGAGAAAACGGCCCACAACCCCAACAAATTGCCCAACATGGGGAAAATTTATCCACAAACTGTTGATTATCAAAGAATTTATATCCCCCTCATAACCTGAAGGCA
>JAFIGE010000236.1 GCA_020831585.1 Opitutales bacterium | reverse complement strand
CAGCGCCCTCCTGGGGCATGTAAGGTAAGTGTTGATTAGTAGTGTGGGTGGGGGGGGGCCGTCCTGCTCGACCCCGATGCCTGCATTGAAATCATCCGGGGAAACCCGTCTCCTTTGGTTGTGCAGCCGAAAGCATTGGGGTTTTCCTTAGTCACGGGTAACTCGGGCAACCTCTTTGATTGATACCTGACCTTTGCGGGTGTAATCACGAAGTTTGTCAGCCGTTGAGAAACCTGCGCCATCGGCGATTGCCGCGGTCGATTTGGGTATGTGCTGGCATTCCGCCCCTTGTCGCGCGTCCTGCGGAAAGCGGCGCGGAGCGCACGCACTCCAAAAGGCGTCGGGCATGCCGGGACCGTTTTGGAGTGCGGCGCTGTGCGCCGCTTTGGATGCGGCGGGTAGGCCGGAAAGTTGGCATCTCGGGAGTCATGACAAACTTCGTAATTACACCGGACCTTTGCCGTCGAGCGACTACTGGCTTGCCGTCAGGGGCTGCCGGGTGCATAGCGCCTTTATGGAAGAGGAAATGGCTGTCTACCGCCCGCGGTTGCGGGACATGGCTGTGAACGAGCGCCCGCAGGAACGCATGGAACGCTTGGGGGCGGAAGCCTTGAGCGATACAGAACTGCTGGCCATGATTCTGCGGAGCGGGAGTGTGGATTTGGATGTGATCAGCTTATCCTCTCAACTTATTGCGGAAGCGGGTTCGTTGGCCGCGCTCGTTCGCTACAGCCCGGAAGACTTCCGCCGGTTCCGTGGAATCGGCAAAATAAAGGCTTTGCAACTAGCGACCATTATGGAAATCGCGCGACGGGTCGTTCTCTCCGGGACGGAAGTAAACCCGGTCGTGAATGATCCTCTCAAGGTCTACACACTGCTGCAACCGCGCACTTTCGGGCTCGATGTGGAGCGGTTTTGGCTCTTGAGCCTGAATCGCAAGAATCGGCTGATTCGCTTGTCCATGATCACATCCGGCACGGCCACGGCCTCGCTGGTCCATCCCCGTGAGGTCTTTCGCGAGGCCGTTCGGCAAGGTGCCACGGCGATTTTGTGTGCGCACAATCATCCCAGCGGGGATCCTTCCCCGTCCTCCGCAGATATCCAGATAACCCGTCAACTCCGCGAAGCTTCCCGTGCCATTCAGATTGATTTACTCGACCATATCATCATTGGCCAGCCCGGTGCAGATCCGAGAGGACTCGGCTACTACTCCTTCAGCGAAGGCGGGTTGCTCTGAAATTTGCGGAGATTTCCTTTCTGGAGTTGCGGGACGCCCCTTAAAGAGATAACTATTTCGTTTGTGGCGCTAGGGTCTTCTAACCAGCGCCACGCAATAACCCAAACCCTCATTCACTTGACCATGACAATAGAATTGGATGCTTCCCGCCGCGAGTTCCCGCCGTTTTCACTCCAACGTCTGATGGAGACCTGCTTCGGGCGGGGCAACGGCGAACGCCTGTGTATTCTCATCGATCTGCCGGATCCGCGGGAGATCAAGGACTTTGCCTTTCTGCAAGACCAACGCCTTTCGATCCAGAATTATGGCTACGAGGTCTTCTACAAGGGATTTAAAAATGGTGGCCTGGAGGCGATGAACTACGTGGGCGGCGAAATCTTCGCCTACAAGGAAACCGGTGGCAGCAACCTCGATATGGAGGATGATTGCTACGCCCCCGACGGAACCCATCTGAGCCTCGACCGCGACATTTACCCCAAATACGACCTCATTCTCTGTGTCTCGACCTTTTCCGCGACGGCTCCCCTCACGGCGAAATGCAAGGAGTTCGGCTTCCGCGGGGCGACCCTCCACGGTCTCAACCAGATCATTCTCGAAACCGGCTTGAGTGTGGATTATGATGTGGTCAGCGAACAGGCGGAGCGCCTGCGCCTTGGATTGACGCGAGCCGATTGGTTTGAAATCGACTTTGTTGTGGAGGGGCGCACGTCCACCCTGCGTCTGCTCACCGATGGGCAGGAAGCGCAAAAAAGCCACGGCCTGTGCCCGCCGGGCCGCCCCGATGTGGCCAACCTGCCCGCCGGCGAGGTCTACTTCGTTCCGGAGGGCGCCGAAGGCGAGTTCCCCTTCAAATACGACGAAGAAACGCTCGGCCTTCTCACCGTGACGGGGGGCAAGATCATCAGCAGCCGTCTGATTTACGGCGATTACGCCAAGATCGAGGCCCACAACGCCAAACTCAAACACGACCCCATGACGGGTGCGCTCGGCGAACTCGGTTTTGGCACGCAGGTCTTGCCCTTCAGCGGGCGTGATATCCAGGACGAGAAGATTCTCGGTACCATCCACATCGCCACCGGCCGTGATGACCACCTTGGCGGCAAGCTCACGCCGGATATGTTCAAGGAGCGTCTCAACGCCTCCCATGACGATGTGCTTTATGCGCCGCACAAGACTCCGGAGGTGAAGGTGCCGGAGGTGCGGATGCACCGGGATGGAGAGACGATCGTCATCATGGGCAACTATAAGCCCGGTGCTTACATGATCGATTTGCTCACGCAGGAGACGACCGCAACGGTCGGCGCATAACGGCGGCGTTTAGGAAACCGGTTTGCGGCAAGCCGATCAGTGCCGCATGATTTCAATATTTGCACGGTGGTCTTCGTTCGCGGAGGCCACCGTTTTTACGTCCTCAAGGAACGCGTCCACGTCCTCGAAGCGGGTGTCCCACGCGCACATGAGGCGGCAACCGCCCGCGCCGATAAAGTCATAAAAAGTCCAGCCGCGCGCATAGAGTCCCGCGATAATGCGGTCGTCGAAACGCACAAAAACGCTGTTGGCCTCGGTCGGGAAGAGGGCTTCGCCAATGCCCAGCTCCTGGAGCCCGTCGGCCAGCCGCCGGGCGCACGCGTTGGCATGTTTTGCATGACGCAGCCAAGCCCCGTCCTTCAGCAAGCCGATCCAGGGAGCGCTGAGGTAGCGCATTTTCGATGACAACTGGCCCGCCTGCTTGCACCGGTAATCAAACTCCGCCGCCAGCTTTTTGTCGAAGAAGACCACGGCTTCGCCGAACATCATACCGTTTTTCGTGCCGCCAAAACAAAGCACATCCACTCCCGCGCGCCAGGTGATATCCTTGGGCGCGCAGCCCAGCGAAGCGACGGCGTTGGCAAAGCGCGCGCCGTCCATGTGCACCTTCAGACCCAGGCCGTGGGTGAGGGCACCGATTTCCCTCAGGGCATCCGGCCGATAGACCGTGCCCACCTCGGTGGCCTGCGTGAGGCTGAGGGCGCGCGGCTTCGGGTAGTGAATATCCTTTCGGCGATGCACCGTGTGTTCGATCGCGTCAGGCGAAATACGCCCCTGTTCCCCCGACACGGTGAGCAGCTTGGCCCCCGCGCTAAAAAACTCCGGCGCTCCACACTCGTCGGTTTCGATGTGGGCAAGCTCATGGCAAATCACGCTGTGGTAGCTCTGGCAAAGCGCGGCGAGGGCGAGGGAATTGGCGGCGGTGCCGTTGAAGGTGAAAAACACTTCGCAATCGGTTTCGAAGACAGCGCGGAAGAGATCGCAGGCCACGCGGGTGGCCTCATCGTTGCCGTAGGCGGCGGCGTGACCGCTCCGGCACTGCTCCAAGGCTTCCCAAGCCTCTGGGCAGACTCCGGCATTGTTGTCGCTGGCAAAATTTCGCGGGCGTGGAACCATCCCTGCACCGTTGACCCTTTCCTGTTATTTGGCAATCCGCGTAAGCGCGCGGAGGGTAGGAAAGGTGTGATCACAAAGGTTGTCCCATTTTTCAGTGGCGTTTCACCACGGTCGCGACCGTCGGGAAGTCGCCACCGCCGTCCGGCACGAGCGGTTTGGGTTTCCTTCCCTTTCGAAAGCCCAGCCAGCCATTGGCCGCACAGAAGCTTTCTACCCAGGCAACCGACCCCACCACCCAGCTCTCACTGAAGGCGCGGATCTTCGAGAGAAGCCCCGATTCTTCCGCCAGACCCGCTCCGGGCATCGCTTCCTCCTTCGTTGCACCGGCTGCGGCGTTCCTCTGGTCTATCCGGCGAGGCCGCATTCCCGGACCCATCCGGCTGCACAACCGCGCACGGTAGCGCTCGTGCCATTTCGTTGTCCAGGCCATCTTGCCCTCGATCCGGGCGA
>JAFIGE010000050.1 GCA_020831585.1 Opitutales bacterium | reverse complement strand
CTGGCTCGGCTATAAAAAAGGAAAAAAGGCCCAACCGCTCGTGGAGGAAGGCGATACCGACTTCGCGACGGTCGCGACCGTGGTGAAACGCCGATGAAAAAGGCGACAACCTTTGTGATCACACCCCACACATGCGGCTCCGGCCGTTTTCGCTTTCCGAAGGGGGCGGCGGCTGCATGATCCCGTTTCGTTTCTCACCCTCCCTCCGATGAAACCCCTCCGCATCGCCGTCGGCGCGTTTTTCCCCTCGACTCACTGCCAGCGTATTGCCGAGGGCGTGGGCCTGGAGGCGGAGCGCTTGCGGAGGGAACAGGGGCGGCTCATCGAGGTATGGCAGTTCAATGTCTATGATCGCTTCCTGCGGGAGCATGAGGGGCTGGAAATCGATGGCGCGGTGGTCTATGCGAACTACTTCGAAGTGGCTTTCGGCCTCCCGCACAAGGAATGGCCGGCTTTTGCCGCGCTCGGCGTGCCGTGGGTCAACACTTCCCATCGCTACGTCGTCGAGACCGGACCCCTCGTCGTGCCGGATGACCGGGCAATTGGGCGCCTGGCGGGCCGTTTCTTTCGCGAGCGCGGCTTTGCCCATGCGGCCTACTGCGGTTTTCCAGAGGATTTCGCCTATTCCGGCGAGCGGCTCAGGGGCTTTGCCGAGGGGTGGGGGGGGGACCCGGGCGACTTACCCACGGCACCCGTCTTTAGCCTGTATGGGCGTCTGCGTTATCCCGAAAAGGAGATGCGGGCTTTGGCCGACTGGCTGCATTCTTTGCCGCGCGGGTGCGCCATCTTTGCTGTGAACGATGAGAAGGCGGCCTCCCTCACGCGGCTTGCGGCGGAGAGTGGCCTGCGCGTGCCGCAGGACCTGGCCGTTCTCGGGGTGGACGACGACCCGGTCTACACGCGGCGGTCCGCTGCCTCCTTGAGTTCGATCGATCCGGGCAGCCGCACGGTCGGTGCGGGGGCCTTGCGCGTCCTCATTCGTTTGATCGACACGGGCGAGGCACCGCCCGCGAAAACCTCCGTGAATGTCGCCCGCGTGATCGAGCGCCTTTCCACCGATCAAACCTCCGTGGCCGACGGGGCCATCCACACCCTTCTCCGCCGTGTGCGGGCCTTCCCCGGGCGCGCCTGGACAGTGGCTGATATGGCCCGAATCGCGAATCTACCCGAGCGTACCCTCACGCGCCGTTTTCGTCTGGCTACGGGCACTTCGCCCACGCGCTACATCCTCAGCCTTCGCCTCGATGAGGCCCGGAGGTTGCTTGGGGAGGGGGAGGATTCGGTTGAGGAGATCGCCGAAGCCGTCGGTTTTCGGGATGTAAAGTGGTTCTACCGGGCGTTTTCGCGGGAGGTGGGCGAGCCGCCGGGCCGCTTCCGCGCACGCGTCCGCAATGCCTGAAAAGGCCCTTTGGCGAGACTGTTTTGGCCGGATAAGCGAATTTTTTCCGACGGAAAGACCATGGACGGAAGCAGGGAGTTTTGCTAGGATTGTTTTCGGAATTACTTTCACCCTCCTGCATTCTCCCCAATCCCCCCATGAAGTTCCCCTTGTTTTCCCCGCGGTGGATGGCCGCTGTTTTTTTCGTTTTTTCCTGTGTGGCTGCCTTCGCGGAGCCCGTCCACCCGCGGCTGCTCTTCCAGCCGGAAGATGTCCCGGCGCTGCGGGCGCGCGCCGCCACCGAGCCCTTTACCAGCATGGTGGAGGCGGTTGAGTGGATGCGCTCGCACGACCCCTTTTTCACCGCCACGGGGCAGGACCAGTTCCACAAGGATTTTGGCAACCCGGCAATTCTTTACCTCTTCACGGGAGAGAGCGCCTGGGCCAACCTGGCCCGCGACGAGACCCTCTACTACATCAGCCGCACCGATTGGTGGGCGAACACAAGCTACTCTTCGCTGCGCCGCGGGGCGCTCAGCCGGGGTGCCAGCATCTCCTATGACTTCTGTTACCACGCCTGGGCCGGGCAGACCGTTCCGGGGAGCGTGACTTACCGCGGGCACACCGTCCCCGTGCCCCCCGCCCTGGTCGGGCGCGATCTCAATGAAGCTGTTTCCGAGGCCATCCTCCTCAACGCCCAGAGCCTCATCGCCAGCGGGGGGAGCGGTTGGCCGGGAGCGGACAAATACGGCAACAACTGGTATGCCGTGCGCTACAGCGGAGCCGGCATCGGCTTCCTCGCGACGGACCACCCCTTTAATGAAAGCCAGCTCAACACGGCCATAAATGAGGTCCGCAAATACGTCGAGACCACGCACTCGACCCGCGCCGACGCGCAGGGTTGGAATCCAGAGGGCCACGGCTACGCCATGTTTCCCGGCCAATACACCTTCCTTTTCGAAATCCTCCTCAACCGACACCGCAGCGTCTCCCTGGGGAGCAACACCCCCTCTTTCAACAAAGCGCTCTGGGCGATTTTTCAAGGCGGGCTGCCGTATCCGGTTTTGGACTACCCAAACAACTCCGGGCGCGCCAATCTCGGCTTCCACCCCGACTTCACCGATGACAACGTGAACTGGAACGGCGAGGGCACGGCCAACCTCGCCTTCGTGCATTCACCGGAGCATTTTGTGCCCGGCTTGAAATGGATGTATCGCCGCATCTTCGGCGATCTTGGCGACAACACCTGGGACGCTTCTTCCATGGGCGGCCTTTACGCGCTGCTTTACTATCCCCACGACATCGAGGAGCAAAACCCCGCTGACATCCCCGGCTGGGGCCGCTGGTATTACGATCCCACTTTCGGCATGACGCTCATGCGCAACCGGTTTGCGGATGAGAACGACAGCCTCGTTATGTTCAACGGAAAGTTCCGCTCCGCCAACGGGGGCCACAATGCCGCCGACGGCCTCGGCTTCCGCATCGCCGGGGAGGGCCATCTCTGGACCACGGGCTCCGGGCGCACAACCAATCCGCGCGGGCAGACCCTCGTTTTCCGCGGAGATCCGCAGGGCGCGGCGGGCGACAGCTCCGTCTACAGCGAGCGTTTCGGCACGCCCCGCGAAGTTTATCTGCGCGACGGCGGGGGCGGGATCGTCTCCTTCAACGCCTTTCGCAACGATGCCGGGGTGCGCGAGCACACCCGCCGTCTCGTGACCGATTTCGATACCCATGTGCACGGGGCGAGCGCGGTTGTGCTGGTCGACGATACCACCGTCGACGGCGAGTTCTGGCGCCTGAACACCCCCGGCTCCAACACCATCGAACTCCGACCGGACGGCTTTGTCATCCGTAGCCTGGATGGCACGGAGGGCCCGCGCCTCATCGGCACGATCCTTCGCGGCGATCCCGCGACCCTTCGCCAGGGCACCTTCACCCGGGGCAGCGCCAACTTCTATTTCCGCAACCAAACCTTCCCGGACAACAAGTGGGTCGATTTCGTGGGCGAGGACGGCCGGTTTCTCGTGGCCCTCGTCCTCGTGCCCGCCGGCGCGGAAGAGCCCGGCGTGGAGTGGTCCGCCAACCAGCCCGACACGGTCGTGATTTCCGCTCCGGGCTTTCCCGGGCGCACCTACCGGTTCTCCGAAGAGGCCGTGGCCGTGAGCGGCTGGGAGCGGCCATCGGTCGCCATCACCTCACCCGCCGAGGGGACCGAGTTCATTGGCGGGTCTGCCGCGTTCACCCTTACGGGCACGGCAAGCGATACCGATGGCTTCGTCGAGATCGTCGAGGTGTATGTGAATGGTGAATACGTGGGCGAGGCCTCCTACGACCTGGCAGCAGGGACCTTCACCAAGGCCCTCACTTTTAATGAGCTGGGCGACTACCTCATTCAGGCCCGCGCCATCGACGACGCCCTCGAGTATGCCGACAGCGCGCCGGTTACGGTGCGCGTGACAACGAGCATCCCGCCGCGCCTCTCTCTCGACCGGCCCGGCTACGCGGGTGAGCTGCCGACGGGCGAGACGCTGCGCATGGGCGGCACGGTCTTCGATGAGGACGGCGTCATCACGAATGTGCGCATCTACAACCACGGTAGCTTCGTGGGCAACGCCACTGTCGATGCCGCCACGTCGACCTGGACTTACAACTGGGCCAACCTCCCCTTCGGCCGCCATGCCATAGAGGTGCGGGCGACGGACAACGACGGCGATGAAACCTGGACGGACGCCCTGCCGTTTGTCGGCAGCAAGCGCTTTAACGAGATTCCCTACGAGGGCGATGCGGCCAATTGGTCGCTGGGCCACGGGGAAACGCGCTGGCGCGTGGTCGTGGATGACGGGGGCAGCCGCTACTGGCTTGGCACGGGCGGCCCCAACCGTATGCGCGAGGGCGAAAACCGCGTCCTCGACCGACCCATGAATGGCGACTTCCGCTTTGAGTTTGATGTCAAGACGCAGACCCCGCTCGCGGACGACCCGCAATACCAGGTCTACTTCGGCAATGGCATCTGGCTGCGTATGACCAACCGGGGTGCGACGCCGTCGACCCCCTTCACCAACCTTGGGAACGACAACGGGTCCACCTCCATCCAAATGGCCGACGCCCACCATACCCGCTGGGTCGCCCACGCCCATGGCGCGGGCATCTCCAGCGAGGACTGGCAGCGGGTCGTCGTCGAGCGCACCGGCAACAACCTCCGGGTCGAGGTCGATGGTGCTAAAATTCTCAATACGGGCGCGCCGGATACAATCCACGTCACGGGCAGCGCCTCCTATCAACCGGGCCGCACCTACGTGTGGAGCAACCGCAAGGACAACATCGCCCTGTCCGGTCCCGTGGGCATGGGCAACTTTTTCAACACCGGCACCATCCTCGCCCTCTTCGACAACCTCCGTCTGACCGATCCCAATGCGCCCGCGCGTCCGGAAATCACCCTGGACTCGCCCGCATCCCCGGTCATCGCGGCCCTCGGCGAGCCCCTCACGCTTTCCGGCGCCTTCGCCCACGCGGGCGACCGGCCCACGGAGATCGAAGTGTATGTGGGCGCGCGCCTCCACGCCATCCTCCCCGCCGGCGGGGACACCTGGTCGGTCGATTGGACACCCGAGCGCACGGGCGACTTTTTCATTCGTGTCCGTGCCATCGACAACCGCCTCGAAGAGGGCCTGAGCGAAATGGTCCGCGTGCGCGTCACCCCCGGTGGCACTGGCACCCTGATGCCGCCCGCTCTCACCGTCCTGCAACCCGGCGGACCGCTTTCGGTGCCCCGGGGCGCGGGTGCCCTTCTCGAAGTAACCGGGTCCGCCGGATCCGCCCCGCCCGCGCACGCCGCCATCTATCGGGACGGGATCTGGTTGATGGATGCCCGCCGTCTCGGCACCCAAGCCCGCTGGGTCGCTGAATTGCCCACCGGCATCATCGGCGAAGCCACCCTCACGGCGAAGCTGCATGACGACCTCGGGCAGACCCTCCTCTCCGCTCCCCTCAGCCTCACCATTTTTCCCCGCGGACCGGACACGCCGGTGCGGGTGAACTTCCGTCCGGCATCCATCCCCGGTGCGAGCGGTTATTACCCCGACCACGCCGCCCCCTTTGGCCATCGCGGCTATGGCCTCAGCCACGGCTGGACCGGCGCCGCGCAAACGCACGAGCGCAACGCCCTCACGGCGGCTGACCGCCGCGCGGCCACCGGCGTCATCGGTTCCCAGTGGCAACTGGCGCTGGAGCCCGGCTTCTACTCCGTGCGCATCGTCTCCGGCAATCCCGCCAACACCGGTTCCATCACCAGCGGGCTCTTTGTCCAGGGCGACCCCGTCTACACCGCTTTGCCGCAATCCGCCGGGACGCTTCGCGACGACTTCCTGCCCCTCGTCGAGGTGACCGACGGCTTCCTTTCCCTCACGGCCAATCCGCCCGTGCAGACCGGCCAGACCATGGGCCTTTACTATGTCGAGGTGACGCCCGTCGATGGGGGTAATCTCGCCCCGCTCGTTTCCTGGCTCGCGCCAGAGACCGATGCCGTCTTCCCCGTCGGCACGCCCGTAACCCTGTCCGTGGAAGCCCTGGATATCGATGGAACGGTCGCAAGTGTGGTCTTCTCCGTGGGCGGGGAGGCCGTTGGCTCGGGTATCCGTGTTGCCGATACAGACACCTGGTCGCTCGACTGGACGCCGGCACCGGATGTCGATGGCTTCGTTTTTGTGACCGCCACGGCCACCGACAACGAAGGGGCCACCCGCGTGAGCGATGCGCGCCGCCTTGTCATCGGCGAGGTCTCCAACGAGCCCCCCGTGGCCCTGTTCACGGCCAACCCCGTCTTTGGCGACGCCCCCCTCAATGTTTCCTTCAACGCCTCCGCGTCCAACGACCCGGACGGCGAGATCGTTAGCTACCACTGGGCCTACGGGACCGGCCAGGCCGGCTCCGGCGTGACTTCCAGCCACACCTTCCACACGCCCGGCGTATACGAGGTGATCCTCACGGTCACGGACAACGGCGGAGCCACCGGACAGCGTTCCGTATTCATCACGGTGACCGATCCCGCCGAGGGTGGGGTGGAGGGGCTGCGCTTCCTCGATCAGCCCGAGGGCGGAGAGGTGGCCGTCGGCCAAACCATCACCCTGAGCGCCCGTGCCTTTGGTCCCGGCCCCATCACCTTCGAGTGGTATGCCGGTCCGGCGGGGGATGTCGCCGCAAGCACGCTTCTCCACACCGAGGGGGCCGCCGCGCCGCCCGCACCGCTCATCTATGATGGGTTTGTCCTCGGCGAGGCCGCCCCGGATTACGGCGCGGGCACCGCCCTGGACGGCAAAAATCCCGCCATCCCCGGTTTCTCCGGAGCCTGGAGCGGTGCCGCTTCCAACCGTCCGCTCACCCTCTTCGGTACGATGGAGTATGCCGACCTCTTCAACAACGAACTCCTCGTCTCCGGCGGTCGGGTGCGCCAGGGAACAACCCAGTCCAACAATCCCCAGCGCGTCTTCAACACCGCCGCCGATGGGCCACTCGCGCCCGTGCTGGCCAACAGCCGTATCGGCGCGGGCCGGGTCTTCGTGAGCCACCTGCTACACTGGGAGCGCCCCACCGGGTTTTCCTTCGGCTTCCGTAATGGCGGAACGGATACCGCCCGTCTTTTTATGGACACCGCCGACGGTAACAGTTGGAAAGTGCGCGTGGGCAATGAGGTGCGGGGCCTCACCGCGCCGATCGCCGCCAACACCCCGCACTTCATCGTGTGGGAGTTTGACTTCGATGCCGGGGTCACGCGCTTCCACCTCAATCCCGAATTGGGCGGGTCCGCCCCCGGGGCCATGATCGAGATTCCCGAGGCGCTGCCCTTCAATGTCCTCCGCTTCGGCGGAAACCGCGAATATGAGTTCGACGAGTTCCGGCTCGGCACGAGTTATGCCTCGGTCACGCCCTTCCTCACCCTCCCGGCCCCCCTCGTGACGACCTTTACCCCGCCTCCCGTGTCCGCCGACACCACCTTCTGGGTGCGTGCGGTCAACGCCGTCGGGCATGTGGATAGCGAGGCCGCCCAAGTCATCGTTTCCTCGCCGGATACCTTCGCCGCCTGGTTGGCCGCCCTTCCGGAAGATGCGCGCGGCCCGCTGGACGATCCAAAGGGCACGGGCCTACCCAACCGCCTGCGCTTTGCCCTTGGCCTCGGCCCGCTCGAAGTGCCCTCGGCGGCCCATTTTCCCCCGCTTGTCGAAAGCGGCGGATTCTGGCTCATTGAGTGGCCCGCGCGCCCCGGCGTGGAAGCCGTCGTGGAAATCTCTCCCGATCTCCTCACTTGGACGCCCCTGGAACTCGCCCTTCCCGAAGCGTCCGTGGAGGACGTGGAAGACGGCGAGGGCGGTCGCACCATCCGCGCCTCCCTGCCCGCCGTGGGGCCGGTCTTTGTGCGCCTCGCCTTTCCGTGAAACAGCCCGGGCGGAGCCGCTCCCGGAGGCTCAGGGCCGAAAGTTCTCGGGGAGGATTTGATCCCCCTTCACCGCGCCGCCGGCGACCCATCGTCCCAGCGGGGTCCGCTCCCAGCCGGAGGAGAACTTCTTCGCCGTGATCCACCAGACATACCAGGTGCCCGACTCCGCGTCCCGGATGGGTGTGGCAAACGTGAACTCCTCCCACCGATAGGTCCACGTGGTCTGCGTGCCGGATAAGGTGATGTCGCCGGACAGGCTGAACTCAATATCCCGGATTTCCGCGCGGCTAACCTCTTTCTCCCGCTCCACGATGGCCGGTGTGGTGAGGATGATGGGGCCGTGCTCGCCAAACCCGTAGGCGGGCTGAGCGAGGATCTCCCGCGCATTCGCCAGGCGGCGGGGATCGGCGCTGGCGGGCTCGGGGAGCCGGGACGCGCCGATGGCCGCTTTCCGGTTGGCCGCATAGGACTCGCGTGCGGTCAAGATATCGGCAATGCGGGCGAGGGCCACCGGGCTGGGATCGCGGCCGGAAGCCACCTGAAAGGCCGTCACCGATTCGGCAATCCGCCGCAGGCGGTCGAACTGACCGTAGATATCCGCCGCCGCGCCCTCCCGGAGAAACGCGTTCGTCCGGTGGTGGGGATTTTCCGGATCGAGGTTGCGCAAAAACTCCAGCTCGCCACCCAGGGCCTCGATTTGCGCCTGCAAATTGCGAAAGGTCAGTTGGGTCGACTCCTCGACCCCCCGGAGCGTGCGTTTGGCCACCCCCAGGAGGCGCTCCAGGTTCTGCCGGTCATACGCCGCCCCCTGGGCCACCGTGCCCCGCGTGGGCGGCAGGTGCGCGGCGGCGGCGATTTGCTGGATTTGCCCAATCGCCGCCTCGGCCGTGCCCTTGGCGGCGGAGAGGTTGGCCTCCCATTGCAGAGCCTCCGCCTCGGTGAACGGGGCCGGCAACCAGTGGGGAGCGGGATGGGCGATCAGGGCCGCTTCGATGGCCGCCAGACGCGCCTGCACGTCGCCGAGTTCGCGCTCCTGGCGCTGCCCCGTCTCCCGCGCGAAGGCGAACAGCGCCTCCAACTCCCGGAGCTTTCCGAGCGCGCCCGCCACGTCCGGATCGGTCGTTTGCGGAAAGCGCGCCAGGTCGGTGCGGAAGCGTTCGATGCGCGCCTGCCAGCGTTCCACGTTTGCGGGGTCTTGAAACGGGGCCACGCCCCCCTGGTCGAGTGTATCCATGGCGCTGTCCAGGTCGCGCGCGATCCGTTGCACCCGCGCGCGCTCTCCCGAAACAAGCGGGCGGACCTCCATTCCCTCCGAGGCCTCGGCCACCGGGTGCGGAAACCCCGCCCACCCAAACACCATGGCCACCCAGCCAATGCGAAGCAGCCAACCCATCCGCCCACCGGTCAATCGTGTTCTCATGGGGAGAGTTTCCGCTCACCCGCCATCGGGCACAAGGCCCTTTTCACAAGGTTTTCGGGGGTCCCGTGGACTTCCCATGCTGCAGGACAAAGGGCGGGCGGTCCTCCCTGCTGATTCAGCGACCCGGCCTGGGAGTCCAAGGGGCTTGCAGACCAAAGAGGAGAGGAAGCGTTTTAAGTTAACAGGCTTTGACGTTTTTTGGGGCGTCTCCAACATGCCGGTGAATGAATTTCCTTCCTGCCAGCCATGAGCCAGCATACACCCAAAATGCTTAACCCCTCGAAATGAACGCCGTCGAAATCGAAGAGGCCGTATCGCTGCTGGCAGAGCAGCCATTTGAGGCGGATGCGTTCCCCTACGCCTTCCTCGAAGCCTTTGGCAACAAGGCGACCACCATCAAACGCCTGCAGAGCGGCGCGACGAATAAGTCGGATGTGGGCGGTGTTTTGCAGCGGGGCAACATCCACATCAAGACCTGTGCCGGGGACGAAGTCGCGGCCACGCTCGATGCCCTTCGCGGCAGCCCCGCGACGGCGAAGCAGAAAGCCCGCTTCATTCTGGCCACGGATGGGCGCGAGTTTCAGGCGGAAGATTTGGTGGGCGGGGAAACCGTCGTCTGCGCCTACCCCGACTTTGCCAACCACTTCGGTTTTTTCCTCGAACTGGCCGGCATCAGCACGGTCCGCCAGATCAAGGAAAACGCCTTCGACATCAAGGCGACCAGCCGCCTGAACCGCCTCTATGTCGAGCTGTTGAAGGATAACCCGGATTGGGGAGCGGACGCCCGTCGCCATGAGATGAACCACTTCATGGCCCGGCTGATCTTTTGCTTCTTCGCCGAGGACACGGACATTTTCAACGGCAGCGGCCTTTTTACCGCGACGATCGAGCAAATGAGCGACCGGGACTCCTCGAACACCCATGCGGTCATCGCGGAGATCTTCCGCGCCATGGACACAAAAATCGAGGATCGGGCGGCGGGGAACTTCCGGCCCTGGGCCGATCAGTTTCCTCTGGTCAATGGCGGCCTCTTCGCGGGGGGCCATCAGGTGCCCCGGTTCAGCAAGATCGCCCGCTCTTACCTCCTGCACGTCGGCAAGCTCGATTGGACGAAGATCAATCCCGACATTTTCGGCTCCATGATTCAGGCCGTGGCCGACGATGAAGAGCGCGGCGCCCTTGGGATGCACTACACCAGCGTGCCCAACATCCTCAAAGTGCTCAATCCGCTCTTTCTCGATGACCTGCGCGCCAAGCTGGAGGAAGCCGGCGACAACGCCCGCAAGCTGCTGAATCTGCGCAACCGCATCGCGCGGATCCGTGTCTTCGACCCCGCCTGCGGCTCGGGCAACTTCCTCGTCATCGCCTACAAGGAAATGCGGGCGATTGAGGCCGAAATCAATCGCCGCCGGGGCGAGCGCGAGCGCCGGACAGAGATCCCCCTGACCAACTTCCGGGGCATCGAAATCCGGAACTTTTCCGCCGAAATCGCCCGGCTCGCTCTGATCATTGCCGAATACCAGTGCGACGTCCTCTATCGCGGCCAGAAGGAAGCCCTCGCCGAGTTCCTGCCGCTCGAAAAGGCCAACTGGATCACCTGCGGCAACGCGCTACGCCTGGATTGGCTGAGCATCTGCCCGCCAACCGGAAGCGCCGTAAAACACCGTGCCGACGATCTCTTTTCGACCCCTTTGGATCAGGCCGAAATTGATTTCCGGAACGAAGGCGGGGAAACCTATATTTGCGGGAATCCGCCGTATCTCGGTTCGACCTGGCAAACGCCTCAGCAAAAGTCCGAACTGCAAAGTATCTTCGAAGGAAAAGCGAACAACTGGAAGTCCCTCGACTACGTTGCCGGTTGGTTCATGAAAGCAGCCCAATACGGCACCCATACGGAGGCGGCGACGGCCTTTGTCTCGACCAACTCGATTTGCCAGGGACAGCAGGTGCCCATCCTCTGGCCCGTGATCTTCGAAACCGGGCACGAAATTCACTTCGCCCACACGTCTTTCAAATGGGCCAACCTTGCCAGCCACAACGCCGGGGTCACGGTGGCCATCATCGGCCTGGGAGCGCGGACGTCCCCGTCCGCATCCGGCAAAAAGCGGCTCTTTTCTCTGAATGCGGAAAAGCACACCGTCGCGCGGGAAGTCGATTTTATCAATGCCTACCTCGTGTCAGCCCCGCCGGTGATTATCGAAAAGGCCTCGAAGCCGCTTTGCGGTCAGGCGGAAATGACCAAAGGCAATCAGCCAACCGATGGCGGCCATCTCCTCCTCACCCCCAGCGAAGTCGAAGCGCTCGGACTTACGGCTGAAAAGCGCGAGCGTTTTATCCGCCGCATCTACGGTTCAGCGGAGTTTATCCGGGGGATTGAGCGTTATTGTATCTGGATCGATGCTACTGGAGAGTCGGATGCTTTGGCCATTCAATCCATTAAGCAGCGAGTTGATGCCGTTTGTATAATGAGGGGAAATAGTACAAAAGCAGCGACGGTTGAATCCGCAAAAACACCCTATCGTTTTGGAGAGGTGCGGCAGACAGGGAGGGAAACGGTGATGGTTGTTCCAAGCGTTTCGTCAGAGAGCAGACACTATTTGCCCATTGGTTACGAATCGCCCGGCACCATCGTCAGCAACCTTGCCTTCGCCCTCTACGACGCCCCGCTCTGGAACATGGCCCTGATCGCTTCCCGCCTGCACCTCGTTTGGATCGCAACGGTCTGCGGTAAATTGAAAACCGACTTTCGCTACTCCAACACCCTTGGCTGGAACACCTTTCCGGTGCCCAAGCTGACCGGGACAAACAAGGCCGACCTGACCCGTTGTGCGGAAGACATCCTGCTCGCCCGCGAGGCGCATTTCCCCGCCACCATCGCGGACCTTTACGATCCGAAGACGATGCCGGAGAACCTCCGCGCCGCGCACGAGCGCAACGACGAGGTGCTGGAGCGCATCTACATCGGCCGCCGCTTCAAAAACGACACCGAGCGGCTGGAAAAGCTCTTCGAATTATATACGAAAATGACCGGATGGAGAGGAGGTGCCCAATGAGTGAATCTGAAAACCTCTCCTTTTCCGGTGACTTCGCCTCCATCGCCAAGCTCATCCGCGAGCGGCGTTTTCGAGCCCTGCAAGCGGTCAACCACGAACTCGTCTCGCTCTACTGGGAGGTCGGGAAGACCCTTCATGAAAAGACGAATGCCGGAAAGTGGGGCCAGAAGACGATTGATGAACTGGCCGCCTATTTGAAATCGGAGCACCCGGACCTGAAAGGCTTCAGCCGCCGGGGGCTCTACCGCATGAAACAGTTCTACGAGACCTACCCGGGGGAAACTGTGCCAACACTGTTGACACAATTACCCTGGAGTCACCACTTGCTGATTTTCAGTCAGTGCAAGACCCCCGTGGAGCGGGATTTTTATCTGCGGGCCACGCTAAAGGAAGGGTGGTCCTTCAGGGAGCTGGAGAGGCAGCTCAAAGGTGCTCTCTTCGAGAGAGTTGCCCTCAGCTCTCCCAAACTCGCACCCGTGTTGCGGGAAAAACACCCTGCGGCAGAGGCGACATTCAAGGACAACTACCTTCTCGAGTTCCTCAACCTTCCCGCCGATCACTCGGAATCAGATCTACACCGGGGTCTCCTCCTCCACCTCAGAAAGTTCCTCACCGAGCTGGGCCGGGATTTCTGCTTCATTGGCTCCGAGCACCCGGTGCAAGTCGGCAATCAGGACTTCGCTCTCGACCTGTTGTTTTTCCACCGGGAGTTGAATGCACTCGTCGCGATCGAACTGAAGGTGGGTCGCTTCGAACCGGAGCACCTCGGCAAGCTCAACTTTTATCTGGAAGCGCTCGACCGCGACGTGCGCAAAGCCCATGAAAACCCAAGTATTGGCATTCTCCTCTGCGCCTCAAAAGACGATGAGGTCGTGGAATATGCACTGAGCCGCTCCCTCTCTCCATCCCTCGTGGCGGAGTACAAAACGAAGCTTCCGGACAAAGCGCTGCTACAGGACAAGCTCCATGAGTTTTTGGAACTTTCGGAGAAAGAGTGAAAATCATGAAGGATTTGAAGGAGAGGAGTTTTGAGTTTTCGGTGCGGATTGTGCGGCTTTGTCAGAAGCTGGACGAGAAGCCGACAATAGCTTCGGAGAAGAGTTCGGAGGCGGTCTCGGGTGCTACCCAAAAAACTACCCAGGAGACTACCCAGAAAACTTCTTTCACTACCCAGAAAATTCTGGCTGTTTTGGAAACAACGCCAACCGCCAGTCGCCGGGAGATTGCAGAGACGCTTGGCGATATCACGGAGGACGGTGTTAAATACCATTTAGAGAAACTCAAAAGATCGGGAGGAATCCAGCGCATCGGGCCCGACAAGGGCGGCCACTGGAAAATCCTCGATCCCAAGTCCACCGAGTAACCCGCGAGTTGTCGCCCCCTCACTCTTCACTCTTCACTCTTCAATTTTCACCCTTCCCATGAAACCCGTCCCCTCCATTACCGTCACTTACGCGCAGCGTGGCACGTCCGCGCGTCCGAACGAGCTGGGCATGCGTCCGATGCAGGAGCGGGCCTATCAAAAGCGCGGCGAGCAATACCTGCTCATCAAATCGCCTCCGGCGTCGGGTAAGAGCCGCGCCTTGATGTTCATCGCTCTGGACAAACTGGAAAACCAGGGACTCAAGCAGGCGATCATTGTCGTGCCGGAAAAGGCCATCGGGGCCAGCTTCCATGATGAGCCCTTGAGCCAATTCGGTTTTTGGGCGGATTGGAGGGTCGAGCCAAGGTGGAACCTTTGCAACGCTCCGGGCTCGGACGGCGGCAAGGTCAATTCGGTGCAGGCTTTTCTAGGGAGCGACTCAAAAATCCTCGTCTGCACGCATGCGACCTTCCGCTTTGCCGTGGAAAAGTTTGGCGTGGAGGCGTTTGATGACCGCCTCGTGGCGGTTGACGAATTCCACCATGTTTCGGCGAATCCGGACAACAAGCTCGGGGCGCATTTGGGCGGGTTTATGGCCCGCGATAAGGCTCACATTGTGGCCATGACCGGCTCCTATTTTCGGGGAGACGCCGAGGCGGTCCTCCATCCGGAGGACGAAGGCCGGTTCGATACCGTCACCTACACCTACTATGAGCAGTTGAGCGGCTACGAGCACCTCAAGCAGCTCGACATCGGTTACTATTTTTACACGGGCAGCTACTCCGACGAAATTCTCAAAGTGCTCGATCCGAACGAGAAAACCATCGTGCACATTCCCAACGTGAATTCACGGGAGAGCTCGAAGGATAAAATCAAAGAAGTGGAGCATATCCTTGAGGAGCTGGGGGATTGGTATGCCGAAGATGCCGGGACAGGATTTCAATTGGTGAGAACAAAGGCAGGCCGAGTGCTGCGGGTTGCTGACCTCGTGAACGACGATTCAGTCAAGCGCGCCAGAGTTCTGTCTGCCTTGAAGGATCCTTCCCAGAAGAACAACCGCGACCATGTGGACATCATCCTCGCGCTGGGCATGGCCAAAGAAGGCTTTGACTGGATCTGGTGTGAACACGCGCTGACGGTGGGCTACCGCTCCAGCCTGACGGAGATTGTCCAGATCATCGGGCGGGCCACCCGCGACGCGCCGAACAAAAAGCGGGCGCGCTTCACCAACCTCATCGCGGAGCCGGATGCGGCCGAGGACACCGTTGTTGAAGCTGTTAACGACACGCTCAAAGCCATTGCGGCCAGCCTGCTCATGGAACAGGTGCTTGCGCCCCGGTTTGAGTTCAAGCCCAAGCGCCCGGACAACGGCCCCACCGAAGGGTATGACTACGGCGAATACGGCTACCGGGATAATGAACCGAACGTCGGATTCAATGAAAACACGGGCAAAATCGAGATGGAAATCAACGGCCTGGTGGAACCGAAGAGCGCAGAAGCCCAGCGGATCTGCCAGGACGACCTCAACGAAGTGATCACCGCCTTTGTTCAGGACAAGGAGGTCGTGGCACGTGGCCTCTTCGACGATGAACTCGTCCCCGAGGAACTGACCCAGGTCCGCATGGGCAAGATCATCCGGGAAAAGTATCCGGAACTCGATACCGATGACCGGGAAGCCGTCCGCCAACACGCCATTGCCGCCCTGAGCATCATCCAGAAAGCGAAGGAAACCATCGTTGATGATGGCGAAGGCACCCCGACGGCGAACACCGCCCTCATTGATGGCGTGCGGAAGTTCGCCATGGATGTGAAGGTGCTCGACATTGACCTGATCGACCGGATCAACCCCTTCGGCGAAGCCTACGCGATCCTTGCCAAAACCATGAGCGAGGAGCGGCTCAGGCGCATCAAGGAGGTCATCGAGGCAAAGAAGGTCAGCATGCACCTCGATGAAGCCCGGGAACTCGCAAAACGGGCGCTGAAATTCAAACAGGAGAAAGGTCGCCTGCCTTCATTGACGGCAGCCGACCCATGGGAAAAGCGCATGGCGGAGGGCGTCGCTTTTCTCCAACGAAAAGCAAGGGAGGAACAGGAAGATGCCTAAGCAGGTCAGCAAAGAAGACCTGGAGCTTCTCGGTGAGCTGGGAGTCGAGACCACGGCAAAAAAGCAGGCGGCGCGCACGCCGCGTGAGCAGCGCATCATTGCCGGCTACGAGGAAATCGAGCGATTTGTTGAGCAGCACGGTAGAATGCCGGAACACGGAGAGAACCGCGATATTTTTGAGCGGCTCTATGCCGTGCGCCTGGACCGCCTCCGGAAATCCGCCGAATGCCGTGAGGTGCTGGGGGAGATTGACCGGAAACGCTTGCTCGATGTCGAGGACGACGTTCCGGCGATGGCCGTCAATGAGGGTGGAGCAATGGATGAAGCCCTGCTGGAAGCCCTCGGTGTCGCTCAGAATACCTCCAGTGACATCACGCAATTGACGCACGTCCGGTCCAGCCAGGAGAAGATGGCGGCGGAAGAGATCGCGCAACGCACGCCCTGCAAAAACTTTGGCGTGTTCAAGCCGCTCTTTGAGCAGGTGCAAAACGACCTGACGTCCGGGTTCCGCAAGACCCTCAAGTATCAGGACAACGGAGAAATCAAGAAAGGCGATTTCTTCATCGTGGAGGGCCAAAAGGCGTATGTCGCGGACTGGGGCGAGCCCTTCATCAGCAGCTACAACAAACCCGACCGCCGCTTGCGCGTGATCTACGACAACGGGACGGAGAGCGACTTGCTTCTCCGCTCCATGCAACGGGCTTTGAACCGCGACGAATCCAGCCGCCGGGTCACCGATCCCACGCTCGGCCCTTTGTTCTCCGATCAGGAGGCGGACGATGATCAGACCGTCGGCTACGTCTATGTTTTGAGAAGTCGTTCGGACAACCCTTTCATCGCCGAGAACCGAAAGGTCATCCACAAGATCGGGATTACCAAGGGATCGGTTCAACAGCGCGTCGCGAACGCCTCGAAAGACCCGACCTACCTGCTTGCGGATGTGGAGATCGTGGAGACCTACAAGGTCTCCAACCTCGACCTGAAACGGCTGGAAAAGATCCTGCACAAATTCTTCGATCCGGCCCGTCTCGATTTGCAGTTGAAAGACCGTTTTGGCTTCGGGGTGGAGCCCCGTGAATGGTTCCTTGTCCCCCTCCCCATCATCGAAGAAGCCATCCAAAAACTCATCGACGGCACCCTCCCCAAATACCGCTACGATCCAAAGGAAGGGCAGATAAAGCCATGACAGCGCAGGCGCAGTTGGGATATTTGAGCGACGATACCACTCTGGTCCGCTTCATGAGCTTGCCCAAACTCCAAGGCCTTGTTGAGCATGAAAAAGCCACCCGTCAGGGCGACGGGTGGCTGGTGGGTGAAAATAGTAACGGCGCTCAGTTGCGGCGGCGGCGCCAGACGATCAAGCCAAGGGCGGCCAAGCCGAAAAAGGCCGCGTAGGTCGCGGGCTCGGGGATGACGACGGCGTCCCAGCTGTCGCCGATCATGATGTGGTCAACAAAGGCCGTTCCGGCATTGGCCCCTTTTCGGATCCACAGGGTATTCAGCTCGGTAATGCCAATGTTGCGCCCGGCATTGAATTGGGCATTGGCGGCTTCGCCCTGGAGGGTCGAGGTCGGGTCCAGCCACACGGTGATGGTTGTATTGGCGGTGTCTCCCCCAAAGAAGACCTCACCGACGACAAGGCGCGTGGTGTTGTTGCCGAGATCGTGGACGCCGGCGATGCCGTTGTTCGAGGTGTTTGCGGTGTCACGCACACGTGTGCGGAGACGGGGCTGCGCCACACCGGCGACGGGTGCGTTCTGCGCCAGTGCTGCCACGGAGTTGTTATCGTTGTCAGCGCCGTCGGCAAAAGCGAACCAAAGGAAGTTGTCGCCGCTGTCGTGCTCAAAGAGGAAGCTGAAATAAAAGGTGCTCCCCGGGGCATAAGTGGAGGGCAGGCCAATGGAGGCACGGGCTTCGCTGCCGCC
This sequence comes from Opitutales bacterium, assembly GCA_020831585.1. Classification (GTDB taxonomy): domain Bacteria; phylum Verrucomicrobiota; class Verrucomicrobiia; order Opitutales; family Oceanipulchritudinaceae; genus JAFIGE01. The sequence continues at coordinate 12,590 of JAFIGE010000050.1, read as the reverse complement.
GGTAAGGGCGAGCTTTTGGTCCCCGCCACTATGGACGAGGGAACCGCCGGAATAGGAGAGCCCGCCGGAAACCACGTTGGCATCTCCCGGGATGGAAACAGCCCAGCCGTTTTGGCCATTGAGCGAACCGGTGGAAAAGCCCGAAGCCGAATCAAAGTTGATCAACGAACCGTGGGCAACACCAGCGGCGATCAAAAGGGATAGTGAGAGGGGAATTGATTTTATTTTCATCACTGGGAATTTTAGCAGTCCATTTCCGGTTTGTCGTGGTCGGATGCGACAAAAAACATCCGTAAATGCGAAATGATATCCCGAAAAACGCCATATTGGGATCGTCCTGCTGCGCAAAAAAACGGAGCTCTCAATTCTTCCCGCGCTTCAACCCATTAATCATCGATAACGAAAAATCATCCACTCTGGCATCCCTAACCTCCCTGCACGCACGCATCGTTGAGGAACTGAAAGATCTCTACCACGCCGAAAATCAACTCCTCAAGGCGTTGCCCAAAATGGCGAAGGCCGCGACGAACTCCGACCTCAAAGCGGGCTTCAACGAACATCTCGATCAAACGCGGGGCCACGTTGAGCGGCTCGCAAAGTCTCTCAAAATCCTCGGAGTGCCGGCGAGGGGCAAACCCTGTCCCGCCATGCAGGGCCTTGCTAAGAGCGGCTCAAAGCGGATCTCGCGACCATCGGAGATGGGGCCGAGAGGCAGGCACGGGAAGCAGCGGATGCCACAGCGGATGCGATTGCCGTCTTTTCGCTCATCGCCTTTTTCGCCTTTGTTCTTGGGGCTGCCGCCGCCACCGGGGGCGGGCACTTCGGGGCCCTCTGCGCCTCGGCTTGCGAAGTGGACGATGATCATGACCGCGCAGACACCACCGGCACGGGTCGCGGCGAAGCCGGTTTGTCCAGAGCCCGCCCACCGGAAACAGGATCACCGGCAGCTATCCCCCCGCACAATCGGGAGACCTGAAAGGCAGGAGCCGGGGGCTTTCCGCGCTCATTCAATGGCCCCCCCGGACGCATTGCCGTGATGTCCCGCTACGTGACAAACAGGCGCCCCCCGCAGTCACATCCTGTCCGGAAAAGGTCTCACCCGCCACCGCCCGTAAACCGTCCACCTCACCTGCCTGAGCCGCTCACAAAAAGAGACCGCCGGCGCCCGCACAGAGGATAACGAGGGCCCAGGGGGCAATCCTCCAGAATTGGAGGGCCCCGAAGGCAAGGAGGGCGATGATCATGGCATTTACGGAGGTAACTCCGGCGAGAAAAACCGGGTTGTAAAGGGCCGCCAGAAGGATTCCGACGACGGCGGCGTTGGCCCCCATGAGGGCGGCCTGGGCACCTTTGAGGGAGCGCAATTGGTCCCAATAGGGTAGGGTCCCGATAACGAGAAACATGGACGGGAGCAAAATCGCCACGAGCGCGACCACCCCGCCGACCCAGGCCGGGCCGCCCGGCGCGATGATTGTCCCCAGATAGGCGGCCAGGGTGAAGAGCGGACCGGGCAAGGCCTGGGCGGCCCCGTAGCCGGCGAGGAATTCATCGCGGTCCATCCATCCCACGCCCACCGTCTCCGCCTCCAGGAGTGGCAGGACGACATGGCCCCCGCCAAAGACGAGCAGCCCCGTCCGGTAAAAGCCGTCGATCATCTCCACCCAGAGATCCCCGCTCCACCACGCCGCCAGGGGAAGGGCGACAAAGCCCGCCAGGACCCCCGTCAGGGCCAGCTTGGGCAGGAGCCCCCGGCGCACATGGCGGGAGCCCGGTGAGGCATTGTCCGGGGCGATCGCCGTGTCCCGGCGAAAAAGGAGCCACCCGGAAAACAGTCCCGCCGCAATGACCGAAACCTGTATCCACGCCGTCCCTACAGCGAGGACAATCGCCGCCGCGAGGAGGGCCAGGGTCGCTCGGGTGCGGTCGGGACAGAGCTTGGTCGCCATCCCCCAGACAGCGTGCGCAACGATGGCGACGGCCGCGATTTTCAGACCCTGCAACCAGGCCGCATCCGTATCGACAAAAGCGATACCGTAGGCACAGGCGATCATGATGAGGGCGGAGGGAAGGGTGAAGGCGAACCACGAGGCAAAAGCCCCGGCCAACCCCGCCCGCTGGTACCCGAGGGCAAACCCCACCTGGCTGCTCGCCGGTCCGGGAAGGAACTGGCAGAGCGCCACGAGATCGGCATAGGCCCGCTCGCTCAGCCACTTCCGCCGGGCAACAAATTCCTCACGGAAAAAGCCGAGGTGCGCCACCGGCCCGCCAAAGGAGGTCAGCCCCAGGCGCAGAAAGGCCCGGAAACACTCACTGACCATAAAGCGTCCGTTCCCCTGTGTGGCGCAAAATGCACAGGCGAATGACCCCGGACACATGCGGCTTCAACCGCAATGTGAAACCGCCTGAACCGTCAAATTCCTGGAAATCAATGTTCATACCTGTCCATCAGTGGTTGAATCGGTTGTTTTGGGTTCATTGGATCGAATCCCCATCCTCCGAAGAGCGATATCGAAAATCGGTTCCGACGTTGCCCTCGGCAAGCCAATCTTTATAGTTCCAAAGAGTCCCTCCAGACCATCCTTCCCCGGACCATAGCGCTGGGAGCCATCGTGATGTTCCTTTCCGCCCCCTTTTCTCCCGGTGTCGCCCCCGATCCAAGCCACCGCGACGACTTTGTCATGAACTTCATCGGCGGGGGAGAATTCCGCCAATACATTATGGACCACGTGACGGGGCCGGACGTGTGGTCGCAGACGATGGTGACCTTCGGCACGTCGCTCAACCTCATGCACGAATTGATGAGCGATGTCGCCCGCCACGCCGAAACCACCCTGCCCCTGGACCAGCGCCCGCCGCACATTGACGGGCGGATGGACTCCGCCGCGTGGATGCAATGGATCGTTGGGCTAGCCCTAAAAGGTCACTTCAAGGCGGAAGTAGGCTTGGGTGGCGGGTAGGCGGAGGTGGAGGGCGTCGGCCTCGCGGGTAATGGCGGGGGCGTTCTCGCCGACGGGGGTGAAGGCGGTGGAACCGGCGGCTTCGGCGACGGGCGACCAAGTCTGCAGGTCCGCTGATTGGAGCACGCGGTAGACGAGGTCGGGGCGGTCGAGCCCTTCGGGTATCCAGAGGGTCACGACAAGATCGTTGCCATCGCGGGCGACGCGGAGGGTTTCGCGGTCGGGGCCGTGTTGAGCCTGACGGGGATCCAGGCCGCGGGCATAGGCGAGGAGGTTGGCGAGGGCATCGCCGGAGGCGTCGTCGAGGGGACCCCGGCGGTCGGCTGGAATGTCGGCGGCGTAAGTGTTCATCCAAGTGGCAAAGCCGGTTTCGCCACTTGCGCCCGCGTCGAGACTGCGGTCGGCGAAGGTGGAGACGGCTCCGTCGTCCGCGATGAGGCGGAGAACGTAGGTGCCCGCAACGGGGAAGGTGGCTTCGGTGGTGGCACCGGCGGTGTCGCCAAAGAAGGCGTTGGCGGGGCCGGAGGCGGTGAACCACTGGAGGGTGACGGGCCCGGGGTGGTTGTCGGGGTCGTCGACTTGGGCGACGAGGCTGATGGCGTGGCCGGGTTCGGCGGTGCCGGGGGCGTCGATGGCGACCTGGGGACCGATCTGGATGCCGCTGTCGAGTTCAGCGAGGATCTGGCCGAGACCGCGGTCCCCGCCTTCCGTGCTCACGCGGAGTTCGTCGAACTCAAAGACGGCGTTGGGGCCGTTGGGGCGGGAGGCACCGATCCAGAGGTTGTGGAAGCCGGAGCCCCAGTTGAACCCTTCGTGGTGCACATGGGGTTCGCCGAGGCTGGATTCGGTGACGCCGAAAGTGGCATCGGCATCGAAGGCCCAAAGGGAGATGACATCGGCGCCATCGGGGTTGACGACAGTGCGCGCGACCACGAGGAGCCACTTTTGCTGAGGGGCGATGGTGGCGGCCTGGGCGACAGGGGCGGCTCCGTTGAGAGCGGCGAGGCGGAGGCCGGTGCCGTCGTTGTGGAAGCCGAAGCCCTGGCCGGGAATGGCACCCCAGCTGTAGCTGGAGCTGTTGCTGAGAGAGAAGACGGCTGTCTGGAGGGCGTTGTCCCATCCGCTTTGCAGCCAGACAAGGACGCTGAGCCAGCGCTGGCCGGAGACCACTTCGGGGAAATCCCGCTGGATGCCGCGCGGGTTGTGTTGCACGGCTCCGCGGATGAGACCACCGTTGGCGGGATCGCCGAAGAGCACGTAAGGGTTGTCACCGGAGCACGACCAGAGGGCGGAGCGCCCGCCGACCTAGCTGAAGTTGTTTGTGCCAAAGCGCCAGTTGCTGCCGGCGGGGATTTGCTGGTTGCTCAGGTTGGAGGGACCCCAGTCGAAGTAGTCGTTCACGAGAGGCGGCCCGACGGGGGCGCTGACATCATCGAGGTCATCCCGCACGATGAGCGTGAGGTCGCGGGTGGCGGCGAGGCTGCCGTCGGAGGCGGTGAGGCGCACGGTGTATTCACCTGCGGCAGAGAAGGTAACGCCGGTCTCGGCGGCGAAGCGGTCGGTGAAGACGACACCGGCTGGGCCGTCGAGGAGCGTCCAGTCCAACTGGAGGGCTTCCGGGGCGACGGTGTTGTCGGAGAGGGCCGTGCGCAGCCAGGCACCGGAGCCGAAGGGGATCTCGGCCATGCCGCCGACCGGGCGGAGGATGGTGATGACGGGCGGGAGGTTGACAACAACGTTGACCTCACCCGTGGGGAGGCTGCCGCCGGCATTGGTCGCGATGAGTTCGTAGGTGCCTTCGTCGTTGGCCGTGAGGTTGGCGATGGTGAGAACCTCTGTATTGGCTCCGGAAATACGGCCCCCGTCTTCAAGGGGCTCGCCATTGAAATACCATTGGAACGCCATCGGGCGCGAGCCTCCGATGTCGGCGGTGAGGACGAGATTCTTGCCGGAGTCGAAGGTCCCACCGGCCGGTGCCGCGCCGATGAAGGGTGCGATCAACTCCGTGACGATGAGCTGGGCGGTGCGGCTCACGGTGAAGCCTTCGGCATTGGTGACGACCACATCATAGGCTCCGGCACTGCCGAAGGTGACACCGGAGAGAGTGAGGGTTTCGGTAGTGGTCCCGCTGATACCGTTGCCGTCTTCAAGGGCTTGGCCGTCCTTGCGCCACTGGTAGGTGAAGATCGGCGGCGAGCCGGAAACGCTCACACTGAAGGCAATGGTGGCGGTCTCGTAGGTTGTGATGTCGACCGGTTGGGTAACAAAGGACGGGGGCGCGGGCACGGGGAAGACCTCGATTTGCACGGAGTCCGTCATGCTCAGGTTGCCCTCGTTGGTGCCGGTGAGCGAAATTGTGTGCGTGCCCACGGAGAGGTTCGAGACGGTCAGGTTGGCTCCGTTGCCGAGGAAGCCGTCGCGGTCGGAATCCCAACGGAGGAAGGGATCGCCGAGCGGATCGTCGCCCATGAAGGCGGTGCCGGAGAGGTTCACGGGGTCGCCCTCGGTGAACCAGTCGCCGGGCGCGGGGGACTGGATGGCGACGATGGGCGGCGCGTCGGGGCTGCCCGTCTTGTCGACGATCTGGAAGCCGGCGAGGGCATCGCGGTTGCGTGTGAGCTTTTCAATGACAAAGGAGGCGCCGATGACGTTGCGCCAGAGGAGGACGTGCCGGCCGGGAGTGGCCTCTGCTGATGTGGCGGCTTCGGTCGCCAGCCATTCGCCGGTGAAGCCGTGGTTTTGCTTGATGACGTAGCGGGGCTCGCCGTTGACGTAGACCGCGCGGGGGCTGGCCTGGTCGGACCCGCCGAAGTAGATATACACGTCGTAGACATCGTAGGGGATGTTTTCGATGGTCCAGGTGAAGCCCTCGTCGGCCCCGAAGTGCGTTTTGCCCTCGGAACGGGCGGCGAGCTGGGCGTCGCCGTCAAAGCGGGGGACGGGGTAGGTGGAGACGGTCGAGGACTGGCGGCCGGTGGGCGTGAGCCGCACATCAACGGGTTGGCCGCGCGAATCATACCACGCGGGTGCCCAGGGTTGCGAGAGGTCGTTCCAATAGGCCACGGAGACAAGGCCCGCGCCGCGCTTGGGATTCATGCGCCCGGTGTCGCGATTAAAGTTGAAGCTGAGGACGGCGCGCCCGCCATTCGGGGGCAACACTTCAATGTCCTTGAAATAGGTGCCGATACGACCGCGTTCGTCGGTCACGATGAGGACGGGGTTGTAGCGGCCGGGCTTGCGGTAGGTGTGGGAGACGACTTGCCCCTCGGCATGGAGGCCGTCGCCAAATTCCCAGCGGAAGTGCATGGCGTCGCCGTCGGGATCAAAGGTGGTGCCCGCGTCGAAGGTGATCAGGTTGCCCACGAGGACGGTTTCCGTGCTCGCGGTGTAGTGCGCCACGGGCGCTTCGTTGGGGGGCGAAGGCAGGACCGTGATGGTCTCGGTGAGGGTGCCGGAGAGGCCGCGCCCGTCCGTCACGGTGAGGGTGAAGTCGTAAATGCCCGGTTGATAATAGGTGTGCGTTATTTTATTGCGTTCGAGCTGGTTGCGCTCAATGCGCCCGTCGCCAAAATCCCAGGTATAGTAGAGCCAGTCGCCGTCGGGATCGACCGTTGCGGAGGCGTCGAACGCGATTGCGATGGGGCCCGCCACTTCGGTGGCGGAGACGGTCAGCGCGGGCACGGGGGTCTGGTTGCCGTCGATCAGGGGATCGTGTTCGAAGTAGCTGAAGATTTGAATTTCGGTAAGTTCAATTTCAGATTCGAGCCCCCCCGGTTTGGTTGCGCATGTGGATGAGGTAGTGCGCGTAGGCTTCGGTGTTGGGGAGGGGGTAGATGGTCGGAAGGATGCGGGCTTCGCCGCTCCGGCCGGTCACGCTGTCGAGGAGCACCCAGTCTGGGTTGGCCGCGCCGGGCTCCATGGAGAAAGGCGCGGGATTGGGGTGGTTGGAGCCGTAGACTTCCCAGTCTTTGGGGTCGCGCTGGGTCGTCCAGCCGAGGGCACCGGAGGTGAGGGAGTATTCGGTGAGGTTGTAGCGGAGGGGGGAACCGTCTTTGCCCGTGAAGCTGAAGCGGACCCAGTCTTGCGGCTGCGCGGAGACCCAGCGGGTGCGGTAGTCGTTGTCGACCGTCATCTTTCCGCCGAGGTCAGGACGGAACTCGCTCGAAAAGGTGACCTGCGTGCCCGGTTCGAGGGCGTGGTTGACCGCCCGGGTGATGTCGCGCGGGGCCGGGCGCTGGTCAAAGGCAAAGCGGTTGCGGGCGATGCGGTCGCGCGGGGACATGACGAGGCCGGCGTAGCGCGAAACGGTGATTTGCTCACCCACGGTCACGGCGGTGCCGGTGCTGTCGGTGACGGTGAGGGTGGCATTGTAGACGCGGTGGTCGTCGTTGGAGGGGAGTTGGTAGGTGTGGAGGACGCGGGGCTCCGTGCTCGTCTGGCCGTCACCGAAGTCCCAGAGGTAACTCAGGGGTCCGCCGTCCGGACTCACGACGGTGGCCTCGAAGGCGACCGTGCCGCCGTTGTAGACGGTGGTCGGGGTGGCGCGGAAAGTCGGCTGGAAGAGCGCCATGGGCGCGGAGAGGTTTCCGGCGGGAATGGGGCGGTAGACCTCTTCGCCGGGCGTGCGCCAGAGAATGCTGTTGAGGGGCTGGGTGCTTTCGGGGAATTCCGGGGCGTAGTTTATCTCCACACGGTAGCGGTGAAACCCGCTTTCAAGGGCAATAAATCCCTCGTAGGTGCCGCTGTGGGGGAAGCTACTTTGCACGAGGGTCACGCCGCCCACGCGGATGCGGGCCTGGTTCTGCGTGCGCAGCCGGAAGCTGTAGAGCCCCCTTTCGGGGGCAAAAAGGTAACCGTCAAGGACGAGCACATAGAGCTGGTTGAGGTCGGTCACGTCGTGATCGAAATGGAGGGAGCGCCCGCTGTTGAGGGGGCGGAGCGTGGCGATGTTGGGGATCGACGCACCGGAGGCGGGGTCGCCCCGGTAGACCGTGTAGTTGAGACCCTGCGGGAGGTCGCCGGTATCCACCTCGGCGGGGAGCAGATCGCCTTGCGCGAGGGCGGTCACGGTGCGGGTGGTCGTGCCGCTCTTGCCCGCCGGGTCGAAGACGGTGAGGCGCACGGTGTGGTCTTTCGCCTGGGTGAAGGTGTGCCCGATGAGCGGTTCGGTTGTATCCACAACCGTCCCATCGTCGAAATCCCAGCGGTAGAGAATCGCCTCGCCCTCGGGATCAAAGGAGGCCGAGGCATCGAACTGGACCGTAAAGGGCACAATGCCGCCCAGCGTGTTGGCGGAAAACGACGCCACCGGGGCCTGGTTTTCCACGCGGATGTTTTGCCGGGCGATGTGCATAAGGCCCGCCGGGTCGGTGGCGGTCAGCTCGACGCGGTAAACGGCCTCCGTCGGCCAGCTCACTTCGATGGTTTCGCCGGTGAGGGTGCGGCCGTCGCCGAGGTCCCAGACATAGGTCAGGGGATCGCTGTCGGGATCGGAGGAGTTCGCCGCCGAGAGGGTGATGGGGTTGCCTGGCAGGATGGTCGTGGCACTCGCCGTGATGCGGGCGGTGGGTTCGCGGTTGCCCACAAAAATGTGCCTCATCACGCGGTCGGTGCCGCCGCGCCCGTCGGCCACTTCGAGGCTCACAAGGTAGAGGCCTTCCTCGGTGAAGGTGTGCGCGGTGCTCTGGGCATCGCTGGTCGTGCCGTCGCCGAAATTCCAATGGTAGGTGAGCGTTTCGCCGGGGTCTGCTGTGCCGGAACCACTGAAACTGACCGTGAGCGGGGCCGGACCACCGGCGGGCGAGGCGTTGAGGGTTGGGTTTACGGCGTTGTTGAGCTCGGTCAGGGTGGAGGAGCGGATGCGCTGGGCGGCGGCATCGAAGGTGAGGACGCTTTCGCCGAGGGTCACAGTGGCGCCGAGACCGGTTCCGGTGACCTCGATTTCAGGGGGCGTGCCGCGGCCCGTGGCGATGACCACCCAGATGTCGGCGTCGGCCGCATCGTATTCGTAGCGCACGGCCGAGTTGCCCGTGATGAAGCCGTTGCCGTGGGCGGGGAACCACGCCTTGAGGTAGCTGCCGTTGCTGTCGGTGGTGAGAAAGTAGTCGATGTCGTGGAGCGGATCGGTCCCCACGGTAATGGATTTGCCCGGCAGGTAGAGGTTCCAGCCGTAGGTCTCGATGTCGTCGGAACGCAGGCGGTCGAAGGTGGAGACGATGGAAAAATCGGCGTTGGAAAAGTCGGCGAGAACATGGCGCTCGGCTGAACGAAGGCCGAGGTTGGTGAACTTGGAGCCCCCGCCGGCCATGGCGTAGCCTCCGTTGGGTGCGACCTGGTGGCCGATATTTGTGCCCTGACCGCTTTCCGTGCGGGCCACTCCGTTGACAAGGATCTGCGAGAAGGCGGCATCAATCCCGGAGGTGGCGGGCCCCGGTCCGTAGCCCCATTTGGACCCGTGGGAGAGGATGTTGATTTGCAGGGCGTCGCGCTGATTCCATGAGCGGCCATGATTGGTCGTGTCCGACCAGAGGCTGACCACGGTGTCGTCCTCATCCTGCCATCCGCTGCGGATGATGTAGCCGCCGAGGCTGTCGTGAATGGCCGTGGGAAAGCGCCCCGTCGGGTCCTCCGCCGGGATGTGCTCGGGGTAGGAGATGAGCGCGAAGAGCGTGCCCGCTTTGCTCTGGTCGTATTTTTGCGTCGGGGCAGCCGGATTGAGGATACCGCGGTGGCGGTCATAAAACCAGCGGTAGAAGCCCTGTTCGCCCTCCGGGACGAGACCGAGGAGGGCGCTCGTCATCCCGTAGGCCGGCATCGAATCCCCGCCCACGCCCCAGGTGAGGCTGTTCTGCCCGGCGTTGAACTGGCCCGCATACAGGGTCATGTGGTGCGGTCGCCGGCCCGTGAAGCTGGCCTCGACATGCGGGTCGTTGATCTGCCGCAGAGCCAGCATCGCGGGCATGAAAAACTCCATTGAGAGGACAAAGTAGTAGTTGCCCTCCTGCGTCCAACCGCGCGTGCCAAAGGAGAGCAGGTGGGTGCGCAGAAGCTCGCGGCTGCGCTGGAAATCGAAGCGCCGCACATTGTGCTGATTGATGGCGATGAGCGCTTTCACGTGCGCGCCCGCAACGACGCCGGTCCAGTTCGAGTTGTTTGCCTGGAAGCCGATATTGGGGTGGGAAAGGGCCTGGCTCTCGTATTCGTCGAGGGCTTTGTTCACTTTCCCGAGAACCCACGCGCGCTGCGCTGGCGTCCAGGCATCGTAGGCCCAGTTGTAAGTCATGGCAAAGGTCGAGACGCCGTGGGCGCGGTCGAGGCCGGTGCCCACGTCGGGTGCTCCGTGCCCGTCCGGCACGCTGATCGTGTAAATCTCCTCGAGGCGCTGGAAGGCCGCCTGTGCATAGGCCGGGTCCTCCGTGACGAGGTAGACAAACGCTGCCTCTTTCGCGAAATTGCCCCGGCTCGCGCTCCCCGTGCCCGTGATGTTGGGCGAATCGACCCGGTCCTTCACCGCCTGGAAGGCCTCGAAGTGGGTCGTGCCCGGCACCGTCACGAGGTGGCGGATCTCGTTCAGGCGCGCCTCGTCGAGGAGCAGGAGCGGCGGGCGCGCGGAAAGCGGGGCGAAGGCGGCGAGCCATCCGGCGAAAGCAAGGAAAACGCGGTTCACGGGTAAGCGAAACATCATCGGGGGGAAGGAGATAAAAGGGGATTAAACGCGGGGTGGGTGCCGCCGGCGGACGTCGAATTTAGGGGACGGGCACGCTCGGCGGCGGATAAGAGAAGAGTAGGCTCTTCGAAACAATCGCACAACCTCAATTGTGGACAAATCTTTTTATTTTTTCCGACAGTTGAAGCTCGTTTTTGGTCCAACTTAGGGCAATGCGCCGCGCCTGTCCCTGTAGCCAAACTTGCCAAAGTTTGGAGTGTGCCAGCGGGCGTAGGGGGTAGGCGCTGGAGATTGACGCGGGGCGGCAGATCGGTAGAGTTCTTTTCATGAGTTCCTACACGGCGGTCATCAAAAAAAGCGAGGAGTGGTGGATTGGCTGGATTGAAGAGCTTCCCGGAGTCAATTGCCAAGGAAAGACCCGTGACGACTTGATCGAAAACCTCTCCAGCGCGTTGCGCGAGGCCATAGAAATGCACCGCGAAGAGGCTATTGCCGCAGCCGAGGGGGATTACCAAGAGCAAACGCTGGTGCTGTGAGCTTTAAGCGACGCGATTTCATCCGCCACCTGACTCAACAGGGCTGCGTGTTGAAACGTGAGGGCGGCACAACCACTCGTGGTGGGAGAATCCCGCTAAGAACCGCCAGTCATCAGTCCCGCGTCACACCGAAATCGACCGTCAATTGGCCAAGAAAATTTGCCGCGACCTGGGAATCCCACCCATGTGAGGGTAACGGGAGTGGTGATCGTTTGCTTCCGCGCGGGATGGGGCTCGGGGAAGGGGAACCGCAGAGGGCGGAGAACGCCGAGGGGGGAGGCAGGGAGAGTTGGAGTGGTGGACAGCATCCGTTGCATGTCGCCCGGAACTCACTTCCGGAAGTCTTCGATAGCCAGATCCGCGTCTTTGACAATTTTGGCAAAGAGTCCGGGGCCAATCGTCTCTCCCCGATGAAGGGGCACCACCGTTGCCCGGCCGTCGGGGTGCTTTAGAAAGTGATGGCTTCCCCTGATTCGGGTCACCGCAAACCATGCTTGCGAAGGGTCTTGACGATTTCCCCGCCCGTCACTCGTGGAGCGTGAGGGCTCATTCGCCGATGGCCACTCTTTGGATACCAACAAACTCCGTTGGTTCGCGGTCCCTCCCGTATTCCTCGAGACAAAGCTCAATGGCCTCCTTGATGCGAACCTGAAGTTTATCGAAGGATTTCGCTTGCGTGTGGCATCCCGGCAAGGCGGGCACGCTCGCCACAAGGTAGCCTTCGGAATCCGGTTCAATCACGACATCAAACTCCTGTTTCATGGAAAACACGCTAAGGCCGCACTCCCGCGACTCAATCACATTGTTCATTCCCCAAGCGCGCCGCCCCCGTCCAAACTTGCCAAAGTTTTGACCGGGGCGTCCCCCCCCCCCCCCTACCCAACCACTTTTCTCGCCCCCCCCCCCCCCCACCCCCCCCCAAACCCCCAAATGGTGTTGGGGGGGGCGTCCCCCCTTGCCGACGTGGTAAAGGATCCATGCCATCGATGCGATCCATGGTTCAACCGGCTTGGGCTCGGGGCTTCTTGACCATGGATTTCACGGATTACATGGATGATGGGGAGGGGCGGGAGCGGAGGGGGGGCAGGCAAAGGAGCCGCGTGCTTTAGCCGCGGAATCCGTGGCACAGGGGCCGGAACCCAAGGACGTCCCGGCGCGTCTCTCTGGAAACACGCCCTTCGACACCCATTGGATCAAAATCCACCGATCCCTTCCTTTTGTGTATTGGGTGTGGTTCGTGGACCGTTCCGCGTTCCTAGACCCGCCTTGTCCTCGAAATACACCAACCACACGAAAAGGCCCTGCCGCAGATGGAGCGCACGCATTCTGCGTGCAGGCCAAACAGTTCGGGACCGGCATCGTCTGCACCTTGTTGTCGGCTAGCAGCCTGTCGGCTTTAGGAATGGCACTTTGAACGCGGTCATTGAGTTC
>JAFIGE010000049.1 GCA_020831585.1 Opitutales bacterium | reverse complement strand
TTAGAAACATCTAACCAGTTGACATTCAACGACTTTTAATCGGACAGTAGTGAGGCCCGGAAACTACGGAAAGCGCGTTTTCTTTATGGAGATAAGTTCACTCGCCCCTTCCCGGAAAAATCATGCCCAACGAGCCCAACCTTCCCTTCTCTACCGACACGTGGTTAATCGACCGGAACAACCCGGTGCAGCGGAGGCAGTCCACGAGCCCGCATTCCCCTTCCAACATGAAGGGGGACCTGTTTTCTCTTCTGGAGCAATTGGGGGGGGGCGAGCGACCCTATGTCTCCTTTGCCGCTGTCCGTTCGGCGCTGGATGGCTCACCGTTGGCGGGCAAGCCCGCGCTTCTTCGCGACTACCTCAGCCCGCCGAGTCTGGTCGGCGGGGACACAAAACCCATTATCGGAGAAAATTGATGAAGTTCTCCAATAGTGGGTCGACGCGAAAACGGTTGCCATGATCTCACCCCATTGTTTCCAGGAGGCATCTATCCGCGAGCAGGCGGCAGCTCTGCAGGCGCGTGACTGCGATCCATGGAACGAGCTGAACCGGCTCAAACAGACCGATCCGAAAGTATTCGCATGCTCGCTCTTTAAGGATCGCCCACAAAACAATTCTCCATGACCCCGAAAGAGTTTCAAACGCAGATCGCTCTAGGCGAAGACAGTAAGCGGCAGTTCAAGGCGGATTTGCACAATGCAGAGTCCTTGGCGGCGGAGATGGCAGCCTTTGCCAACTCGGAGGGCGGGCGTATCTTCATCGGCGTGGCCGATGACGGTTCGACGCCTGGGCTGAGCCCGGAGCAGGTCGCACGCGTCAATCAATTGATCGGCAATGCGGCCAGCCAACTGGTGCGGAGCCCATTGACGGTGCAGACAGAGAATATTTCGCTCGGGAAGGGCCGCGTGAGCATCGTGCTCAGCGTGCCCAAAGGTCTGGACAAGCCGTATTTCGACAAGAATGGGGTGATTTGGTTGAAGACGGGCGCGGACAAGCGGCGTGTGAACTCAAAAGAGGAGTTGCGGCGGTTGTTTCAGTTTTCCGATCAGTTTCATGCCGATGAACTGCCGACCAAGGCAGGAATCGAGAAGCTCGACAAGCTGCGCTTCCGTGATTTTCTCCGCGATGTTTACAGACGGGAGTTTCCCGATTCGAAGAGCGAGCGCCTCCGGCTTCTGCAAAACATGAACCTCGCGACGGACGACGGTTTCTTGAATTTGGCGGGTGTGCTGATGTTTGCCGAGCGCCCGGAATGGATCAAACCCCAGTTTGTCGTCAAAGCGATTCGCTATCCGGGCAATGCCTTCCATGTGAGCGAGTACATCGACACGGAAGACTTTGAAGGACCCCTGAAAAAAGTCTTCGACGATGCGCTCGGCTTTATCATGAGGAATCTGCACAAGGTGCAGGCAGGGCGGGGTGTGAACGCGCCTGGCTTACCCGAGATTCCGGAAAGTGTTTTTGAGGAACTGCTGGTGAACGCGCTGGTCCATCGTGATTATCTCGTGAATGCGCCCATTCGGCTTTTTATTTTCGACAACCGCATCGAGATCATCAGCCCCGGCCATCTGCCGAACAATCTCACGGTCGAAAAAATCCGCACGGGCAATTCCAACATCCGCAATCCCATCCTTGTCTCTTACGTGGCGAAGGGCCTGCTGCCCTACCACGGGCTTGGATCAGGCATCAAACGGGCCTTGGAGCAATGGCCTGAGATTGAGTTTTTCGACGACCACGACGGCTGCCTTTTTCGGGTCACGGTGCCCCGAAAACCGGTGGAAGAGCTGGATTTGGTGCACGCCGACGCACCTGAAATCAGGGGTGCACCCAAAAATGCACCTATAAACGCACCTGTAACCTCCCTCCAAATGCAGATGCTTGATTTGATTGGGTTAAACCCGCAGGCAACCTATGATGATTTGGCCCGGTTGACCGGAAAAGACCGAACCACCGTGATGCGGAATGTCTCCAAACTGAAGAGGCTCGGTCGCCTGATGCGAGTAGGGCCGAAAAAAGGGGGGCATTGGCAAATTCCCGAATGATGAGACCGCCTATCGAATTCACCCAGGACAATGCCTTCCTCCGAAACCACGTCGTCAGGACCCGGTCGGGACCAAAAGGCCCAAGACGAGGCCCCAAAAGGCCCAAGACCGGCTCTTGACAAGAACAATCCCTGACAAACCCACCAGTCGCTTGCAAAAACACCAAACCACCGCAGCGGGCCGGGAAGCCATTCGGAAATATCAAGAAGCCCGGCTCTGAAACGCAGAATGCACCTTCTACTCTGAAACCATGAAAATCTCCACCATCCTCGAAAAGATCGACGAGCATCAGCTCTTTGTTCCGGCTTTCCAGCGCGAAGACGTCTGGAAGCGGGACGATGCCAAGCAGCTTACTGCCTCGCTCATTGATGAACACCCAATCTGAACCATGCCCAACGAGCCCAACCTTCCCTTCCCTCCCGACACGTGGTTAATCGACCGGAACAACCCGGCGCAGCGCGGGCAGTTCACGGGCCGGACGAGCCGCGTGGGGCGGTTGACAATGGTAGAGCTGCGCTACCCCACGGGAGAACGCGTGATGCGCCCGTTGCATGTGTTGGAGGAGGTGCCGGACACGGAGGAAACGTCGATTGAGGGCCGAATCCGGAGCGGGCGGTTGGGCAAGCGGGCTGACCTGCGGCGCTTGATCACCTTTGAGAAACTGCGCGGAAAGCTGCACGAGGTCATCTACTCGATGGAGGCGGCCCAGATTGATTTTCTGCCCTATCAGTTCAAGCCGGTGATCAAGTTTATCAACTCTCCGACGGAGCGAATGATCATTGCCGACGAGGTGGGGCTCGGGAAAACGATTGAGGCCATGCTCATCTGGCTGGAGATGCAGGCGCGCCGCAATGCGCGCCGGCTCCTCGTCGTTTGCCCGAAAACGCTTGCCCCGAAGTGGCGGGATGAGCTGCGAACCAAGTTCACGGTGGACGCCCGCATCGTGGATTTTCGTCTGCTCCAGGAGGAGATCGATGAGCTGGCCCGCACGGGGGAAACGCATGAATTCGTGACCATCGCCACCTACACGGGCTTGCGGCCCCCGAAGAAGGAAATCCGCCTTCTCGAAAGCGCGCTTGAACCGGAGGACGAGGATGCGGCAACGGGGCGCACGGCCTTGCTGCGCAGGCTCCGCCACTGGGGAGAGACCTGGGAGCCCTTCGACCTCGTGATTTTCGACGAGGCGCACTACCTGCGGAATCCGCAGACAACGACGTTTCACCTCGGCAAGAGCCTCGCTCTGAGTGCGGCGTCCGTGCTCTGTGTTTCGGCCACCCCGGTGAACAATAAGAATGTCGATCTGCACAGCCTCCTGCGCCTCGTGGACGATGAGTTTTTTGAGACGCAGGGCTCCTTCGAGCAGCTTCTGGAAAGCAACCGCCCGGCAGTGAACCTTGCCAACGCGTTGGCTCGGATTCCCCTCGATACCGATCTGCTCCAGCGCGCGGTTTCGGAGATGTCACGGAATCGCGCCCTTCGGGACACGCGCCTCTTCGCCCGGCTATTGGAGCAATTGGAACTGCTCGAATCGAATCGCGGAGGACCGGCACTCATCGCCGAGTGCCAGATGATCGCGGAGCGGTTGAACTTCTTCGGTAATTACATCAACCGCACGCGGCGGGTGCAGATCAAGGAACGCCGCCCCATCCGTGTGCCCCTGACCTATGCCGTCACCTACACACCGGAGGAGCGGCGTCTCTACGAGGCCATTCTCTCCCTCGTGCGGAGGCGCTGCGCGCGCGACCGGCGGCCCTTCCACGTCTTTCAGGTCCTCGGTCTGCAACTGCGCGCGGCGAGCTGTCTCCCCGTCCTCGCCGGGGAAATCCGCGATGGGCGGTTTGGCGACGCCGATGAGTTGCTCGCGGAGGCCTTTGGCGAGGAAACCGTTGAGGCGTTTGAGGAAGAGCCAGCGGACGGGCCTCGCGATGGCGATGAACCCCCGACGACCTCCAGCTATGATTTCGAAGCAAACGACACAAAGTTCAAAGAACTCCTCAAGGTCTTGGTAGACGGCTTTCGCGAGGAGCCGAAAGTGATCATTTTTGCCTACTACCGCCCCACGCTCCGGTATCTGGAGCGTCGTCTGACGGCGGAAGGCATTTCCGTGACGCGCATCGACGGGACCGTGGTCGATGATGAGCGGTGGCGGCAGCTGGACCGCTTCAAGGATCCCCACGGACCGCGCATCCTCCTCTCCTCGGAGGTGGGGAGTGAGGGTATCGACCTGCAGTTCTGCCGGGTCTTGATCAACTATGATCTTCCCTGGAATCCGATGCGGGTGGAGCAGCGGATTGGTCGAATCGACCGCGTTGGGCAGCGGGCGGAAAGGCTGAGTATCATAAATTTCAAAGTCCGCAACACGGTCGAAGAGCGCCTCTACAACCGCCTCCACGCGAAACTCTTCCTCGTCGAGACGAGCCTTGGTGATATGGAGGCTATTGTCGGCGAAGAGGTGCAGAGCTTGACCGTCGATCTACTCAGCAAAGAGTTGACGCCCGAAGAGGAGGAGATCCGGATCGAACAGACGGAGCGCGTCCTCCACAACCGCTCCGCGACCCTCCGGCAACTGGAGGAATCGGGCGACGCCCTCATCGGGCTGTCCGACTACGTGCAGGACAAGATCGAGGAAGACAGAGAACGCGGGCGCTACATCACCGCCGACGAGTTGGAGGACTACCTGGCCGACTTTTTCCAGCGCGAATTCCGGGGCTGCGAGATCCTCTCCAATACGCCTGAACGAGGCTGTATCTTCCTCCGCCTGACGCCTGAGGCACAGGAATCCCTCAGCGAGGTGCTGGCGGACAACCGCACCCTGGCCGCCCGGTTTCTCCGGCAAAGGGAATTTGCCATCACCTTCCGGCGCGAGGTGCGGGAACGGCTCTCCGCCGCGCAGGCAAGGAAGGTTCATTTTGTGAACCACCTCTCTCCCCTCGTGAAGTGGATGACGAAAGTAAACCAGGCAAGCGCCCAAAGCTTCTACAACACCTCCGCCCTCATTGTATCGACGAACAACCTGCCCCCCGGTGTCTACGCCTACAAGGTGGAACGATGGAAAATGGCGGGCCTCGGCAACCGGGAGAACATGGCCTACGCCGTGATGGGTCTGGCGGATGGGGAACCCGTTGCTCCGGATGTCGCGGAGCAGACGGTGCAGACACTTTTGCGCGATGGCCGGGATTGGGACTATCCGGAGTTCGATCCTGAAAGGGTCTTGGAAACCCTCGAAGCGATGGAGGAACAACTTCTTGCCCGATTCGGGAAGGCGTTTTCGGACTTTGAAGATGAGAACGAGGCCGCCTTGAACATGCGTGTGCAGCGGACAGAGAGCCACTTCAACCGCCGGATCGACCAGGACCGGCGTCAGCTTCAAACCTTGCGCGAGCGCGAGCGCTCGGAGAGGGTCATCCAAATGACGGAAAACCGCCTGCAAAGAAATCTGCGCCTGAAGGAGGAGAAGCTCCGGAAACTCCGGCAGCGCGGGGAAACCGACCTCAGCCAGCAGACGGTGGGAGCCGGCGTGTTTCTGGTTTCTTAAAGGGAGACGATCATGGGCGAAGGTTTCTTCACACGACTGCGAAAAGCGCTCTTCGGCGAAAAGCCGCCCACCCCACCACGACAGCCCGAACTATCCCGCCGGGCCGAAGAGAAGGAGCGAAAGCCCGAACCACGCCCCTCCCGCCCACAGGTCATCGCCCCGGCCGCGAAGTCCGGGCGCGATCCGCTGGTCTTCCAGGTGGGGTTCGATTTTGGAACGGCCTACTCGAAATGCATTGTTCGCGACATCAACCTCAACAAGGCTTGGGTCTTTGTGCCTCCGGGCAGCGGCGGGCACGAGCTTCCGTTCCTCTTGCCCAGTCGGGTCGCCTTTGACGGAACCGCCTTCACCGTTCCCGGTGATCACGATCTCCACTATGGTGCTGGATTGCTCACCCACCTGAAAATGGTGTGGGCGGGATTGGAGAGCGGAGCGAAGGACCAAACCGCCAACACCCGCTACATTGCCCAAACGGGGCGGTGTTCGGAAAAGGGTGAACTGCGTGCCTTCGCGAAGTCTTCCATACTCTATTTGCTGGGCGGTTGGCTCGGAGCCGTCAAAACGGAGATTCGCCGCCGCTACCCCGACTTCGGTCGCCACCCGGACGATCAAATCGCCGTGAACATGGCGATTCCCGTGGCCGATGCGAAGGAACATGCGGTTCGCACGTCCTTCGAACGGTTGCTGATCCTCGCCTGGAACCTTGCCGACGACCTCGCCGGGCATCCCCCGATCAAACAAATAGAACTCACCGACCTGATCCGGGGGCGGGATCGTGATAGAACACCCGAAGGCGACGAACTGTGCTTCGTCTACCCGGAGGTGAGCGCGAACGTCCAAGGCTTCATCCGTTCGCGCGTTTCAAGTCCGGGGCTCTACCTTTTTTCCGATGCGGGCGCGGGAACCGTCGACCAGAGCGTATTTCTCTTTTCCCAAAACAACGGCCCGGCCCCCTTTCTCGCCTACCTCGCCGCGCAGGTTCATGCCCTCGGTTCATCAAGGATCGATCAACACGCGGCACTCGCCGAGGGCCGGGAAACGCCCCAGCGCTTTGAGTATTGGCGAAAACAAAAGGAGTCCGGTGCGAGCGAACCGCTCCTCCTTGCGGCACGGAAATGGGTCCACGCGGAACTTGGCCAACGGTCGGTCGCACCCCTCGCTATAGCTAAGCGAAAGCTTTTCCAGCCGAAACAGTTGACGAAGACCCAACTGATTTTCGGAGGAGGAGGCCACACCCGCGACCCCTACGAAACCGGGGTGGTGGAGGCCTTTTCTCACCCGATTTTCGGCGAAGGAATCACGCCTGCCGTTTTGGGCATGCCGAACCCGCAGGACCTGGAGCTGCCCCGCCAGCAGGATCGGTGGCTTCTCCGTTTGAGCGTTGCCTATGGATTGTCCTTCACCCCGGTGGAACTGGCAGGCTTCGATTACCCGGAAGACAATCCCGACCAAACCCACACCAGATCGACCAAACTGAAGATAACCGCCCCGACAAAAGACGACTGCTGAGAGGAAACGCCTCTCAGCAGCTATCGGGCAGTGAAATGGCCACCTACCTCAAAGAACGTTTCCAGTCCTGAATTCGATTCGCCTCGGAATCTTCTTTTGTGCGCATCCATGCCCAATGAGCCCATTAAGCCGGTTCATTCACCACAGAACCCGAATCCCCGGGTAGGTGGGGATCGTTTTGTCGGATGTTAGGATGACGAGGTGTTTCTCCAAAGCGGTGGCGATAATGATGCGGTCAAAGGGATCTTTGTGGATAGCAGGGAGGGCCGTGGCGGCTGCGCAGATACGGGCGGTTACGGGCAATTCGACAAGCTGATGGTGTTGGAGCATGGCGAAAAACCAAACACCCGGTGGTTGTTGGAGGATGAGCTTACCTGCACCGTGTTTCTGACCGATTTCGAAGGCGGAAATAGCGGAGACAAAAACCTCGGAACCGGGGGCTTCCAATTGGGCGCGGGCGGTTTCGGACAAAGCCTCTCCGCCGGTTTGCAACGCCAGGAGGCCACAGGTGTCGAGCAGAATCACCGGCAGTCCTCCGGCCATTCATCCGCCGTGGCCGGTTCGGCGGGATCGTAGCCGGGAGCAAAGGTCACTTGCAGTTCCGGCTTCGGCCGGAGTCGGCGAATCGGCTCTGCGGCGGCGGGTCGGCAGCGGTGGATTTCCGCCACCGGTCGGCCATTGCGCTGGAGGATCACGACCTCGCCGTCTTCCTCCACGCTCCGGACCAGTTTGGAGAGGCGTGTCTTTGCCTCATGCATGTTGACGGTAATCATTGATTAGCTAGCCTAGCTAAGAAGAGGTCCGCGTCAAGCGAAAGCCCTGGACGCTGGATCACTTCATGAAGGTCCTCCCCGGCATGGGGACTTCCGATGTGTCCCGGCTCGATAACCCCGGCCCACCCCCATCAGCCATCAAAAATCAGCGCCCAGCCATCCGTGACAAGAGCCTCCCGCACCTCCATCCGGCAAAATCCGTTCATCGTGCAGCCAGGGAACACGCTGTAGCCACAAATGGCCGAATCCGGCACCCCTTGGCCGGAAAACCAGCTTTACGGAGCGTTTCCGCACGCTTGGAAATTTTTCCACGCGAATTCTTTCCGGATTCCATAGAGTTTCCATACGGTTGCCAACGCGATGGCATTGATTTCGTGTGACGGCTGACCGTTACTCTGCGTAAACGCACCTTTCCGGGTCGCGGCTTACCCCGCTCGCTTATAGCCAGAGAACAGGAAACGGTGCTGACTTCGGCCGTGCAACTTTCGGTCAATCTCCATCAAACCTCTCCCGTTTCTATTTTGGTGCCTTCCGCAGGGCATCAATTCACGCGGATAATCCGGTCCCATAAATCCAAACTCGGCACTGATTGCGCGTGTCCAAATATCGAAGCCTTTCATCAGCTTCATAATAGAAAGGGCCAGTGGAAAGACTTCCACTGGCCCCACGCTCACCTCTCTCTTTATGAGCGGATTCCCCAATCCTCTCCTCAAAGGCGACGCGCGCGGCGACGCCAAAGAACCCATCCCAAAGCTAAGAAACCAAAGAGGAGAGCGTACGTGGAGGGCTCCGGAATAACCGTGACCGAGAACTCTGCCACCATAAAGGAATAAAACTGGTCTGGGATGCTGTCGACAAGATTGAGTATCCCAATACCGGTGATGTCGTTCAGGATCGGATTGGCGACGGTGCCGATTAGAGAAGCGTCTGCCACAGGGTTGTAGACATACCATGTGGTCACGAGGTTCTCAATATCGTTCAGCGTGGTGAACATGGTCATGTTAGCGAGGGCACCCCCGACATCATTGGAGACGTAGAAGTCAGCCCCCTGGCGAACGACCAGATGATTGCTCTTCAGATTCCCGAATCCTTCAGAGTTATTTGCCACAACCGCGCGTATACGAAGATCGGCAAAGTTAAGGGTCTCGGCGCTGAAGCCGTTGATAAATCCATCGCTCTTCTGCCAAAAGGCAATGCCTCCGGCACTGTGCCCACCGCCTCCCGAAGTCGTGTTGAGGATCATGGTGTCATAAATAGCCGGATGCCATGCGGCGAAATTGGCCGGGAGCACCCGGAAATGGGCCTCCGCCCCGGCATTTGCGGAATTGGTCCACGCGGCCGCATAGACATTCACAGAATCGCTGCGATTGATGCTGCGGTCGGGATCACCACGGTAGTAACCACCGCCCAATGGATCTGTTTTCGGTGTGGTCAGATTGAGTGCCGTGGAATTGATATTTGGCCCGAAATAGGCCCCGGTGACAATATCTGTGCCGATGCCCCACTGGACGGCGGTCGTTTGAGCCTGTGCGGAATAGACAACGAGGCCGCCCGCAAGCGCGGTCAGGATAAGCTTTTTATTTAAGGAGTTCATGAGTTTTTTGATACAGTGAATAGAGTTGGTTTGGTTGCGGGATGACCGGCAGCACTTCCTTTCAAAGGTAAGCCTTACCATTCTTATGGAAAACAGGCATGAGAAGATCCTTCACCGCCATTTCGGTCGAGGTAGGGGGCATCGAAACATTTGCATTTTCGAACGACACTGTCGTTGGCGTCATGCTGATTACCGTACGATGAAAACCCAGGCACCTTGCGTGGTCATGGATTCCTCGGGAAGATAAATAAATCCGAAGAGATCAAGAACGTAAACCCAGGGAGCAAACTTCACGTAGACAGGGCCGAGGAAATCTCCCGTTTCTGCCCAGTTTTCAAAGACGGGATAGCCCGCCCAGGTCGGATCGGGATCGGGATCAGGATCAGGATCGGGATCGGGATCAGGATCGGGGTCGGGGTCAGGGTCGGGTGTGCCGTCGCCGACTACTGCTGCGGAGAAACCCGCAACCATAAAGGAGTAGAATTGGTCGGGGATGTTTTCGACGCGGTTGAGGAGACCGATGGCAGTGATGTTGTCGAGTAAGGGATTCGCAGGTGCCCCAATTCGCGAGGCATCTGTAAGGGGATCATAGCCGAACCATCCTGTAACGAAATCCTGAATATCTTCGATGTATGTGAACATTGTGATGTTCGCCAACGATCCGCCGAAATCATTAGAAACAAAAAACTCTGATCCCTGGCGGATGACCAAGTGGTTGCGTTTCAAGTCGCCGAAACCCTCAGAATTGTTTGCCAGAACGGCGTTGATGCGAAGGTTCTCAAACGCGACGGTGGCGTTGCTGAAGCCGTTGATGAAGCCGTCGCTCTTCTGCCAGAGGACAATGCCTCCCGCGCTGTGGGCAGGCCCGCCGGAGGTTGTGTTGAGGATCATGGCGTCGTAGATGGCCGGGTGCCATGCGGCGAAGTTTTCCGGGAGGACACGGAAATTCGCCTCGGCACCCGCGTTCGTCGAATCCGTCCAAGCGGCGGCATAAACGTTAACGGAAGCGTCCCGGTTCACGCTGCGGTCGGGATCGCCCTGAAAGTATCCACCCCCTACCGGGTTGGTTCGGGGAGTAACCAAATTGAGGACGGTCGAATTGATGTTTGGCCCGAAGTAGGCACCCGTGACAATATCGATCCCCGGACCCCAGGAAACGGCGAGGGTTCCGGGAAGGGGCGGTTCCGGATCGGGATCCACCGTCGAAACCGCCTTGACGGAAAAACCGGCAATCATGGTAGAGTAAAACTGCTCCGGAAAACCGTTCACAAGATTGAGGAGCCCGATTGCGGTGATGTTATTAAGGGCGGGTTCGACAGGAGCGCCGATTTGGGCGGCATTGACCACAGGATCGTAGCTGTGCCAACCGGTAACGAGGGTCTCGACCTCCGCGAAAGTCGTGAACTGCGTTATGTTGGCAACCGTCCCGCCGATGTTGTTCGAGACGTAGAAGGTGGTCCCGTCGCGGACGACAAGATGGTTGCTCTTGAGGTCGCCATGCATCTCGGAATTGTTCGCCATGACGATTTCGATACGCAGGTCGGCAAAGCGCACGGGATTTGTATCGAAGCCGTTAAGAAAACCGTCGCTCTTTTGCCAGAGAACGATGCCGCCGGCGCTGTGCGCGGGCCCGCCCGAGGCAGCGTTGAGGATCATGGTGTCGTAGATGGCCGGGTGCCATGCAGCGAAGTTCTCCGGGAGGACGCGGAAATGGGCCTCAGCACCCGCACTAACCGAATCCGTCCAGGCGGCAGCATAGACATTGACGGAGGCGGTGCGGTTAAGACTGCGGTCGGGATCGCCAGCGTAATATCCCCCACCGACCGGGTTCGTCCGCGGCGTTGTGAGGTTGAGCGAGGTGGAATTGATGTTCGGGCCGAAATAGGCCCCGGTGACAATATTCGTTCCGGGCCCCCATTGCACCACGGGCGTAGCGGCCGTGAGTTGAACGGCCAGCGCACCGAAACCGGCGAGCCAGCGAAGGGAAGTATAGCTTCTCAGTGTGGACATGGAGTTCAAGAGTTAGGGTGTAGAATCGCAGAAGAGTAGCTCGGTCGACTTATGTCTCAGGGGGCGGGAGAAATGGCCACGCGGTAGATATCTTGCGTGCCCGGCAGGGGAAGCGGCTGGGTAAAGAGGAGATCGGTACCGGTTCCCGGCTGGGCTGTGCCAAGATCGGTCCAGCTGTTGAAATCCGAGGTTCCGCGGAGCTGATACAGAAATCCCGGGACACTCGGCAAACGGATCTCCACCTGCCCCGCCGCGCGGCTGATGCGAAGTACGGGAACCTCGGGGAGTAGAGGATCAATCGGATCCTCCACAACCGAAAAGCCCGCGAGCATGAACGAGTAGAATTGAAGGGGAAACTGATCCACGAGGTTCAACACGCCGATCGCGGTGATGTCATCGAGCACGGGAGATGCGGGTGCGCCGATGACCGAGGCGTCGGCCAGGGGATCATAGAGGAACCAACCTGTGACAGCGTTCTGGGCATCGTCGAGATTGGTGAAGATCGTGAGGTTGGCGAGGCCTCCCCCGATGTCGTTGGAGACGTAGAACTGCCCGCCCTGCCGGACAACGATGTGATTACTTTTCAACTCGGGAAACTGCTCGGCGTTGTTCGCGAGGACCATGTTGATGCGCAAATCGGCGAAGTTCACCGCTTGGGCACTGAAGCCGTTGATGAATCCATCGCCCTTCTGCCAGAGGAAGAGCCCACCCGCGCTGTGGGCAACCGGTCCGCCCGAGCTCGTATTGAGAATCAGGGTGTCATAGATGGCCGGGTGCCAGACGGCGAAGTTTTCCGGCAGAACCCGGAAGTTGGCCTCCGCGCCCGCGTTTGCCGAATCCGTCCAAACCGCCGCATAGACATTGACGGATGCGCCGCGATTCACACTGCGGTCAGGATCTCCCCGGTAGTAGCCTCCGCCCACGGGATTGGTTTTGGGCGTCACAAGGTTGAGTGACTTCGAATTGATGTTTGGGCCGAAGTAGGCCCCGGTGACAATGTCCGTCCCCGCGCCCCACTGGACGACCGGGGTTTGGGCGGCGGCGAAGGCACTAATGGAAAGGGAGGCGGCCAAAAGGAACAACCGCTGGAAATAGAGCGAGGTATTCATAAGAAGAAGGGTAAACGGGGGTGGATACGATTCTTACCCGACAACTACCCGCAAAGGCGGAGCGGCATCCGGGAAAGTGGGCTCATCCCATGGAAACCGGAGCCATGCGTCAAAGCGCCCGCCGTTGAAACATTTCGACCGGCAGAGGGGCCTGGAAAAGCAAACGCCCCCTTCGCGTGAACGAAGGGAGCGTTGAAAGGCCGGTGAAAAAAGGCCGTGTGGCAAACGCCTCAACGGCGGCGCTTGGAGCGCCAGATGGCCAGGCCGAGGAAGGTTAATCCAAAGATCGCCGCATAGGTCGAGGGCTCGGGGATGGCGACGGTGAACTCGTTGAGACGGAAGTTCGCAAAGGTGGTGTTGTCCGCTGTCCGACTGTAGACGAAGCCGATTGCCGTGATATCGTCGAGGGTGGGTGTGGCACCCGCGCCAATCGCGAAGATGTCGGTTGTGGGGTCATAGACGGACCAACTCGTGAGAAGGCTTTCATCGGCTACGCCCGCATTGAAGGGAGCCACACCCCAAAGCGAATTGAAGAGCGGGTTGGAGACATAGAAGTCGCTCGCGCCATTGCGCACGATCAGACGAACATCGCCATGAGCGGTCGAGGCATTGACGAAAGCATCAATGGTGAAGGTGACCTGGCTGAAATCGACCGTGGCGTTGGTCAGAAAGCCGTCGCTCTTTTGCCAGATAAGGGCACCGCCAATGGTCGCGGTGTTGCCTTCACCGGAGGTGT
This sequence comes from Opitutales bacterium, assembly GCA_020831585.1. Taxonomy (GTDB): domain Bacteria; phylum Verrucomicrobiota; class Verrucomicrobiia; order Opitutales; family Oceanipulchritudinaceae; genus JAFIGE01. The sequence goes on along the minus strand of JAFIGE010000049.1, from coordinate 16,998 downwards.
CGCTGAAATCAAGGCCGAGGTTGTCAAGCCCGGCATTGTTGTAGACAACGCGGCGCGAAGTTCCACCCGAGGTGTTGTTGACCGTGCCATAGAAGATCGCCGACCGATCCGCAGGGTTGCCCCCATTATAGTAACCACCCGAACCCGGTGCCGGGGAAATCGGGAGTGAGAAGGGTGTGCCGAGGTCAACCGCGCTGGAATAGACATTGCTGCCAAAAACACTGGAAGTGACAATGTCGTTGTCTCCGCCCCACTGCACAACAATTTGCGCGGAGAGAAAGGTGGACGCGAAGGAGAGCAAGGAGCCGATGAGGGCGGTTTTGCGAATGAGTGAATATTTCATAGTGGTGACGTAGTGTATTTGATTTGTTGGAACGGGTTGTTCAAAGAAATGAAATTCCAACAGTTCGAGGGGATGAATTGAAGGCACTCTGGTCAACGAACCCGGCATCGAAACATTTGCACGGATGTGGCGGAGATCGCTTCCGTAGCGTGAAGCTTCAGCGAGCGGCCGTCGCCGGGCTTCGATGGCGCGGAGGGCGCTCGGGCCTCGCTGAAGCTTCAGCCTACGGAACCCGGACGCGACGCACCGCACACTTTCGTAGTGTGAAGCTTCAGCGAGCGACCGCTGCCGGGCTTCGATACCGCGGAGGGCGCTCGGGCCTCGCTGAAGCTTCAGCCTACGGAACCCGGACGCGACGCACCGCACACTTTCGTAGTGTGAAGCTTCAGCGAGCGACCGCTGCCGGGCTTCGATACCGCGATGGGTGCTCGGGCCTCGCTGAAGATTCAGCCTACGGGACGGGGCGCGCACCTCAATAAAGTGCGTTTGCACGGTAAGGCGGAGCTGCGTGGTCGTTGCGGAAGGGACGCAGGGGGAAACCGTTTAGGCCATAGAGACGGCCTTTCGGGACGGGTTGAAAGTTGTATCGCAAACCTCGATACACACGTGGAGCAACAGGCAGTTCGAGGATGAGTTTCCGGGGATCGCAAAACTTGGCAGAGACCGGCAGCGGATCACCGCCCGCGTCGAGAATGTCGAATCCTTGAATGTTTCCCGCCGTGTGCTGCAGGGGGGCTCCCGTAATGATTTCGAGATAAGGTCTGCGGGCCTCAGCGTGCAAAATGACCCTGGAAATGGCGGGGGCGTGGAGTGGCGCTTCGCCCCGTGTGAGGGCTTGAAGGGTGGGTGCAAGGCGTAGCGCAAAAACGATCTTGTTGGCCGGGTGGATATCCTGCGGATCGCCGAGATCGGTGGTCGGCACACAATAGGCGTCCTCGGTCCCGCTAACGGCGCGTTCCTGCTCCTCGCGAAGGAAGGGCCAGTTGCCTGAATCCGGACCGGCTGCATAAGCCGGCAACTGCGCGACTACAAAGGGGAGCCGCAGCTGTTCGCACTGTTTCAACCAAAGGCTCCGCCATTGCTCGATCATGAGGCGCAAGCGGTTTCCATATCCAGAAGCTATCTCCGCATCGGACTCCCCCTGATACCAGACCACACCCCGCAAGGCCATTCGGGCAAGTGGGCGGATCATGGCCTCAAAGGCACCTCCGGGATAGGAAAGATTGCGCGTTCCGCGCGGTCCCCAGAAAAGATATTTGGTGATCGGGATAGCGGGTTCGCTGTCTTCAAGGCATTTGCCATTGTAGCGCTCGAAGCGATCACGGGCCTCCCGCCACTCCTGGAGCGCGGCGGCGTAATCCTCCGGATCAGCCGGATAGGTATTCAGGTAGGCGCTGAGCAAAGAATCGCGCGGGAAAACATCGGTGGGGAGCCAGGAGGAAATCCGCGAGCCGCCAAGCGCAGAGACAAGAATGCCGACGGGCTTCCCCAGCCCCCTTTCAAGAAGAGTGGCGAGAGCGGACGGAAGAAGGGGAAGGGAGGCGGGGGGACCGTTGCCGGGGCAAAGCCACGGCGCCCGGGCAACCGGAACATGAGCCTCGGCCGCGCTCCGCTCTGGCATTTGCCAAATGCGCGCCGGGGTGCCGAGGAAGAAATCGCGGTGGCGTGCTTGCTCCCCGGAGGAAACATACCCGTAGGGCCAGATGACATTGGACTGCCCGGCAATCAGCCAGACTTCGCCGAACCAAACATCACGTACGACGATTTCTTCGGAGCCCGAGGAGATCTTGAGTTCATAGGGGCCACCTACTTCAACCGGCGGAAGATCGAGATTCCACGCACCCGCCGCATCGACGGTCGCCCGCCATTCTCCGGCGGCCAGCGACACGCGGACAGGGGCTCCGGGAGAACCTCCACCGAAAAGACGGATCGGGCGCTCGTGTTGGAGAACCATTCCATCTGAAAAGTATCCTGCGAGCCATAGGGCCTTAGGGGCAACAAGGGGACCCTCCGTCAGTATCCGCATTCACAATCCCTCCCTGCATCCCCGGCCTGGGTCATCGGAAACGCGGTGAAACTTCAAGGCAAGCGGCTCCATCCGGCGGTTCCCTCATCAGTATAGCGATAAAACCATGGATACGCCTCCACACGGGAGTGCGCCCACACCCCCTCCTCGTGTATCCAGAAATAGTAGCCCTCAATCTCCGTGAAGCCGATCATGTAGAGCCATGACTCCAAAGCGGGTGAGTAGACCCACGGAAAGGCGGAATCGTAAAAGATACCGAGGTCGTTGATCTTCCATCCTCCGCCGAAATTTTCCGAGAACGGAGAAGACGAGAAAACAGAAACGGGTGCACCGGTGTGCGTGATGACGACATCATCGATGTAGAGCAAGGCGTTCGCAAGGGCCGGACCGCCCACATCCGGGCCGAAGAAGACGGCCCCGATGGCGGGAAGGGGCAGCCATGGCCCCCGATCGGTGATCCACGCATTGTCGATGGCCACACCATCGCGCTTAATAATGGGGGGATCCGGGTAATTCGTGTAATCGAAGCTCCAATGGCTCCAGCCAAAGACACGGGTGAGGGGCATGAACCACACGCTGAACAATTGATTCTGGCCCGAGTTGATCCAGTTGAGGTTGGTATCGCCGGCAAGAAAGGGACGCCATCTCTGAGCGAAAACAAAGAGGTTGTCGTCGCTTCCGCGCGTACCCCACATGGCTCCATCGATAATCTCACTGCCAAAGAGGGCACCGCCATCGTAAGCCATGAACTCGACAATGATAGGCATGTTCATGCCAGGATTACCAAAGAGGAGATCGGCCCGCCCGCGGCGACCGAGGCGCAAGGACTGGGCACCGGAGAAACTGCGCACGGTGGTGATGTCGGCTCCGGCGAGGGTCCAGCGGTCTCCGAGGGGCGACTCGAAATCATAGCGCAAGGTTTGGCCGGGGCGAATCGCCCGACCGAAGATTTCCGGTGGGCGCTCCTCGCCCTCCTCGACAACAACCGGCCACGTGCGGGACTCTCCGTTGAGCGTCCAGCGAACAAGGTATTCGCCCCACTCCTTTTCCCCGGAAACAGGATGGGTGCCATCCCATGCGATCGAATGAAACTGCCCTGAAACCGATCCCGAATCGATATTTCCTAGAAAGGTGCCGTCAGCCGAGAGCAAGTCCACCGTCACAGTGCCGCTGCGGGCGGCGCGCAAGATCAGGCGAATAGAGTCGTTGTTTATCGTCTCGATGCGGTCCGGGATGGGTAGCGCCATGATCTGCTCGACGCCGGGCTGGGCAGGAATATCCGCGACTTCGACCGCCGCCGGATCATCGACATAGCGCCGATCCATCCCTGCAATAGGATCGATCACGTTGCGCAAATAGGCCAGGCTGATGACATTCTCGGGCGAGGTGCTCGCGGTGAGGCGCACTTCATAGGCATCGCGGATGCGCGGTGCGACTTGGGCGAGTCCATCCCATAGCTCCCCTGCGGAAGAGGAATTGTCGGGTGCCCGGAAGCCGTTATCCATCATCCACAAATTGGTGTTGACCATGCGGATGATGTCCGTCTCGTCGAAAACCAGGCCGCTGTTGTAAACCTCGAGAAAGATCCTCGACTCGATGTTTTGGTAAAAAGACCGGCTGCTGTGAATCCCCACCCAACTTGCGGGAATGGTGCCGCTCAGATCCCAGCGTCCATGGGGCATCCAGAAATTCCAAACGACCCGGTCCTCCCCGGGAAAGAGGCGAAACATGGCCTTGGCCCGGCTGAAGATTTCCATCACGCGCTGCCGGTAATCGGGATTACCCGTAATGCGATAGAGCCGGAGCAAGGTCACAGCGGCCTCGTATTGTTTGTTCAGATTTTCACTGATTTGCCGCTGGGGCACCGCTACCCAACGGGACGGGTCGGCGCGGTCGATGCCGAAGGGATGGGCGAAGTAGGAGCCAAAGCCCCGGCTGTCGACATGGTAGGTGCCGCGCGCGTTCCACTTTTCCCAAAGCATCTCGGTGGCGAGGGCCACGTAGCCTTCGGCTGTATCCAAAAATCGCCCGTGCAAATCCGGGCGGTCTATGACGACCTCGGCGAAGCGAGTGATGTGGGAGGCGATAAGGGCATCGCCGACGAGGGCATCGTAGAGCACGTTTACCCCCGGATCGTCCAGGCTCGTGCCGATGAGCGCGCCGATCACACCGGGATAGCCATCTGGATCCAGGGAGATACCCTCCTCAATGATGAAGTCGAAGTAGTCTTCGGCTGCCTCCAGCCATGCGGTGTCGCCATAGGCGAGGTAGGCGTCGACGAAGTAACGCGCGCGAAAGTTGGCGTACCAGGCAAATTGCTCGCCGGTAGAGTTCCGGAGTCCCGGGTTGCTCTTGGCCAAAGTGAGAAAGGTCTGCGGATCCGGTTGGGCGGAAAGCGGATTGAGCGCGCAGAACAAACCCAAGATAAGGACCGGGGCGCGCGCAAGGGGAGGGATGCGTTTCATCATAAAGGGAGAGAAAGGAAAATGTGCGAAAGCTGGCTCGCCCATCGCCGGGCTAGAAGCTGGCCGATAGGCTGAGACGCCATGAGCGGGGATCATAGACCACGCGCGAGCGGCGGGTCTGGATATCGCCGTTGTCTTCGGTGTAAGTGACGACGTTCTCCGATACGCGGTCGTTGAGAAGATTGCGGATGGAAAGACTCGCCCGGATGCGCGCACGCCCCCAATCAAAGGAATAGTTGATCGTCGTGGCAAAGTCGATCCGGGCCTTTGTCCGGGGCGTGGGAAAGCGATTGGCGGCGAGGTTCCGCCCACCGATGGGAATGGACGTGGGGGAGGAGCTGTTATAGCGCGCGCCGCCGGCGATCTCAAGGCCCGTAAGCGGTCCGTCGATGAAAGAGTATTTGTTCCACAGACTGAACGAGGTGCTGGGCGTGAAGGAGAGATCCATGCCATTGACGCCCCGTCCGTTTGTGCTCGAAGGATCCCGCGGATCATCGAAGGCATCCGGTCCAAGAACGTAGACCCAGTAATCGTACTCGGTTGTGTACTGATTGCCTGTCTGAATGTCGATACCCGGAACGAGATTAAAACCGCGCCCGGTGACCTCCCGCTTTTGATGGGAGAAGGTGAAGAGGATCTGGTAATTGACCAGGGGCGAGAAGATGATCTGGCCGTCAACGCCAATGGCCTCTTCTTCAAAGGTGACGGGTGCCCCCAGCGTATTGCTCGGATTGTTGAAGTTTTGAATGTCCGGACCGGCAAAATAGTGGATGGGCAGGCCGTCGAACTCCTTGTCAACAATGGCTAAGTCAAAGGCCCGCTGCATCACTCCGCCGTCCTCAAGGAGATCGTAGGGAACAAAGTAGTAGACCGCTGTGGCCCCCGGTTCGATCGGAGAGGCGCGGTTCAACGCGGAAATCGTGCTGATATTGAGTTCGCGGGCGCGGGGATCGCCGGCGCTCGTGGGCGGATTGCCGAGACCGAACTGTTCAAAAGCCTGTATAACATACTCCCGTGCCACACCATAAGTGACCGGGGCCACGCCCTTCACCGCACCCGGATCTCCGCGGGCGGCGGCGGGATCAAAATTGCCGAGCGCGGTGGCCCCGGCCGACCCACCCTGCCAGCGACCCGGCGCGGGAGCCTGGTCCCACTGATAAACGGCATTCTCGCGGCGGATGCGATAGAGCGAAACCGTGCCGGAAATTCTTTGGTCAAAGAAATCGAACTTCAAGCCGATCTCTGTGTTGGAAGTTTGCTCGGCGGGGATGGAGTTGTAGGTCCCATCACGTTGTCCGGTATTTGGGAAAATACCCTCGGAGTATTGCGTGTAGACCGAAAGGGCATCATTGATCCGGTAGGAAATCCCCCCGAAGACAGTGGTGAAGGTCTGCGGCTTTTCAAAATTGGGTTCGATGGTGCCATTGGGCAGGCTGAGGCGCAGTTGATCGATATTCGCGGCAATGGCCTCGTTAAGAGCGTCGGGGAGAGCCGGGTTCCATACGTGGGGGCGGTCGCCAAAACCCACAAGGTGGTTGAGCACGGGAAACTGGGAAGTTCCCCAATGTTCCCCGGTGAGCGTCGTGCCCAGCGTGGAATCGACCCATGTGTCGAGGGCGCGAAGGTACTCGCGCTCAACGGCATCATAGCTGTCGCGGCGCACCCCGCCGAGAAGCATGAGACGGTCGTTGAAGAGGCGGCCCTGGTAGATGGCGAAAAAGCCCTTGTATTCAAGGTCGGCCTCGAACCAACCGGAGCGGGCGATATTGGTCAGGTTGGGGCCATCCGGTCCAAGGCGATCCCGCATGACGTTGCCGGGAATGGCCAGGGGCTGACCCTCGTAGCGGATGACGGAGTAATCAAAGATGTTGCGCAGAAAGAGAGGGTCTTGATCAAGTTTGCCCACCGTATAGGTGTTGGCGATGGCGGGCGCGCCGTTCACGAAGCTCACCTTGTCCTTGATGTATTGATAGCCCGCAATGAGCGTGTGCTCGATATCCGTATCGAACCACTCCGTATTGAAAGTGTAGGTGGCCCGAGCCCGCCACTGCCAGGTCTCGGCCGAGCCCGGTTGTTCATACCAGTAGTAGTAGCCGTATTTTCGGTTGTCCCAGGTGGAGTCGATACCGCGGATGCGGTCGACCAAGTTCGGGACAACGAAAAGTTCGCCCGGGCCGAAGCCGATGGGGTCGTTGGGGTCGAACTCCGGATTTCCGCGGAACTCGTTCGGGCGGAAAAAGGTGATCGCCCCGGTTATGGGATTGCGGCGGATCTCATCCTCCGAATCCCGCGGACGGATCACACTGGCGGTGTTTGTGAAGGACTCCATGCGCAGAAGGCGGCGATCTTCGCGGACATCCGTATAGTAGCCGCCGACTTCGACAAAGAGCTTTTCAATTGGCTCCACCGTGAGGGTGGCAAGGAGGTTCGTTTCCTTGCGCAAATAGGATGTATCGGGACCGCTGATGCGGAAGCCCTCGCCCAAGTCCGGAAAATCGTAGGTCTTGCCTGGTTTCGGGAAGAGAAAGCGGTCCGCGTCCGCCTGCGTGAAATCACGTCCGAAGGTGAAGGGCTCGAAGAACGGATTGCGCACGTCAATGCTGTTCACGCCTTGTCCCGCGAGGTTGTCACGGAAGAACTGGGGGCCGAATCCCGTACGGAGAAATCGTCCGTATTGACCCTCCACAAACAGTTTAACCCGATCTGTAATGAACCAGTCGACCTGCCCCGAGAGATAGCGGCGCTCCTCCTCCAAATGGTCTGTCCAATCGCCCTCCTCCTGATACGCACCGATGACACGGAAATTCAGGCGGTCGCGGACAATGGGCCCGGTCACATCAAAGGAAGCCCGGTAGAAATCATCACTGCCCACACCGAATGTGAGCGATTGCCGATTCTCCCCGAGAGGACGGCGGGGGATGATGTTGACGATACCCGAAAGGACATTGATCCCGTAGAGGAGGGAGGCCGGTCCGCGAACCACCTCAAGGCGCTCGATGTTGGAAGTGTCGGTCATGCCCCCGAGGACAATGCCATATTTGGGGACGATGGAGCCCACCCGGAAACCCGCGCGCTGCTGATTGGGCACATTGTAGCCGCGGATTTGAATGGTGTTGGTGAAGGTATTGTTGAGATTGGCTGCCGTGGAGGGCGAGATCTCCGCGCTAGTGCCCGCATTTGCTCCGGATGCGCTGCGGAAATCCTCCACATAGACTCCAGCGGAAAAGGCGAGGGCCTCGCGGAAATCCGTCGCTCCAAGGTCCTCGATGAGTTCCCGGTTAATGACCTCCAGCGGAATGGGGATATCCCGGATGGGCATATTGAGGCTGGTGCCGGATATGGCATTTGTCGAGAGGTAGCCCCGATCACCTGTGGTGGTGACGATGAAGGGCGACAGCTCGTAAAACTCGTCATCGTCTTGCTGCGCGATCAGCGCAGGCAGCGACGATAGGAACGGGGCGCTGCCGAGAATCAAAATGCGCCAAGACCGGCGGAAAGGAGGTAGCTTCATGAAATTCGGGAATTGAAAAACCGTGGCATCAATGGGGAAGCATCATCGGGGCGACCCGTCCGTTCCGAATGGGGAACGGACGGCTCACCCGCTGTGATGGACGCGGAAAAACAGGTTAACGGAGGAAATATGTCCAAGCGCCGTCTTCACTCACGTTTTCCTCGGGCAGGAAAATCCATCCTTCGATGCTTGGGACATAAACGAAATCACCAACAGGATAAACCAAGCCGAGCCAAGAACCCGTGTTCACAAACCCGTTGGCGTCTATCGGGAAACCCGCCCACATCGGTCCGGTCGAACCATCCAGGGGACTCGTCAGATTGAGTCCGGTCACATCCAGATAAAGATCGTCGACAAAGAAAGGGTCACCCGGAAGCGGATTTTCCGCCAGGCCCGCAACCGTTCCCATAAAGAAAGTCACAAGCGGCTCGGTCGTTCCATTACGGAAGGAAGCCGCCGTCTTCTCGGCTCCGAAATCATCGGAGAAGACAACTTGAACCGGATCCGCGTCGGCGGCGCGCTTGACATAAAACTCCGTGGTATTGGCGGGCAGGTCAACGTGCATCCAAATCTCCACCCACTCGTTGTTCGGGATGGCAACTTGGGAGGGAACAAAGGCGGCACCATCGCGAACGCGAAAGAGATTGGACCCCGGCGCATGCATTTGGAATTGTGCCTCCATGGCCGCCCAGCCACCGGGCTGGGACATGCCGTTGGCATGGGGCGCCTCAGGATTCGGAACAATCGCTACAGGAGATAAACCCGCCGACATGTCGTGCCCGGAACCGAGATTGTGAAAGCGCATGTAAAAGGTGGCTTGATTCGTGATCGGCGAGGGCAGCGCGATGGCGACGTAGTTGGGAGCCCAGTCAACAACCCCATAGGCGTTGGAATCGAGGTAGAACATGTTGTTCGCGGGATCGGTCGGATCCTCAAAAATACCAACGGTGGGCTCGGGCTCGGGGAAGCGAAGGGAAAAAACATTATCCATGCCACTCTCGAAGTTATCGACAAGTTGCCATGAGGCGGTGGCAGGAAGAGAGCCGATGAGAATGGCAAGCGCGGAGGTAAGGAGGGAGCATTGGGTAGGTTTCATTTTTCTATGCATTCGATTGATGGTTTAGGAGAATCAAAAAAGAAAATAAAAGGTTGTCAGTTTCATCCAAGCTCCGGCCGGGGAAGCGCGGACTCCGAGCTATCCGAAATCAGAGATGGAAAACCGGGGCTCATCGCAGCGGGTAAGAAACATTTGCTGGAGTCTCCACCCATGCCACTTAAAAGCGTGCCAACGGTCAATTAGCCGACTGTTGAAACATTTGCACAACCGGCTTGAGCGAGCAACAAGCCCTGCGCAGGCTGCCCCGCTTTGACCGTCAATGGAGCGGCAACCGGAAATCCGGGTGGTTCATGAAGACCGCCGTTTTGCTTTGGGTCCCAAAGGCGCGGGGGCCTTGGGCGGAAGGCTCGCTCCCTCGCGCCAACCACAGCCGACGATTTGATTCCGGGGCATGGCCACCTCTCCGCGGATACCCATGCGGATGTTGAAATCCATCATTTCTATGGCGGCACGACCAAGGGCAGCGTCCAGCGGCAGGGCTCCGGCCATGTCCGTCGGGCTGTCCTCGTCGACCACCATGGTCGCGTAGGCAAAATCCTCCGGAATGCGTTTGCCCGCCGCGATGAGGTCGTCGTAGAGGTAAGGGGGAAAGCCAATGACCGCTTCCGGACGATACTTGTCGAGCCAGGCGACCACGCTTTCGTGCTCGTAAATGGAACAGGTGAGCGGCGGAATCGCGCCAAGATGGCCCCGCAACTCGATTTCTGCAGAGAGCGCTCCGCCGACCCGGCTCCAGTCATCGAAAAAAGACGGCTCGTGGTGCAGGGCGGCGACACCAATCCCCCGGTAGCCGTGCTCCCAAACCTTTCGGTAGGTGGTGCGCCCGGCAACAAAGTTACTGGCTCGGACGGTATCGAACGGAAGCGGCTGGCTGTAAGCCCCGCAGGCGACGATGGAAAAGGGCGTCCAATCGACCTCCAAAACACGCGCGGGGTCCTCGAAAAACTCCAAAACCACTCCGGCCACGCCCCGTGCGTAGAGAATGCGCTTTGCCTGAGCCGGGCTCTTGAAATGGTCGAGGTGAAAATACTCCAGATGATAGCCCATGTCATCGGCCAGGCTTTTGGCCGCATGATAGCTCGGGGGCCAAGGGGCCATGCGCAGGCCGGAAGTGCACTGGAAAACCCAGGCAAGGGGCAAACCTTTGGCGTTTTGCTTCTTCCGGTAGGGGCGCGAACCAAGCGCGGCGAAAGCCGGATTGCGCCGGTAACCCAGTTCCTCGGCAATCTTCTTGATGCGCTCGCGTGTCTCCGGTTTGAGGCGACGGGAATCCCGCAAAGCCAGCGAGACGGTGGAGATGGCCACCCCGGCCGCCGCCGCAACGTCTTTGATGGAAACGCGCATTCTGTTTCAATGAAAGGAGAAGGAAGATCTTTTGGCAAACTAATCGGCACCCGGTGCAACCACCCAAAAAGGTAGGCGGCGAGCCTCTCCGGACGGCAGAGTCCAGCGGAGGAAAAATCGACCGGGCACCAGGTCGCCTGTGTCGATGATTTCGATGCCGACAAGGCCCTCTCCCACCTCTTCGGCAGCCAGCGCTCGCAGGATCCTCTGACCGGCCCCGTCCAGGATCTCCAATGTGTAGGGTCCAGAGGTCCAGGTTGCGATGAGGGCGTGAAGCGGCTCGCCTTGCCCAACCTGGGCCGGAATAGGGGCGGCCATGCGGATATGCGCGGAAGCAGGATCCGGCAACGGAAAGACTTCCACATTTCGGGCATGGTGCCGCTCGAAGGAAACCGGCCCCCCAGCTGGTAATCCAGACAGGCGACGGATATTCTCCGAAAAGTCGGCCAGCGGCGGCCAGGGACGGCCCCGGTAAAAATGCTCCAAGTGCGGGCTGGCTGGCTGCGGTGGTTCATAGCTCCCACGGACCGCCTCAATGATAGCCGCATCGGAATTGCGCCATTGCGGACGCCGAAAGCTCCCGTTCCACATGACCTCGTCGTGCGTACGCACAAAGCGCCGGATATCCTCTTCGTCGAAGACAAGACCTGTATGAAAGGCCTCGGCGACAAAGTTGACCTCCTTGATTTGGTAATGCCGGTGGGGATGGGTGCCGACCCAGTGGACGAGTTTTTTCCCTTCGAACGAGGCGATGTCGCCCTCGTAAACCGGTTCCCAATAGTTCCACGTGTAGTGGCCTTCGTGAAGAGCCAGGCGGCTCTTGAAGAGCCTACCGAGGCGGGCGGCGATTTCCCGGTAGGTCGTATCCCCGGTGATACGATAGAGGAAGAGAGCGATCCGTGCCATCTCCGTTTGCTTGTTCCACTGGTAGCCGAGGCGGTCGTGCAGGGTGTGCGTTTCCACCCGTTCAGTGCGATCCTCGCCGATAAACATCATTGGCCAGGTGACCCAATACCCGTAGGGACCATCCACAAACCATGTCCCCCGAACGGCCCACTTTTCGATCACATCCCGCCGGGCAAAGGCAACATACCCGCGGGCATCGGCCGTATACGAGGCGAGTGTCTCCGGTTCGCGCACGAGAATGCGCTCGGCGATGGCGAGCATGTGCGCCGTGAGAATCGCATCCGCAATATGGGCATCGGTGTGGTAGGTGTTGTCGTAAATGTAGGGGCCGACCCACCCGCGGTAACCATCCGGGCTGGTGTGCGTCTTTTCGAGGAGGCGGTTGAAGTAGCTCGTCGCGGCAGCGATGTATCCTGGGTCGCCCGTGGCTTCGTAGGCCTCGAGAAAGCGCTCCGCGCGCCAGTTGGCCTGCCAGGCAAAAAGTTCCCCGGTGTTCGCCGAATCGGCTCCAAGCATGTTGATCGCCTGCTCCTCGATCTCTGCCAACATCGCTTCGGGTGAGGGTAACCCGGCCGGAGCACAGCCCCCCGAAAAGAGGACAAGGAGGAGAAGGAGAACGCAAAGGGGCAGGAATCGCATGATCAATTCTGGGAAGGCGGGGGCTTGGACGTCGAAAAAGCCTTTACCTGTCACAGATGGTCATCCGTTTGCGAGTCAAACCCGAACAGGTGCATGCAAATGTGGAATAACAACGAATAGAGAATAGTTTTGTTGGCCCAACAGCGCGCTACAGACATCGAATGGGTGCTGGTATTCGTCGAATCGAAAAGGATCTTCTTCGGTGACAATACGGGCACCTGCCGCTGAAAATTCATCGCATTCGCCATCCTGGCGATTGGCCCAATGGGGCCGCACCCTATCCAATGATCGCATGACCACCCCTACCCTCCTCCCCGTCGAATACCTCGTCATTGTCGTCTACCTTGTCCTCATTGCCCTTGTGGGACCCGTCATGCGGTCCTTCAATACGGGATCTGACGACTACTTTCGCGGCGGCGCACGCACAAAATGGTGGCTCATGGGGCCGAGCCTGGCCATCAGCATTGCCAGCGCGGCCGTGTTCACAGGCTCGGCCGGTGCCTTTTACGAGGGCGGACTCTCTCCCCTCGCCCTCAACTTCGGGCAATGGACGGCCGGGTTGCTCCTCGTTCTCTTCATGGCTGGTTGGTTCCGGCAAATGCGCCGCATGACGCCCGCAGAAGTGGTGCGCGACCGTTTTGGTCGGCCCACCGAGCAGTTTTTCGCCTATCTCAATATGACCACGGGGCCGATCTTTGGTGCCTTCAACCTCCTCGGCCTCTCCATTTTCGTCGCAGCTGTTTTTCAGATTTCCCTCTTCATCACGATTCCCCTACTCGGTTTCATCGTAGGCTTTTATTCGGTCTTCGGGGGACGCTGGGCCGTCATGGCGACAGATTTTTTGCAGAACCTTGTCTTGCAGGTGGTGATTTTCGCAGTGGGAATTCTCGCGGTTGTTGAAATCGGGGGGGTGGGTGAGCTGCTGAGCCGCGCGCGGGACATCGGGGCCACGCAGATCGTCCATGAGCCGGGGGCTTTTCCGGGCAACCAGTACAGCTGGACGTGGATCATCGCGGTCTTCTCCATGCAATTCATCGCCCAGTTGCAGCTGGGCTGGAGTTCGCGTTTTTTCACCGCCAAAGATGGACTGGAAGCGCGTAAGGCAGCCGCGTTGATGTTTGGAATTCTCATCATCAGCACGTTCACCTTTGTCGCGGTTCCCATCGTCGCCCGTATTCTTTTTCATGAGCAGGTGATGGGTTTCGAGGGCATTCTCAACAAACCGGAGGAGGCGGCCTATGTTGTCGTTTGCCTCAATCTGCTCCCGGCGGGTATGATGGGGCTGGTTCTCGTGGCCATGTTTTCCGCCACCGCAAGCGCCATGGACACCGGCCTGAACAGCAACGCGGGCGTGATTGTGCGCAACATCCTCCCGCCCCTGCGAAAGCTGCTCGGAAAAGGCGAACTCGATTCGCAGGCGGAAATGCGTTTCGGGCAAACCGTGACCGCGATTCTCTGCCTCATCATCATCGGCATCGCGTTCTCCATGGCCCACTTCGGGCGCGGCGGCATATTTGAAATGATGCTCTGGTTTTTCGCCGCCGTGAGCTTTCCCATGACGCTGCCCTTTTTCCTTGTCATGTTTATACGCAATGCCCCGCGCAATTGCGCCATTTTCTGCATTGTCGCGGGGCTGGTCGGTCCCCGCATCGTCTTCGGGCTGTCAAACCTGAACGGCATCGAATACGACTTTGCCACCCGCGTCCTCATCACCGGAAGCTGCGCACTGCTGGGTTTTGCCGCGAGCTATCTCTTTCGCGGTCGCGAAACCGAGGAACAGCTAGAGACAACCCGCGCCTTCTACAAGCAGATGGTCACCCCGGTTGATTTCGACAAAGAAATCGGGCGCAACAACGACCACCAGCAACTCTTCACCATGGGCCGCCTCAGTCTCATCCTCGGCTGCGTCCTCGCCGCCCTCCTCCTCGTGCCCAATCCACTTGGCGGGCGCCTCGTCATCCTCGGCATGAGCGGGACCATCGCCCTCATTGGGGCGCTGATGCTGTGGGCGGCGCGCCGCCAGTTACGTCGCCAGCGTGCCGTCGCCGAAAATCCGTCGGCGACTCCCCCACAATCGACCTGAACTGGCGGGAGAAAAAGAAAGGGCTGTTGTAGCCGAGTTCGGCCGCGATCTGCTTCACCGAGAGGCCTGATTCGAGAAGAAGCTGCCGCGCCCGCGCAACCCGCGCCTTCATGACAAACTCCTGCGCCCCGCAGCCCATCACCTTGCGGAAAACCCGTCCGAAATGATCGAGGCTGTAGCCGCAGCGCGCAGCCATTTCCGAGACGGTGGGCACCGAGGAGAGGTCCTCCTGCAAGCGGGCGACGAGATCATGAATCGTCCGCCGGTGGAAAAGTTGCAGGCCCACTTCTTCGAGAGAGCGTTTCCGTGTGGCCAGGTGGCGGTATTCGTCGATCAGGCAATTGAAAAGGTTCGCTGCGTGCTGAAGGAGCGGATGCTCCAAACGCTCCGGCGCTTCAATGCCCATGGGCTCCGGAAGGAAGGCCGCCCGCCGCACCGGCTCGGGCTCCTTGAGAAAGCGCGGATGCGGCACGTGCGAGGCATCGGCCGGCGTCCCGCACCGCACAACCTCCTCGTAATAAACCTCCCAATACATTTCGATGATGCGGCGGCTCAAGCTCTCCGCAAAAACCGGATCCATTGCCTCGACCGTTTCCGGAATCTCCGCCTCGTCCAACCGTCCGCCGGCGGCGGCGCGCAGATCAAAATGGAAAAAATTGACCCCCAGCGGATGCTCCGGATCCTGCCGCCATTCGTAGAAACGCGCCCGGTGAAACCAAACGAGCATCCCTGCCCGCAGGGGCTGCCACGCTCCGCCGTCGGCGCGCAGTTTTCCCTCCCCGTGAAAGACATACCAAAGCTCGCTGCAATCCTTGGCCAATCCCGCCTCCCACGGATGCGTCACAACCAACCCCCGTGGATTCTGCGTGCGCCCGAGGGTGCGCAGGTGCGGAAGGGCGGAAATAAGGGGCTTCATGACTTCCGTTGTTTGATCCGCGAAGACCCTTTCAGCAAGGCAAAAGCAACGGCAGCGGGCCAGAGGTGCCGCGCGGCTCATTTTCGTAGCGTGAAGCTTCAGCGAGCGGCCGGTGCGCGGCTTCGATACCGCCAAACGACTACCGGCCTCGCTGAAGCTTCAGCCTACGCGGCGCGCCATGCGCCATACCGGCACATTTTCGTAGCGTGAAGCTTCAGCGAGCGGGCGGTGCGCGGCTTCGATACCGCCAAACGACTCCCGGCCTCGCTGAAGCTTCAGCCTACACGGCGCGTCGCGCCATGCGGCTCATTTTCGTAGCGTGAAGCTTCAGCGAGCGACCGCCGCGCGGCTTCGACACCACCAAACAACTCCCGGCCTCGCTGAAGCTTCAGCCTACGCGGCACGGCGCGCCCTGCGGCTCATTTTCGTAGCGCGAAGCTTCAGCGAGCGGCCGCCGCGCGGCTTCGACACCACCAAACAACTCCCGGCCTCGCTGAAGCTTCAGCCTACGCGGCACGGCGCGCCCTGCGGCTCATTTTCGTAGCGCGAAGCTTCAGCGAGCGGCCGCCGCGCGGCTTCGACACCACCAAACAACTCCCGGCCTCGCTGAAGCTTCAGCCTACGCGCCGCGCTATGCGCGCCACGAACCAAATCTGCGGCGATTCGGCCTTGCCTTCGCAGAGGAGTTGAAGTGAATTTTCCTCATGGCAGCAGGGTTCCGCGTGTGGAGGAGACGTCTGCCCCATTGGGAAGTGCGGGGCGGGCGCTATTTCATTACCATTCGTTGCGCCGGCTCGCTTCCGATTGCTCTTCAGCGCCGACTCGAAAGCCTGTGCCTTCCGATCGAAAACAAAGCAACCGAGGAGCGGGCAATCGAGACGCAGCAACGGAGCTATTTCCGCCTTCTTGAGAAGTATCTGGACGAAGGCTCTGGATTTGCGCCCTTTGCGACCCCATCCGTCGCCCGATCTGGGCTTCAATCGATGCGGCGTGCTTTCGAAAAGGAGGGTTGGGCCGTAGGTCCCATCGTGATGATGCCCAACCACAGCCATGTGATTGTGCGGCAGCTCTCCGATGGCGACCTTGAATGCGTGATGAAACGCGTAAAGGGCCGGGTGGCACGCGAAACGAATGCTTTGCTTGGGCGATCCGGAAAATTCTGGCAGAGGGAATGGTTCGACCGTTTGATTCGCGATGACGCCGAGTATGCACGCACGGCGCGCTACATCCGAAACAACCCGGTCAAAGCCCATTTGGCAGCCGAGGGAGTTGCTTACGCCGGCTACGACGCTGGGTCGCCCGACCCGCGTTTGGTCATTCGCTGAAGGGCTGGCTCGTCGTAGCGCGAAGCTTCAGCGAGCGACCGGTGCGCGGCTCCGACACAACCAAACGACTCCAGGCCTCGCTGAAGCTTCAGCCTACACGGCGCGTCGCGCCATGCGGCTCATTTTCGTAGCGTGAAGCTTCAGCGAGCGACCGCCGCGCGGCTTCGACAACACCAAACAACTACCGGCCTCGCTGAAGCTTCAGCCTACGCGGCGTGCGCCATGCGGCTCATTTTTGTAGCGCGAAGCTTCAGCGAGCGGTCGCCCTGCGGCTTCGACAACACCAAACAACTACCGGCCTCGCTGAAGCTTCAGCCTACGCG
>JAFIGE010000048.1 GCA_020831585.1 Opitutales bacterium | reverse complement strand
GCCGCCTTTTCTGCACCACCCGCGAAATAAGGTGGTGGCACGCCAGTCGCGGATAGCGGAGTCGCCGACAATACTTTCTACCCAAGCTCATCCCGTCATCCCAACGGCAGGAACAGAGATGTCAATATAAATGTTCAGAACATTGCATAAAAAACTATTTGTAATTTTTACGGGGCATTTTAGGCAAGTTTTTTGTGCGTTTGTCAGGCCCAGAAGACATCCGCCCGGGCGGTCGGGGGAGCGGCTGATTACGCGCACGCTGCGCAGGGTTACGCCTTGGATGAGGGGGGGAAGGGGTGAGGGGGAAGTAAAGGCCGCTGGTGGGCAAGTCCTGTCCAGGCACACGGGCGTGCCAGGCGACCCGCAACTCCGGCACGGCGGGGTCATGCTCGCCGGGACTTCCGGGGACGGATAGATCGATGTCGTGGAAAAGGAGATCCCTGATCGGCGGCGCAGCGCGATGGGCGGCGAAGCTGCTCGCCACCGCGGATTTCCCAAGCGAAAACGACCTAATATCCCGAATGAAATCACCCGAATTTTGGACAAAAGAGAGATCCGCTCCAAGATGATCGGTACCTCAATCCCCTTCATAGAAGACCCGCAATCCCGAACTCCGGGATTGCCTACGACCCAGCCAGCCCCTCGCTGGCGCTGTGGCGGCGGGTGAGTTCGGGAATGGCCCATTCCCGGCCGGTTTTTCTGAGATGTTCGCAGTAACGGGCCAAGGCTCCGCGGGCATGAAACGGGCCGCCTTCCCGCATGACCGTCCAGAGGGGATCGACGTTGCTTGTCGAGCGGTGCATCTGCGCATCGTGCCAATCGAGAAGCCGGGCGGCCGCTTCCCGGCAAATCTCCGGGCGCGTTTCCGCCAGATCGTGTTGCTCATGTGGATCCGTCTCCACGTCGAAGAGCATCTCCCGGGGAAATAGGTGATAACCGTCGTGATAGGTGCGGATGTAGAGCCATGGTCCAAAACGAACCGATCGCTGGCATACATGGGCGCATTGGGAAAGGACAAGGAAATCGCGGTCGCAGGGCTCCCCTTCCGTCAGGGCGCGGGCATAGCTTTGCCCGTCCCAGGATGGGCTCCGGTCGCCCGCGCCGATCAGATCCATAAGCGTGGGGGCGAGGTCGAGGGCGTAATGCAGGCCCTCGTCGACAGCACCGGCGCGCACGCCGGGCCCGCACACGATCAGCGGCACGCGGCAGGTGATGTGATCGGCCGTGGCGTGCTCGGCATAGATTCCCAGCTCGCCCATGTTTTCACCGTGGTCGGCGGAAATAATGATGAGCGTGTCCTCATAGACACCGGCCTGCTTGAGCTGTTGAACGATTTGGGCAATCTGATCGTCCGCATAACGAATGGCCGTATCATACCCGTCAAAGAGCCGACGGAGGTCCGCCTGCGTGCGCAGCGCCCCCGGCTGCCGCGGATAGGCGGGGTCCTCGCGGTCATCCATCATGCTGATTTCCTGCGCCTTGTGCGGCCCGACCATTTGCAGATGCGCCTGCCAGACTTCCGGCGTTAGCCAGGCGGGCAAGGGATCGTCGGCAAAGGGCTCGCCGTAGGAGGCGGGCACGCGATAGGGCGTGTGTACATCCCAATAGTTGAGATGCAGGAACCAGTGGTCTTCCGCAGAATGCTCCTTGAGCCACTTCATAACCGTTGGCGTGACCTCTTCGGCTGATTCCATACCCCCTTTCCCTCCATTATGAATCTCATGGAACCCCGCATAAAACTGCCGGGCGGCGTGCCTTTGGCCGAAGGGACTGATCATGGCAGTGTGATAACCGGCATCCTGCAAGCGAGCCGGCAGGCACTCCAACTCAATACGGTCGCGAAAGGAGCGCGTGCGTCCCTCGATGAAGGGATCGGCCGCTGTGCCCCCGTGACCGACCACCCCGGAACGAATGCCAAACATCCCCGTGTAAAGAGCCGTGCGCGAGGGCAGGCAGGGGGCATCGCTCGTGTAGCAATTCGTGAAACGGGTCCCCTCCGCTGCCAATGCGTCGATCACGGGAGAGGTTTGCCGGTGATAACCGTAGCAACCGAGGTGATCCGGGCGAAGAGCATCGAGATCGATGTAAAGGATGCGCATGGCATCCCATTTTTGCCCCCGGCACTTTTCAAGAGTCAACCCCAATCCGATCCGCCAAACGGACTTACTCTCACACAACTCGTCGGCAAAATTCGCTCAGCCCGGCGGATTCCCGTTGAACAATTGACCAGGCGCAACCTACTCTGCATGAATCAAACGGAACCTCCCGAAAAACCACCCCGTCCTTATGAACAAACCCCATACGCCCCCACTCAACCAACTCGAACAACTCCGCAGCTTCACCACCGTCGTAGCCGACACCGGTGATTTTGCCGCGATGAAAGCCTACGCGCCGCAGGATGCGACGACCAACCCCACCCTCATCCTCAAAGCGGTGCAAATGGACGCCTACCAGCCGCTGCTGGAGCGCGCTGTGGCCCGTGCCAGCCGCACCAACGCCCATGGCAAAGCCCTCACCGATGCCGTCATTGACCAACTGCTCGTGGCCTTTGGCGTGGAAATTCTCAATATCATCCCCGGGCGCGTGTCCACCGAAGTCGATGCCCGCCTTTCCTTCGACCGCGACAGCACCATCGCCAAAGCCCGCGAGGTCATTGAGCTTTACGAAGCGGAGGGGATCGGGCGCGAACGCGTTCTCATAAAGATTGCCTCCACCTGGGAAGGGCTGGCAGCGGCTAAGGTGCTCGAAAGCGAAGGCATTCACTGCAACCTCACGCTCCTCTTTTCCCTCGCTCAGGCAGTCGTCGCGGCCGAAGGCGGCATCACCCTCATCAGCCCCTTTGTCGGGCGCATCCTCGACTGGTATACTGCCCACACCGGGAAAACCTACTCCGCCGAGGAAGACCCGGGGGTACAATCAGTTGTCACCATCTACAACTACTTCAAACACTTCGACCACAAAACCGAAGTCATGGGAGCGAGCTTCCGCAACATCGGCGAGGTTTTGGCCCTGGCCGGATGCGACCTCCTCACAATCAGCCCCGACCTCCTGAAGGAGCTGCAAGCCTCCACCGAGCCGGTGGAGCGCCGCCTTTCCGCGGAAGCGGCCAAGGCGACCCCGTTGCACCGCCTCAGACTGGATGAAAAGGCCTTTCGCTGGCACCTGAATCAAGACCCCATGGCCACGGAAAAACTCGCCGATGGTATCCGCCGCTTCGCCGCCGACACGGACAAGCTTGCCGACATCATCGAAAAGGAACTGATCGACTAAACACCCACCCATCCATGATTCGTCACATTGTCTTCTTCCGCATGAAGGGCGGGGGAGCCGAAGAAATTCGGCGCAACGCTCTTGAGCTCAAAGCCCGCCTGGAGGCTCTGCCACCCCTGATTCCGCAAATACAGCATCTCGAGTGCGGCCTCGATGTCGTCCGCTCGGAGGCGTCCTACGACCTCTCGCTCACGGTGGATGTGCACGATCTCAGTGCTCTGGAAGCTTACCGCGTCCACCCCGCTCATCAGAAAGTTGTCGCCTTCGTCAAAGAGGTCACGACCGCCCGCGCGGTGGTTGATTACGAAGTCGCCTGAGAACAACGGGGCACCCAACCCCCGGGGGGGGCGCTCGCCGCATCCGCACCCGCCGAAAAAGAACTGCCGCCCGATTGACCCCTTAGCCGGTCGGCTCCAACGTCTTTGCATGGCAGCTGCAAAAGGGCAATTTCCCGGTGAGGCTGGTGAGGATGGAAACTTCGAACGCCAAGAGGACGCTTTTCGCGAACTCATCACGTCCGATGGTTCCACTCCTTACGCACCCGCGCGGGGACGCTACCACCTGTATGTTTCGCTCGCCTGTCCGTGGGCGCACCGGGCACTCATTGTCCGCAAACTGAAAGGCCTTGAGGTCGTCGTCAGCGCATCCGTGGTCGATCCGGTCCGGGATGAGCGCGGCTGGGCCTTTCGTGAAGGTCCGGGGCACGGCCCCGATCCGGTGAATGGATTTGCCTTCCTCCGGGAAGCCTACACGGCAAGCGATCCCGCCTTTTCCGGGCGAGTGACCGTGCCCGCCCTTTGGGACCGCGGGACGCGGCGCCTCGTCAACAACAGTGAAGACGACATCTGCCGACTTTTTAACGGCGTCCTCGCTCCGCTCGGAGAAGGGGGGCCGGATCTCTTCCCCCCGGATATCGCCGGGGAACAAGAGGCCCTCAGCCAAGAGATCTACGAAAACGTCAACAACGGTGTTTACCGCGCCGGTTTCGCCACCACCCAATCAGCTTATGAAAGGGCCGTGCGGACCCTCTTTGACACCCTGGATCGCCTCGAAGAGCGACTGGGCGACCGCCGCTACCTCTTCGGCGAACGCATCGTCGAAACCGATTGGCGCCTCTTCTGCACCCTGGTGCGCTTTGACGCCGTCTACCATGGTCACTTCAAGTGCAACCTTCGGCGAATCGTCGATTATCCTCAGCTCCAGCGTTACCTCCGCCAGCTCTACCACCTGCCCGGCATAGCGGAAGACGTAAACTTCGATCACATCAAACGCCACTATTACGTCACGCACGAAGAAATTAACCCAACCGGTATTGTGCCCCTCGGCCCCGTCCTGGACCTCAGCCCGTAGCGCGGGGGGCAATTCAGCACACAGACGCGGATACCCCTTGCCAAAGGCACTTCCTCCGCCAAACCGGGGTGCCCGGCGGGAAGATCACGGTTTACCCTGTGCCCCTACCAAGTGGGAGCGCACACCCGCATCCGCACCGCACCCATCCCGTTTAACCAAAAAGCGCTTTGGGCGGGCGATTGCGACAGGGAGTGAGATTATCCGGCTCGTATGCAAAACCCCCGTGCAGGCGCGCCGCCTCGGTCATGGACTCCCTGAAAGGCACCAACCGGGATTCGTCAGCGGAGAGATCCCGCGTTTCCTGCGGATCGGTGCGCAGGTCGAAAAGCTGCTCCTCCTGAGTCTGGCTGAACCAGATATACTTTTCGTCCCCGCGCACCTGCCAGTAATTGGTCGCATGGCACTGGCACATACCCGTGATCGACTCGCGCGGCTCCACCGCCTCACCCCGGAGAGCGGGCGCGAGCGAACGGCCGTCCACCGGACCGGGAAGCGAAACACCCGCCAACTCGGCGACCGTCGGGAGCACATCCTCCCACGAGCACAAGGTCTCATCCACCCCCCGCTCAATCGGCACGTTATAGCCCCCGATAAAAAACGGCACGTGGCTGGAGCCCTCATAAGCGAGGCTCTTCCGGAAAAGGTGGTGATCTCCCAGCATTTCTCCGTGGTCGGAGCTGAACAGCACATAGAGCGGTTCGCGCGTGCGCGGGTTTCCATACTCGCGCCAGCGGTCCAGCACATGAGCGATGCAGTCATCAATATGATTGATCAGCGCGTAGTAGGCCGCGCGCGCCCGCTGGATGATCGCTTCCTCAAATGGACCGACCGCGCTGTCGGCGGCCAACCCTGTCGCCACACCGCCTTGAGCCGCCCACTCCCCCAGGACCGAGGGCGGCATCTCTTTCGCCATATACCGCGCCAGATAGTCCCGTGTCGGCACTAGCGGCGGATGCGGGTGGAAAAAACTCAGGTGCAAAAAGAACGGACTCGTCGGGTCCCGGTCCTCACAGAGGAAGCGGGTCGCCTCCCGCGCCAGCCAATTGTTCTGATGAAATCGGTCCTCCAGCGGCCACGGGGCGACGAGTCGACCGTTCCCATTGATTCCGTGGAAATGCGGGTGCTCCGCCACACCCTGCTCCCGCAACCAACGCGCGTAGTCGTTGCGCCGCTGCGTGGAGGAAGTCGGGCGCGCGTGCGTCGTCTCGCTCAGAACCATGTGGTCATAGCCGTAGCGCTTACCCATGGGGTGCATGTGCAGCTTGCCCACCAGTTGCGTCTGGTAACCCGCATCGCTCAAAATCCCCGGTAGCGTAAAGGGCGGATCCCAATCCAGCCCATCCTCATAACGCCGCAATCCGTGCGTGAACGGGTGTTGCCCGCTCAAAAGCGTCCGTCGCGCCGGAATACACACCGGACACGTCACATACGCCCGCGAAAAATCCCGGCCACACCTTGCCAGGTGATCCAGATTCGGCGTCTCCAGGACAGGATTCCCATGAATCCCCATCCCGTCGTAACGCTGCTGATCCGTCGTGATAAGGAGAATGTGCGGACGCTTCATCCCTCCCAACAAGGCCACCCCCGCCCCAGTCCGCAAGCAATTTCGTGTTAGATGTTCAGAAATAAAATATTGCCCTATTCGCGCGGGCCGGGTTGCGGGAGATGACAAAATACACACATAGGGAGGTATGCGGCGGTTTGAGCGTTTGTTTCGGGATTTGGAGGAGTCCAACAAAACGTCATCGAAGGTGGGGGCGATGGTGCGCTACTTTCGTGAGGTGCCGCCCGAAGATGCGGTGTGGGCGCTTTGGTTTCTGACGGGGCATCGCTTCCCGGCACTGGTTCGGTCAAAAAATCTCCGCCTCTGGACGGGGGACCTCTCGGGATATCCGGATTGGCTGATCGATGAGTGCTATGAGCGCGTGGGGGATGTGGCAGAGACAGCGGCCCTGCTCCTTCCGCTGGAAGGACCAGGCACCGAACAACCGCTCGGTGCTTTTATCGGGGAGCGGGTAGAACCGCTCGCGCACTGGAGGGAGGGCATGCAACTGCCGCTACTCCGTGAGACGTGGAGCCGCTTGAACCGCGATCAGGCTTTTCTTTTCCACAAGCTGCTGACGGGAGGATTTCGCGTGGGGGTGTCGAAGACCTTGGTCGTGCGCGCGCTCGCGGAGGCTTTGGGAGTGGACCGCGCTGTGATGGCCCATCGCTTGGCCGGCAAATGGAAGCCCACGGCCGCATTCTTCCGCTCCCTCGGTGCGGCAGAGTCCCGCCAGGACGACGCGTCCCGGCCCTATCCCTTCTTTCTTGCCAGCCCGCTTCAGGGTGCGCCCGACGACCTCGGAGAACGCGCAGAGTGGATCGCCGAATGGAAATGGGATGGGATTCGCTGCCAGCTCCTGCATCGGGAGAAGACGGTTTTCCTGTGGTCGCGGGGCGATGAACTGATTACCGAAAGCTTCCCCGAAGTCGCCGAAGCTGCCCGCTCCCTTCCTTCCGGAACCGTCCTGGATGGGGAGCTTCTGTGCTGGGGCGAGACGGGCCCTCGCGACTTCAACGCGTTGCAAACACGCATCAGCCGGAAGGCCCTCCATGCAGCGCTTCTGCGCGACTTCCCCGTCCGCTTCCTCGCCTACGACTGCCTCGAATGCGCTGGCGAGGATGTGCGCAGCCTCTCCCTTAACGAACGTCTCAACAGGCTGGAGCGTGTGCTCGCCCATTTGCCTGCCGACAGCCGCATCCACCGCTCTCCAGTCGTTGAGGAGACGAGTTGGGCAGACCTCACAACACGCTGGGGCGAATCGCGTGCACGAGGCGTGGAGGGCCTCATGCTGAAGCGGCGAAACAGCCCATACGCGGTGGGTCGGGTGCAGGGAGACTGGTGGAAGTGGAAGGTCGATCCGTTCACGGCCGATCTGGTGATGATCTACGCCCAAGCGGGACACGGCCGACGGGCGGGTCTTTACACGGATTACACCTTCGCCGCCCGTGCCGGAGAACGTTTTCTCCCCGTGGCACGGGCCTACAGCGGCCTGACGGACAAAGAAATCCGCGAGGTGGACCGGTGGATCAAAGACAACACCCTCGCCAAGCGCGGCCCTGTGCGCACCGTTCCGGCCCAATGGGTCTTCGAGATCGCTTTTGAGGGGATTCGGGAGTCCAATCGCCACAAGTCCGGTCTGGCGCTGCGGTTTCCACGCATTCTCCGATGGCGAAAAGATAAATCCACCGCCGAAGCCGACAGCCTTGACCAGCTGCGCGCACTTCTTCGGTCAGATCCCGGACCCGCCGCACCGTAACTTCGCCCGCCCCGCCCGGTTTGACCTTCTGATGAAGATTTCTTTATTCAGCCTCATCCTTTTGGTTCTGCTTGCCCCTGCCCTTGCCCAGGCGCAGCCCAGGCGCCCGCCGCCCAATATGCAGGATCCCCGCCGCCTAAATCCCACCGAGGGCGAGCAATTCCTTGAAGCCTTTCGCCGCAGTGGCATTCCCGAACCCTTTGCCTTCCGCTTCAATATCCAGCACCTTCCGCGCCGGGGGGCGGGGTTTCAGCAGTCCGGGGAAATGTGGGGAGTCTGGGACGGGCATGCACAGGTTTCCCGGTTGCGATTGGAGGGTGCCCGCGAGGCGGCAAACGATCAGCACTGGCTCCTCGCCTCAAACGGAGAACCGCGCGTGTGGAAGCGCGACGCCGCCCCTGGCAGGGAGATCGATTTGGCCTCGGGTGAAGCCCTGCAACGGCCTTTCATCGAAGATACCTTTTTCAGTGCTTTTGATCTTCTCATGCCCTTCCGGCATTGGGAGGACGTCATTTACGAGGGCGTGACGCGCATCCGCGGGCGCCCTGTCCACCGGTTTCTCTTTTATCCGCCACCAGAGGATCCCCGCTACAGCGGCATTGGCGGCGTGCGGGCTTCCATCGATGGCGATTTCAACGCCATTTTGGAATCCGAGGTCCTCGACGAAGATGGGCGGACCCTCCGCACGATGCGCGTCAGTCGTTTCCGGCGAGTTGATGATCAATGGATCGTGCGCCAAGTCGACGTGACCGACGAACGCTCCCGCGACCGCACGCGTTTCGAAGTGGTGGCAGCTGTTGTAGGACTCGACTGGATGCCTGAAGTCTTTGATCCCCAACGCCTCAACGAACCACTCCCAACCCTTCCCGCAGGCAGAATGACGGTGTTTTGAGCCGCTGCCACCCGCTCACCCTTCCGCCTCACGGCACCCTGGAAAACCCTGGCAAGGCCGGGGCCTCCCCCAAGTCCGACCGTTCCAGGGACGCTACCGGATAGCTGCAATAATCCGCCGCAAAGTAGGCCGACGGGCGATGGTTTCCACTGTCGCCAATACCGCCAAAAGGCGCGGCGCTGCTGGCACCCGTAAGGGGGTGGTTCCAGTTGATTATGCCCGCGCGAACGGTCTCGCGAAAGTGGCGATAATGTGCCTCCGACGCGCTCAAAAGGCCGGCCGCCAGTCCAAACCGGGTGCGGTTGGTCTCCTCCAAAGCCTCCGCAAAATTGCGACACCGGATCACTTGCAGAACCGGCCCAAAAATCTCCGTATCCGCCCGATCCGGCATCCCGGTGACATCGTAGATCCCCGGTCGGAGCAAGGGGGTTCCCTCCCTGATCCGCTCGACGGGAAGCCGCAGACGCGCGCCCTTTTTCAACAAATCGGCCGCCGCCGCCGAAACGCGGTCTGCCGCCGCCCCCGAAATCAACGGCCCGAAAAAGGGTTCCGGATCCTCCGCGTAATGGCCCACGCGCAACCCGGCGACAACGGCCTCCAAAGCATCGAGAAGCTCATTGCTTTCAGGCCCCTCGACGAGGATCAGGCGACGCGCGCAGGTGCAACGCTGGCCCGCGCTGATGAAAGCGCTTTGTGCAACGACGCCCGCCGCCGCCCGAACATCAGCTGCTTCATGCACGACGAGCGCGTTGTTGCCCCCCATTTCCAAGGCAAGGATCTTGCCGGGGTGGTCCGCATTGGCCGCCAGAAGCCGTTTGCCGACATGAGCGCTGCCGGTGAAAAACAACCCGTCAATCCCGGCGTGGCCGGCCAGATGCGCCCCCGTCGCCGCGCCCCCCTGCACGCATTCCAGCGCTCCCGGCGGAAGACCACTGGCCCGCCACCTTCGCACAAGCCATTCGCCCACCCCCGGCGTGTCCGGGCTCGGCTTGAAGACCACGGTGTTTCCCGCCAGCAGCGCCGGGGCGATGTGCCCGTTCGGCAAATGAGCCGGGAAATTGAAGGGGCCCAACACCCCCACGACCCCATGCGGACGAAAACGCGTATGCGCTCCCCGGTTCACGAAGTCTCCGCAACGCCGCTCATGCGCCTCAATGGATAGCTCGATTTTTCCGCGCACCGCCGCCGCCTCCGTTCGGCTCTCCCAAAGCGGTTTGCCGTTCTCCCGGCTAATGGCCAACGCCAGCTCTTCCATCGCCTCCCCGATGCTCTCCGCAAAGGCGCGCAAACAGCGGACACGCTCAGCTAAGGAACGGCCCCGCCAAACAGGCAAAGCCCCCCGCGCGCGGGCCACAGCCGCATCCACCTCTTCAGGCGACGCCACCGCTCCCTCCCAAATCAGATCGCCCGTAACCGGGTCGGTGGAACGCAAAATGTCAGCTTGGGCGGGTGAAGACATAGTCAATCGGGTCATCAGGTTCAACTTCGAGGGCCTCCGCCTCCTCAGGCGAAATCCGCAACGGGGCCGGGGCCGGTCCCGTTGGTGCCCCCGCCAAGGGAATGTGGGCCGGGATCGCCCGGAAATCGAGCGAAGGTCTTGCCAAAATCGCATTCGGACGCTCCCCGGAAGGCCGCCGGGGGCCGATCTCAACGACCGTGCGCACAGCTTCCCGAACGGTCCGTAGCCGCTTGACCTCACCCTTAATGAGCGGGCCGGCATCGAAAATATCAACCTCTCGCGTCCCCTCAAAACCCTCGCGTAAAAGCAGTTGGCGCGCGGCCTCGGTATCCCGGTGGACGTGCCCGATGACGCTCCGGGCGGCCGGCGGAAGGAGCGACACATATATCGGGTGGCGGGGCATAAGGGCCTCGATAAATGCTTTTTCCCCCAAACCGGTGAGGATGTCGGCGGTGTAATAGTCCTTCCGGAAAAAAGGCTCGCCCACCGCCTCCCAAAAGGGCGATTTGCCCTCGGGGTTGATGTAGCCGCGCAGCTCGGCAATCATCTCGCGGTCGAAGCGTTCCGGAAATGCCCCCACAAAGAGCAGGCGGGCCAGGGAAAGCGTGCGCCCCCAGCCCGTGCGACGATAATCCGGATGCAAAAAGAGGCTGCACAACTCCGAGGGACCTTTGTGACTGCGCTTCAAGTGCAGCACATCGACCGAGTTGTCGATCCCGAGCGGCTCATAGACTTGCCGCTCCGTTTGGATTTCGTAGGTGTAAAACGGTTCAAATCCCCCCACCCGGGCGAGCAAACCCGACGTCCCCACAATCGGTCCGCCCGGAGAGGCTTCGAGGACAAACAGATAATACTCATCCCCCGGTTTGTTGATTTTGGGATAAAGCGAGCGAAGGCAGTGGTGCACCTTGTTCTCGAGGAACTTGGGATCATTGGGCAAGGTCGTGAGCCCGTCGGCGATGCGGCCCACTAGATCCGTTAGCGCCGGTAGATCGGTCTCACGCACCGGGCGGAAGCAGGGAATGGCGGGTTTCATACGGATGCGGAAAAAGGGGAAAGAAAAGCGAGCCCGTCGCGGCCCGCCTCCATCTCTTCGAGGAAGGCGGCCATCAGAAGAATGCGCTCGGAAAGGCTCTCCTTGATGATGAACTCATCCGGGCTATGGATGGCCCCCCCGCGCGCACCCACCCCGTCCAAGTGAGGCAGACCACAGGCGGCCAGGAAATTACCGTCGGATCCGCCACCGGTATCCCGCCAACCCGGAACCTCCAGTCCCAAGCGGCGCGCACATTGCCCAAACGCCGTGTGCAGGGCCTCGATCTCCGGAGTTTCCACCTTGGGCGGGCGCGTCAGCGCCCCCGTCAACTCAATGCGGATACCCTCCATGCTGGCCTCGACAGCCGTCCGCGCCTCCGTAAACGCCGCCTCCATCACAGGAACGAGATCCTCACTGGCCAGGCGCACATTAAAGTCGGCCTCGGCATGGTGGGGCACGATATTCAGCGCTCCCCCGCCCCGGATCGCGCCCGCATTCACAATCAACCCCGCGACCGAGGCATTGAGCGCATGCAAGCGACCCACAAAATCCGCCAAGGCCACGATGGCATTACGCCCCTGCGCAAAATCCCGCCCCGTATGCGCCGCACGGCCCCGCACCGTCGCCCGAAAACTCCCCGCCCCGCTGCGTCGGCGAACCAAAGCCCCATCCGGCAGAGCGCTCTCAAAAACGAACCCCACATGGCAGCGCCGCGCAACCTCCTCAATCAACCGGCGACTGCCACCGGAACCAATCTCCTCGTCCGCCGTGATCAGCACCTCCCATCCCACCCGCGAACGGTCTCCGGCGCTTTCAAAAAGCCGCAACGCCTCCTTCATGATGAGGAGCCCCCCCTTCATATCCGCTACCCCGGGGCCATGCAAACGACCATCCCCGAAATCAGAACAATGCTGAAAAGAGTCGTTCACGCCATAAACCGTATCAAGGTGCCCACTGAAGAAAAGACGGACCGGAGCCTCCGGACGGCACACGTGATGATACGCCGCCCCCACCCTGCGTTCCGATCCATCCAACCCCCGCCATCCATCCACCGGGCACATCCTTCCCCTGCCCGGCAGCGAGCGCCCAAATGAATCTGAGATCACCCCCGCCATCGCGGCTACGCCCGCCGGATGATCCGATCCCGAGTTGATCTCAGCCCATTCGACCAGCTCCGCCACCAAGGCCTCCTGCGTCGCCCACAACCCACGAAAGTTTTCCGGTTTGCCCACCATTCCCCCCATCCCATCAAAACCGCACAATCCCCGCAAGCACACGCACCACACCTCCCCCCCTTTACCACCAAAGTTGTGCTCCAACAGCTGTTGCAACTTAACCGGTAGTATTACTTGACAACAAAGATTCCTCGGGCTGCTGCGGATGAACAAAAATACAAGCACATTACCAGCTAACCGGTAGTATTGCTTCACACCCAAAGTCTCGGAGGGGATTTGGCCGATGAAGAGAAATACGCTTAGCCTTGAATGAGGGCGAGGAGCTCTTCGCCGTGGTTCTTGGAGTCAACCTTTTCGATGACACCAGTGATGCGGCCGTCGGTGTCGACGAGGAAAGCGGCCCGGGCGGGGCCGAGGTATTTTTTCCCATACATGGACTTTTCCACAATGGCGTCGGCCTCTTTGGCAAAAGTGTCGTCGGGATCGGAGATGAGGGTGTAGGGGATGCCGAGCTTGGCGGCATACTTTGCGTGCGCAGGCGGCTTGTCGCGGCTGATGGCGACGAGATTGACCCCGGCGGCGTCCAGCTCGGCCGCGTGGGCCACCAGGGAGGTGTTCTGCTTGTCGCAACTTCCGGTATTGTTGCGCATGTAGATGGAAAAGACTGTTGGGCGCGTGAGGAGGTCGCCGAGTTTAACGGTCGAGGCCTCGCCGCTGCGGACAGCCGTGAGGGAAAGATTCAAGTCAAGGGAATCGCCAATGGTTTTCATCGGCAGGAATCTGGGAGCATCCGGGGCATGGGGCAAGAAGCGGCCTGTTTTTGTTTTGCCGATGGCGGGAAGGCGATGGATTTCCAGAGAGAGCGGTTTGCTCAACGGGGAGTGCCAACTCCGGGAAACCAGCGAAACAGCCGGGCCGGGAATCGAAGAATCGGGTGCGGTAACCACTTGCGCTGGAGCCATGTCAAACGCATCCCGCGTTCCCGGACGTAGTGCGTTGTCAGCAATTCTTCCCGTTCAAAGACGCTGGGAAAGGGAGCGAGGGCAAAGCGATCGTCCGGCACCAGGCGAAGGCCCGCGCGCTGCAGGAGATCCCCCACCATCATGTCTTCGATACTGGTCTGCTCGCGGTAGTGGCGTTCACCCAGCTTGCGCATCCGGGTATTGCCTTTGAACCAGGGTCGGGACGCATGATCCAGAAAGGAGCCCTGCACCATCTCGCCGACAGCCCGCCGACTGAGCCAGTAGGCACCGCCCTGGGCATAGGCGGGCTTTCCATCCGAACCATCCGAACCGGGAAGCGGACACCCTTGATAATCCCCGAAGAAGGGTGCCGCCGCTGCCATGCGCTCCAAGTGCACGAAGGTGTCATCATCACATTTCAGGACTCCATCCCATTCGAGGGTGCGGTGGCAAAAGCAAAGAGCCTGCCAGGTCTTGGCGGCCAAGTCATCGTAGGCGTCGGGCACGGTGAGTTCCAGGCGCGTCCCCGATAGCTGGTCCCCTGAATGCCCGCCTTCGGCCAGGAGAAACAGGATGCTTTGCGGTATCGCGGAGCCCCACGTTTCCAAAATCGCCCGCTGCCGGGTGGGCCGGTTGGGCTGACAGGAAATGACAAGAACGAGGATCTTCATTCGCGGAAGCATGATCCGCCGGGCCGCGCCCCGTGACAATCCCGGAAACACGGACCGGTCTCCCGAATGGCGGAGGCTTGCTAAAGGCCCACCGTCCCACAAACAATCTCCCCAGATGCCGCGACGACGGACAGATGAGCAGGGGGGCGGTTTTCCGTTCGAACAATACGGCTTCGCCATTGGGGGACCGCTGGTTAGCGGTATGGTCGACTGGATGGCCCAAAAGATGCGAACGACCCCACCGCAAAAAATCCTCTTTCTCGCGCGTGACGGGCAGGTTGTGCAGGAGGTTTGGCGACGGCGGGTTCCGGCGGATTTGGCGGGGATTCCCACGCAATACGTTCTCGCATCGCGGCGGGCCCTGCGCATGGCGGCGATGCGATCGCTCGACGCCGTGGCTTTGGACTTCCTTACCGCGATGCCCTTCGGTCTCACCCCTTCAGACCTTTTGGAGCGGGTCGGCATTCGGCCGAAGGCGGAGAAAAACGCTCCTGCATCTGCCCACCCCTGGAGATGCGAACGTTTGCCGCCGGACAAAAGAGCGCATGCACACGCCTATCTCCAGCGTTTCGAAGAGCCCCTTCTCCGGCAGGCACAGGAAGAACGCCTCGCCTACACGACCTACCTGCGGGAAGCACTCCCGGAAAACCCGAACCCCATTGCCCTGGTGGACATCGGTTGGCACGGCAGTCTGCAAACGGCCCTCTCCGAACTCCTTCCGGAGACATCCACTCCAAGGCTGTTAAACGGCTACTATCTGGGCCTTTTCGCCGCTGCCAAGGGGGCCCCTTCATCGGCGGGTTCGCGCCATGGTTTCCTTCTCGATCAGGGAGCCCCGACCGGCCGCGAAAAAGAGATCCGGAGATTTGTGGAAATCCTGGAGCTTTTCTTCAGTTCTCCCGATCCCAGTCTCCTTCATTTTCGCCTGGACGAACACGGGTGTGCACAACCCGTTTTTTCCGAAATGGAGCACAGGCCGGCTCAGCTTCACGCCCTTGGGCAAATCCGCGCCGGTATCCTCCGCTTCGCCGAAACCCACACCAGCCCTGTCACGGCCCCCCATGCCTATAGGGAGGCGCGCCGCCTGGGCCTCTTTCCCACAACTACGGAGGCCGCCGCTTTCGGTGAATTCCGGTTGCCCCGTGGGTTTGGGAAAAGCCCCCCCCTTCCGGACCCGAAGTCCGCCCAGATGAAGCCCTTGGCCTCCTCCACCGCCTTCTCGCCGAGCCCACGAAAGAGGAGGCCCAGCGTCTCGGTGAGATTCACTACGCCGACGGATACGGAGCCTTCTTCCTTCACACCCGCATGGCCCGCCCCTCCGGCTTCCGCCGCCTCTGCTTGAGCAAGGCCAAATGGAAAAAGGAATTCCGCCAGACCCATTTGCCCAAGGGGCATTATGCGCGCCTCTCCCCCCTTGAACAATGGCTCCTGCGGCGCTTCTGCCCAAAAATAGACTTTGTCAAAATCATCAAATGAAACGACGGGCAACCGCTCATTGACAACCGCGCCCCCTCACACGGTAAACTCTCCTCTTCGGGAAACTCGGGTTCTATGCAAAAAAAAATTCTCGTCACCGGCTCCTCCGGCCTCATCGGCTCAGAAGTGTGCGTCTTTTTCGCCGCGCACGGCTACGCTGTGCACGGAGTCGATAACAACCAACGCGCCGGCTTCTTCGGCCTGCGGGGGGATACCCGTTGGAATCAAAAGCGGCTTGAACAGAACCTGCGCGGATTCACTCACCATGAGCGGGATATCCGCGACCGCGAAGGCATTCTCCGCCTTATCCGCGAAGTCCGCCCGGACGTCATCGTGCACACCGCCGCCATTCCCTTCGACGACTTCGACACCAACGCCGTCGGTTCCCTTAACCTCCCCGAATACTGCCGCCGGGCCCGGGCGGGCTTTATCCTCCTCAGCACCAGCCGTGTCTACCATATTACCGCCCTCGCCGAAATGCCGGTGGAAGCGGTGAGCGGTGCCTTCCAACCAACCGCTTTCCCCGCCGGTGTCTCTGCCGAGGGCGTCTCGGAGTCCTACTCCACCGCCGCACCGGTCTCGCTTTACGGAGCCTCGAAAGTGGCTTCGGAAGTCCTCGCGCTGGAGTACGGAGCCACCTACAACCTTCCCGTCTGGATCAACCGCTGTGGCGTCCTCGCTGGCGCAGGTCAATTCGGACGACCGGATCAGGGCATTTTCTCTTACTGGCTGCACAGTTGGAAGCAGCAACGCCCCTTAAAATACATCGGCTTCGACGGCCAGGGCCACCAAGTTCGCGACTGCCTCCATCCCGACGACCTCGCCAACCTCCTCCTGCGCCAGCTTCGGGAGACCGGCGATTCCACCAAACCCCGTATCGTGAACGTCTCCGGCGGCCGGGCTGGCAGCCGCTCCCTGCGGCAGGTTTCCGACTGGTGCCGCGAGCGATGGGGCGGGCAGCGCGTCTCTTCAGAACCCGAACCAAGACGTTTTGACATCCCGTGGATGGTCTTGGACTCCCGCCTCGCACAGAAAACCTGGGGATGGACACCCACGCGCTCATCGGAATCTATCTTCGAAGAAATCGCTCGCCATGCGGAGGCCGATCCTGCCTGGCTGGATACCTCCGCCCCCCTCTAAGCTGCATGTGACCACTCACCCAGGATTTTATTACCTTCTGTTTGAAAAGGATGCACACGAATCATCAAAAGTTTGCGGGATGGTATCCCGTTGGAGTTGCGGCCTGGGGCCGTCTCACCGCGTTGGCCGGGCGTCTGTCGCGGGCTCCGGGAGCGCATACATACCACCCCCCCACCCAGCAGGATGCGCCGTTTCGCATCGGTGGGTGACCAAACTCCTTTAGCCCCATGGACATTTCCGAAATTTTCGTGCAGACCGAGGCCTGGTTCCGCGAGAGCCATCCGCTCTGGCTCATCGCGGGGATGGCCTTGCTGCCACTCGTCCCCTTCCCCATCAGCCCCTTATGGATTTTGGCGGGCATTCGCTTTGGCTTTCTGGGAGGCCTCGCTGCCTGTTTTGCGGCCATGGTCATCAACCTCTTCCTCGCCTATGGGGTCGCCCTGATCCTCGGACGGCCCCTGATCAACCGCCTGGTGCGATTCACCGGCTACACCCTACCGAAGATTCCGCGCACCGACGAAACCAAGTGGATCTTTCTTTTCCGCATCACCCCGGGCATCCCCCTGGTCGTGCAAAATTATACCCTCGGCGTCGCCCGGGTGAACTTCTGGCGGTATCTCATTATCTCGATCGTGGTCCAGATCAGTTATGCCGCCGCCTTCCTTCTCTTCGGGAGCGCGCTCTTTTCCGGGACGACCGGCTGGGCGATCTCCGGAGTGCTCCTCGCCATATCGCTCTTCATCGTCTTCCGGCTCATTCAAAAGCGACTTGCCGCCCGGGTCGCCAATCCCCTGCCGGCAAACGGTAATCTTCATCCATGAGCCTGCCCTCACCCACTCTAGAGAAAGAACGTCCTTCGCTCACCCTCCTCTCCATCGTCATCCCCGCACGCGATGAGGAAGGCTGTATCGAAGCGACCGTTCGCCATCTGCACCTCGAACTCGACCTCCACGGCGTCCCTCACGAGATTGTCGTTGTTGATGACGGTTCAACCGACCGGACATGGGAGATCCTCACCCGGCTACAGGATGACGTGTCCACCCTCCGCCCGGTCCAAAACACCGGCACCCATGGATTCGGCCTCGCCATCCGCTTTGGGCTCTCGCGGGCAACCGGAGACGCCCTCATCATCATGATGGCGGATGAATCCGATGATGTGCGCGACGCGGTTGTTTATTGGAAAAAGCTCAATGAAGGCTGGGATTGTGTTTTTGGCAGCCGCTTTATCAAGGGGGGCGGGACGATCGATTACCCGGCGGTGAAATACTTCTTCAACCGCTTGGCCAACCTCTTCATCCGCTTCTTCTTCCGTATCCGCCTGAACGATACAACGAACGCGTTCAAGGCCTACCGGAAGACGGTAATCGACGGCGTACAACCCCTCATCGCCCCCCATTTCAACCTCACTGTGGAAATCCCTCTTAAGGCGATCGTGCGCGGATTCACCTGGACCACCGTGCCCATCACCTGGCGCAACCGCCGCACCGGCGTAGCCAAACTCAAAATCAAGGAAATGGGCTCCCGCTACTTCTTCATCATCATGTATGTCTGGCTGGAAAAGTATTTCAGCCGGGGAGACTACCGGCGGACGGATGCAACCCAAAGCGGAGAAACGCGGTGAAACCACCATGGAGAATGCCGGGGCTGGAGACTCTCCTGCTCATTATCCTTGCCTCTGCCTTTTGCACCCATCTCTTCCTCGCCACGCGGGGATGGACGCAATCGCTCGGTGGCCCCCATGACTTCCGACAAACGCAAACAGCTATCGCCACCTGGTATTTCATCGAGGATGGTCCCGCCCTCGATTACAAGATCCCGGTCCTTGGACCAAACTGGCGTCTGCCACATGAGTTCCCTCTCTATCAGGCGATTGTGGCTTCCCTTGTAAAAACCTTCGGCACCCCGCTTGAACCGACCGGTCGCTTCGTTTCCCTCCTCTGCTTTTATCTCTGCCTCCCCGTGCTGGCGGGAATACTCCGCCTGCTGCGGTATGACCGGGTGGTCGTCTACGGAGTCCTTCTCCTCACCCTCTCCACCTCGACTTACATTTTTTACTCCCGGACCTTCCTCATTGAGTCTCTCGCGCTTCTTTTGAGTCTACTCTTCGTTTGGAGCGCTATGAGGATTTTGCAGCGGGACGGCACACCCAAACGATCAGATTTTTTCATTTTCATTTTCGGGGCGTTGGCGGCACTGGTCAAGGTGACCACCTTCAGCGTCAGTTTCGGGCTCGTATTGCTTCTCGTCGGCGTCCGCCTGTTGGAGACAGGCGCTTTCTGGAGAGATCCGGTCTGGCGCTCGAAAGTCTATTTGCTGGGCGGAGCAATCATAGTCACCCTTGTCGCCGCATTCGCCTGGAACCAGTTTATCCTCCATAGTTGGAGCCAGTCTCCCCAATACGCAAACGCCCACCTCGGTATTCACCGGTGGAACTTTGGAGAACTCACCCAACGGAACCGGCCCCAATTTTGGGGCCAAATGTTCAGCCATGTTCTGGAGAAGCCCTTTGGTTCCATTCTCCTCGCCCTCGTATCCCTCACCGCCTTCACCTTTTCGCCCCGCGCGTACCGGTTGCGGGCATTTGCCTTTCTTTGTGCATGGTTCTCAGGTTTTCTTGTCTGGGCGAATCTGCACTATGTTCACGACTACTACATCTATGCCGGGGCCGTCTTTTTCATTTGCTGGTCCGTCATCAGCCTTCGCGGTGCGAGTGTCGCCCATCCCTTCCTTCGCTGGCCAGTCGGGATCGTCTTGGCGATCTTCACCGTGGGCCAATTTGCGCACTATCTTGATAACCTCTACTTCGAGTCTCAAATACATGACTGGGGAAGAGAAAAGCGGGACTTCGCCGTGGGCCTGCAAGACCATGTCCCAACAGGCGAGGTGCTTCTGATTCTGGGGGACGATTGGAGCCCCTTTATTCCCTACTACGCCGAGCGCCTCGCCAACATGGTCCGGTGGCCCCGCTTTTGGGCCGGGAAGATATACGCGGAGAGCCTCGCCCTCATGGCAGAGGAAGGGCGGACCTTTGGCGGCATTGTGATCCGCAATACGGAGGAACACCTTCGGGATTTTCAGGCGATGAAAGCCGCTTTTCACCTCGAAGTGGGCGAATCAGTCTACTCTTCATACGAAACCTGGGTCTTTTATCCACTCCTATCTCCGTTCCCCCGATGAACACGGTCTTTTCCCGCTTCCCCGGCTTGTTTCTTTGCGTGGCAATCTTTGCCTCCTTTGCTCCCGTTCTCTTCTACACATACGGCCGACTGGACGATATGGCCTTTGCACATTGGTTCGCGCGCGACTTTTCGTCCACCATGCGGGACATCTTTATTGCGCAGGGTCGACCACTTCATGGCTTGATTCTCGCAGCGCTTCTCTATCCGGTATCCACCTTCGGCGACCTCGTATGGCTCCGGCTTCTGGGTCTGCTTTTTACCTGCGCCTTCGGCCTGCAAATCTTCTCCTTTCTTCGCCGGGAAGGCTTTGGCAGCCCGCTTTCGTGGTGGGTCAGCCTCGGAATGGTGGTGCAACCGGGCATGGCCGCAATCGTCGGATGGGGCATTTGCAGCACCCATATAATCGGCTTTATGGCCGCCTTCGCCATCGGAACCCGCGCTCTCCGGTCCTCTCATCAAGACGGTCGATCCGAGCTTTTGTGGAAGGTCATCCCGCAAACGATCCTTTTCCTGATTCCCGTCCTGTGCCTCTACCAACCAGCCGCCGCCTTTGTCCTCCTGCCACCCCTCTTCGGGTGGTTTCTCCATGGCCGCCGCCCCGCCGGGCAGGCCCTTCTCATCGCCGTTTCCATCGCTTACCTGGCCGCGCTGGCAATCTACTTTGTGGGCCTGAAACTCATTGTCGATATCTGGCTGCAGCTCAACACGCAGTCGGACCGATCAGCCCTCGTCACAGATTTTTCAGGTAAACTGCGGTTCCTCTTCAACGAGCCCCTCTCTCTCATTGCCCTTTCCTGGGCATACTTTTTCACCTCTCTGGGACGTCTGGTTTTTTGGATACTTTTTGCGGGCTTTATCATCATGGCAATTGTGCAGGCAACCCGGCATGAAGGTGCCCGCGTTCTGCTTTCGGTCTTTTGGATCGGTGTCACTCTATTTCTGGGTTTGGTCCACCTGATCGTGTTGGAGGCCAATTACGCCCCCTTTCGCGTCCTGACATTCGGATATGTTTTGGCGGCCTTCCTCATCGGTTTTCTCTTCCGCGGGATGGCCATGCAGGGGTCTCCAAAGATTGCTTGGATGGGCAAGCTCCTCACGGGAACCGTGGTCACCCTCGCCGCCCTCGCCACCCATCACCATATCCGCGTCGGTATCGCCCAACCCTATGAGCGCGAGTATTTGCACTATCGATACGCCTTCGAGGAAATCATGGCGGAAAACGAAAGGTTGCCGCGAACAATCCTCTGGGTGGTCCCTGATCACTTCGACATGCGCGCTTCCATTAACCTGCGGCGTCTCCGGTTTGAATTTGGCACCCTCTCCAGTGGAATGGAGTATGTCCTCCCGGGAATGAGTTGGATGTTGTTGAATGAGATTCGGGATGTGCGCAATCGCCAGCACCCGATGTGGGAGGCCCACCTCGCCGTGGAGACGGTTCCACTGCGCCGTGACCGTTTCTGGAGCCGCATTCCCGGTCTGCCCTTCATCGACGGTCCGGCCATTTTTGGTCAGCCGGCATCGCGACCATCGGAGAAAATGACAAACCCGCGGAATCATCCCCACATCGGGAGAGTGGAGGCGCTTTATCATGGCTGGATGTACAGCCCCTGGTTCGGAATCTATAATCAGTGGGTTTCTCCAGGCGTGGAGCATTCGATCCTTGGCCGGGTGAATCTTCAACTGCTCGAAGACGGTCGGGTGCGCATGGAGGTGCCG
Source organism: Opitutales bacterium (assembly GCA_020831585.1). Lineage (GTDB taxonomy): Bacteria > Verrucomicrobiota > Verrucomicrobiia > Opitutales > Oceanipulchritudinaceae > JAFIGE01. The sequence goes on along the minus strand of JAFIGE010000048.1, from coordinate 8,782 downwards.
CCCTACGGAGTCATTTTCACCACACCGGAGGCATTTCCGGAATCAATACGCGGGGATACCGGCGACGTCGTCTTACTCGACCTGATCAATCGGCCGCGCGAGTAGGCGCTGAGCCGTCCGAATCAACGCGGTGGCTTGCCCAGGAAGAACGCCTTGAGCGTTGAAAGACGACGCCGGAAATGAGCCTTCAAACGGTTGACCTCCTTGGTTTGCTCCGTCGCTCTTAAGCAGGCATCATCGAGTTGGATCTGCAGCCGCTGGTGAGTCGCGCGAGCTTCATCAAGATCACCTTGGAGCCGCTGGTGAGTCGCGCGGGCTTCATCAAGATCACCTTGGAGCCGCTGGTGAGTCGCGCGGGCTTCATCAAGATCATCCCGCGTGCGCTGAAGGGTGGCTCCGCGCTCCCTATCAAATTTCTCGCGCACCGAGGCCTCAAACTTCAGGCGCGCATTCTCAGCCCAAAGTGCATCGTTTTGCTGGATCTTGTGATTGAGATCACTCACAAGCTGTTCATAGGTCTTCGGCTTTGTCGTTTCGAGACGTTGCAAAACGAAAGCGCGACGCTCGTCGGGCAAGGAGGCGAGAAAACCGCGGCGCCAACTGGAGCCCCGGTAGGCAGCCATCAGGGTCTCGGGAGAAGCCCCCTCCTCGACCGGCTGAACAAGCGGTTTGTAGACTTCAATACCAAAGCCGTCGGAGTGCTCGAGATCTCCCCAAGCGGCGAGCTCCGCCGGGGTCGGCTCGCATACAAGCCGCTTCAAAACCAGATAAATGTAAGCAAAGCCTCCCCGGGCACCCGTGGCCGGAAGTCCGCGCGAGGCAACATCGCGCAGAAATTGCTCTGCGCCTTCCCATATAGCCTTCTGCTGATTGGGGGAAAAGCCGCCCCGGTGGACCGGCGAGAACTCGGGTTGTACCTTCCCCTCCACCACCCTCAGGGAAAGGAGCGTTGGAAACGGAGCGGCGTGGAGCGACTCGATCCAGTTCACCGATTCGCGAATGAGCGCCTCGTGTTCCGCCGGTTGACCCAGATGCATGAAGAAAGACTTTAGGCGAATCGGGCGTTTCCCCGTTGCCGCTTCCTTCCATGTGCCAAAGTAATAAGCTTTGAGGTGGCCTTGACCAGGATTGACAATCTGCGGCATCGGTTTAATCGAAGATGCCTGCCAACCGATATCCACAAAGGCACTCTCCGAAGGATCAAACGATGCCTCGCGCAGCTGTTGCTGGAAACCCTCTCGATCACGGAGAAAAAGCCCTTTCAGATCTTCTTCGAGGAGGAGAAAAAGCCGCCGCAGACGCGCGGCATGGCCCCTCTCCGTATACTGTCCGCCCATCTCCCTCGTGAGGACCTGAAGCGGATCAGTGAAACCCGCCATGCGGATGGCATCGTTGTAATCTTCGGCCCGCAATCCCGTCCGGTCAATGAAGTCGCGCACTGTGAGAGAAGGATTCGGGGTCAGCAAAAAATTCAGCGCCTCCTCGTCAAGCCGTTCGAAAGAGGCAAAGTTGATCACCTTGCGCGAAGCATGAAGATAGGTGAACTCCAGCTCGACGGCGATGGATTCAGCCAAGACCCGGAGAGTCTTTTCCCAATAATACCCATCCCGCCCGAGAAGAATGAGACGGCGCACGCCATCCTTCTTTGCCTCAGCCAAGACCCACAGCATAAAGCATAGGTAAAGCGGCCCGGCAGCCTCATAACCGAGCTTTCCCAAAAGCCGGTCATGTGTCCAGGGCAACTGCTCCCCATGCTCCCGCACCAGCCCCATAATCCGCGCACTCAACGTATCCGTCGGCTCGAAATAGTCTGGAGCCACCTCCGCATACCAAGGTCGGTATCCGTAATCCGACCTCCAGTGATGAGCTTGAAACCCGCTCTGGAGCGCCCGCATGCAGTCGCTGTGGAAATTATCCCCCACATGCAGGACCTCCGCCGGAGCCACCCCGAGCTGCCGCGCAACCTCGGGCAGCAGTTGCCCGTCGTGCTTTGTCAAATGGAGATCCGCCGAGGAGAAGACGCGGGGACCGGGGAACCCATTGGACTCAAGAAGCCGGGCAATCTCCTCTCCGCGCAAATACATATCGGACACAAACACCACCGCCATTCCGGCCTCACGGTAGGTCTTGTAAAGCGCCACCCAGCGCGGATCGGGATAGAGCATTTCGCATTCAAGAGCCCACTCAATCCCTTGGAGGCGCTCGCGCTCGCTCGCGGGAAGCCCCAGAAGCCGGGCCAGCTCATCGTGGATTTCATCCAGCGTGACCTCCCGTCCGAGCCGCTCACGAATGGTCGCCTCCGCCCGGGCACGCGCCAATGCATACGGTTTGGCCGCAAAACCCTCTGCCAACGCCCGCTCCTCGAGGAAGCGAAAAACATCGCGGGGATGATGGCAACGTCGCTTGAGCACGGTATCAAACACATCCAGCGAAAGAACCGAAAAACGGAAATCTGCCCGGAAATCCGGCAAAGGCCGCGGCCCCCTCCTGCCATCCACGCGCTTGTGAAAGGGACCCATGTCACGCACAAAAGGCGGCGGGATCGTGATGTCATCAATCGGACCGACCGCGTTCGAAGGATCGTCGAGGAACTCCCGGTGATACGCGTTCTTCATCCGCGCCAGCATCACCCGGTGGGTCTCGCGCCCAGCCGTCACGGTGTTGCCCTGACTCCCGTTCCGCCAGTGGTAGAAAGCATGGAACGTCGGGATCACCCCGATTTCAAAACGGCGAAGAAACCGCAGATTGAAGTCGTGGTCTCCGAGGACATCAAACGCCTGCCGAAATCCCCCCACGACATCATGAACCCGGCGGCGATAGAGAAAGGCGATCGGGGGAAACAAATTACCGCGGCGCAAATCCGCCATGTTCACGTAAGCAAATGGATGGTAGGGCCGCCGAAGGTTCTCTCGGAAATCACCCGTGAGGGTGATCTCTTCCAAAATCTGCGTCGTCTGCGTAACCACGCCTTGCACCACGCTATCGGCTCCCTCCCTCTCCAGAAAAGCAATTGCCACCTCCAGAAAGTCCGGTGCCCAACTATCGTCATCATCATGGATCACACAATACCGGCTCTCACTTGCGGCCAGCCCAGCATTGGAAGCGTGTTGCATACCCCGGCTACGCTCATGATGAACCACCCGCACTCGTCCCGCATACGCCTCCGCGAAGCTCGCCACAAGCAAATCAACTGCCGCCGGATCCCCGCCGTCGTTCACGATGACGTGCTCCCAATGCGCATGGGTCTGCCCCAAAACCGAACGAATCGCCCGTTCCAAAAAGAGTGGACGGTCTTTCGTGCGCGTAACGACCGCCGCCACCGGCTGTGTGGAATCAGTCATAAACAGTCACTTTCTTTCAAAAAAGAACCCCGAGACATAAAGCTATGTCGCCCTCCATCCCTCGCTTCTTCAAGCCTATTCCACCACCCACCGCATCTCTCCACTTTCCACCCCCCCGTCTCGGATCGCCAAGTCAAGTCAAGTATTTTTACCGTGTTTACTACTTTTTAGACCTTGAGATTTTCCGAGAGGCAAACACCCTGCGGATGATCACTCATGGCCAGCTCCACGGTAGAAAACTATGTGAAGGAAATTTTTCTCCTGTCCGAAAAGTCACCCCTCTCGGATGTACCCATGGGAGACGTGGCGGCGGCCTTGGGGGTATCCGCTGGGACCGCGACCACCATGGCCAAATCCCTCGAACGGGATGGATGGGTGCGCTACACGCCCCGCAAGGGCCTCCGCCTAACGGAGGCGGGCGAAGGTCTCGCCCTTGGAATGATTCGCCGCCACCGTTTGGTGGAATCCTTCCTTGTGAAAGTCCTGAAGCTCGACTGGTCGGAAATCCATGAAGAGGCGGAGCGCATCGAACACGCCATTTCCGACCGCGTTCTCGACGCCCTCGATGCCTTCCTCGGTCACCCCACGGCGGACCCCCATGGCGATCCGATCCCCGGCCCCCAGGGCGAGTTCCATCAACGACAACTCTCCAGCCTCCGCACCTGTGCAACAAATACGCAGCTCCAAGTGGAACGAATCACCGATCAGCACCCGGAGTTCCTCCAATTTGTAGAGGCGCGCGGCCTTAAACCCGGATCCCGCCTCTCCGTTTCGCACCGCGACCGCGTGGGTGATGCCGTCACCGTAAACATTCGCGATCACGCCGAACCCCTCACCCTGGGATCCGTCGCGGCCGCAAAGATTCTCGTTGGTCAGACGGATTGCCCAGCAGAGTGAGTGCGAAAGCAACAGAAGAGAAACTCCGCTCCGCGAGCCCCGAAAGCAAATTTGGTGTCTCCAAAATAGGCTTTCAGGAAAAGCCGAACCTGAAACTCTTCCAGCATCAAGAAATCCGGTCGTCCCATGGAGCCCGCCTTGTTAGCCGAGGGAGAAAAGCTGGAGGTGCCGCGTGCAGCGCATCTGGAAGGCCAACGAGTTGAGGCCCCACCGAACGGAGGTCTTCAAAGTCTCCAATGACCCAAACTTCGAGGAAGAATCCAAGAGTTCTGGGATGAGGATCGGGCTCTATCCCAATCCGCCGGAACTCGGAGTTTGCCCGAAATAGCGGTTGATTCTCCCGGCAGTGCTCCCGCTTTGGGGATTTTCGTGCAGCTGACCTTGCGGACTCAAGACGAAAACCAACCTCAAAGGCACTCTCGAAAATACCTGCACACGTGTGCCATTACGGCTGCACTTGCAGCCGACTGGCTTCGGGCACCTGTGACAAACTTCGCGACGGCACCCCGGTCGCCGGGCGGTGAAAAAAGCATTTGCCATCCCGGTTACGCATTTCACCATCACCTCCAACTATCGGGTCACCGATCCTTGTTGAACCCATCCCTCCTGCATCATGGAACAGACCGTTGAACTCGTCGTTCAAAACAAAATGGGCGTCCATGCCCGCCCGGCGGCCATGATTGTCCGCATCGCCAATAAATACCCTGCCGAAATTTTCGTTGAAAAAGACGATGAGCAGGTGAACGGCAAAAGCATCATGGGGCTCATGATGCTCGCAGCCGGCAAAGGCTCCAAACTGAAATTTTCAGCCTCCGGCGATGGTGCGGAGGAAATGCTCAAGGAAATGACTGCTCTCTTCGAACGGAAATTCGAGGAGGCCTAAAACCAAAGCCTCTCTCGGTAACGGCCCATGGACTCATTCCGTCTCCGGGGGCCGGAAGATCGCTCGGCAGAAATTGAATCGCGGCAAGTCCAGGGGGCCCAAAAGCCAACCTTGGACTCCGGGGAGCTGACGGCGCAAAGCCACAACCGCCAAGGGGTTGCCGCAGACCAGCCGGATCAACCTCAAAGTCCCGGAATCGGTCGCCCTAACGAGTTTTCCTGACTACACCCCCTGCCGAAGTTTGTTAAAACAAACCATTGACAAACCATTGTCGATCCAGTTGAGTCTCCTCCTATCTTTTGCTTCTTTCTGCCACATCTATGAAAACTAAATCAATTGGTTTGTTGTCTGCTGTTGTAACTCTGGGGGCTTCGGCTCTCCATGCATCTTTGATGGTCGACGCTGGCACAGCGACGCTTCTGCTCGACCACGATGGCGCAGGCTGGCTGGCCTCCGTGTCCGCGAACGCCGCCCCGGCCGTGCCCTTCGCCGGACTCACCTTGGAAATGAATGATCCGCTTTTCCGTGAGGTGGATAGCATTCTTTACCGCGTGACGCCTGCCGCCGGTACGGTGATCACCAATCCGGCGATTCCCACCGAACCGGAGTTTGTCATCCAAGTGGGCGATCTTTCGGGGGCGGGTCTGATTAACGCTATCCTTGCGCTCAACGTCCCCGGATCGACGTTCACCTTCAAGGATACCGCAGTCGCGTTGCCACTCGGCACCTCGGGAGCCGAGTTCATAATGTATCGCGATCTCCCCGCTTCCAACCCCACCGCCATCAGCACGGAATCCTCCACCTCGGCCTACTCGCTCATCAGCAATTCGACGATCGCCTTCAACCTTGGTTTTTCCGAGTGGGGGACGTATAACCTCGCCTTCACTCTAATTGGGCTGGATTCCGCTTTGAATGTCACGACCCTCCCGATCTCCATGACCGTCGTCGTCCCTGAGCCCTCCACTTACGCACTGTTCTTCGGTGCCTTGGCCCTTGGCTTGGTGGTGATGGCTCGCCGGTTCCGGCGATCCCGCTAATCTTTCAACCGAGAGGGTGAGATCGCTCTCCCGCCTCTGCAAAACTCCTCATTCATCGAATGAGGAGTTTTTTTGCGCTCCAGAAGGAAGTGTGGCGATGTACTGACCGCAAATCGGTTCCTACCCTCCATCTTTGTTTAAAAGAAGGCCAACCTTGGATTCCTTACTTCCGCCAGGCTTCAATCGGCACGCTTCATGATAATCCCGATGCCCGGTCTTTCTCCTCTGCGCGAGAAGCTCGCCGTCACAAACGGAAGCGCTCAAAATGGGTAAGTCGATAGCCGCAAAACCATCTGCGAACGAAGGTTTGACTTTATCACACGGTCCCCAATTACGGGGCGATGCTTCGCTCGAAGCGCTCAATTCTGCGGGTGCGACCGGTGGCGGGATCGAACTCAAGAAGCACTCCGCACAAACGCACGTCACACGATTCGTCCGCCACGGTGAAGCGGCGCGGCATGCCGTCCAGAAAAGAAGCCACGACGGGCCCGATCTCGCGCCCGAGGATGCTGCGATAAGGACCGGTCATGCCCAGATCGGTCAAATAAGCCGTCCCCCGGGGAAGGAGACGCCCATCAGCCGTGGGGATGTGCGTGTGGGAACCAAGCACGGCGGCCACCCGACCATCCAGATACCAACCCATGGCCACTTTTTCCGATGTGGCCTCGGCGTGGATCTCCACGATGATCGCATCAGCCTGCGGTTTGAGCTCGGCGAGCAGACGGTCGGCCGCTCGAAAAGGGTCGTCCGCACGCACCTTCATGAACTGCGTCCCCAAGAGTGTGAGCACGGCTACGCGGCAACCCGCCACATCCACGATCAACCACGGCCGCCCCGGACAGGTGGGCGGCAAATTGGCCGGACGACAGACAAAATCAAGCTGCTGTATATCGCTCTCAAAGCCGCGCTGGTCCCAGCAGTGATCGCCGAGCGTCAGCGCGTCCACCCCCGCCTTGCGCAGCTCATGGGCGATCGATAGGTTGATACCCGAACCGCCAGCGGCGTTTTCGCCATTCGCGAACACAGCCGTCAGCTCTAATTCCTCGCGCAGCGCGGGAAGATGGCGAATAACAGCCGAGCGCCCCGCCCGTCCGACAATGTCACCCAAAAAGAGGAGCCGGGCCATTATGCCTGTGCCCCGTTCCCCGTCCAGCGGCTGGAGAGCGCCCACATCTGCTTAACATCGCGGATGATGGCGGCGAGGACATCGGGTTTCACGCTCTGCTTCGGATCATCGCCGATCCCGGAAAGGGGGTCCACATGCGTCTCGATAATGAGCCCATCGGCTCCGTAGGCGATCGCCGCGAGCGAGGCCGCCGGGACATACCGCGCCCGACCCACCGAATGCGAGGGGTCAAAAATCACCGGAGCCCAGGACTTCTCCTTGATAATGGGCGCAATCGACTCATCCGGGTGGTTCCGGTAGCCATCCAACTCCGGCATCGTGCCCCGTGGGCAAAAGAGAACGTTCGGATTACCGTGCGCGACGATATACTCGGCCGCAGAGATAAACTCGTCGATCGGGCCCATGTGGCGACTGCGTTTCAGCAGGACCGGCGTGCCCTTCTCCGCTGTTTGGCGACCAATCTCCGCGAGAAGGGTGTAATTCAGGGCATTGCGCGTGCCGATCTGGAGAAGATCGACCTCCGCCTCCAGCGCGATCTTCAGCTGCGCCTCGTCCATCACCTCGGCGATCACCGGCAAACCGGTCCGCTCGCGCGCTTCCAACAGGTAGCCCAGCGACTTCACCGAGCCCTGGAAACTGTGCGGCGACGTCCGCGGCTTCCACACGCCTCCGCGGATCACATGTGCCCCCGCCTCCTTCACCGCCTGCGCCGTCTCCAGAAAAGCATTCCCCTTCGCCGGATCGATTGTGCACTGGCCCGCCATGATGAGCGGCTCCCGCCCAACCTCCACACCCCCGATAACCATGCGGTGGTTCGCCAGGTCCGAGCGGCGGTCCATCAACTTGTAGACGGACTCCATCCGGTCCACCCGGTCCACATAGGCCAACCCGAGAATCCGGTTGACCATCGTCTCGCTGCGCTCATCCCCGATGATCGCATAAATCCGGCGATGCGCGCCTTGGATGACCTGGATCTTACATCCGAACTCGCCGACAATCGACTCCACCTCAGCAAGCTGGGCATCCGTTAAAACAGGGGCCTTGGAAATAATCATATGGCGGACGGTCTGACACCTCGCCCCACGCTTGGCAACGCCGGAAACAATATTGATCAAGTCTATATTTACCGGTTAGTTTATTGATGGCAATTTGACCAGAGCGACCTCCTCTCTGGCATGAAACAACGCCATCTCCCCAACAAGGCGGGCGACCACCCCACCGGAGGATGTGCCGAACAAAGAGACATGCCCCCTTATCATGTAACCAATTAGATTACTTAACCGTATAATTTATATGTGGCAGTCTCGGCAGGCATGAGGAGCTTGCCCAGTATGAAATCCAAATATGCCGAGTGCGGGCGTTGTCACGGCATCCGGAGATGCGGGGAACGATGGACGTAACCGGACGGGTATCATTTAACAACCTCCGTCGATTCGCAGCGGCCTAGCAGCCTGTCGGACTTAGGAGGATTCCACCTGTTCGATGGGATTTGCAGGTG
>JAFIGE010000047.1 GCA_020831585.1 Opitutales bacterium | reverse complement strand
CCCCCACCCCCCCCCCCCCCCCCCGCCCTCCCCCCATAGCAAAGATGGGGTAATGGTATGTGGTGCGTCGATTGGCGGGAGAGTCTCGGCCTGGTTGCTTGGGTTTTTGCTGTTTGCACAGATGGCTTCCGCGATGGTGGCAGTGCAGAGTGTGCGCTTCTCGCGGGATGAGGCTCCGGGTGTCACGGGGCCGTGGTATGAGGCGGCAATTGAGCTGCGCGCGGGCGCGTTCACGGCCAATAATCGTTTCGCCGGTCCGATCGAGGTGCGGCTGAATTTAGCCACGCGGGTGGGGATTGAGTCGGAGGCGCGCTTTGAGTTTTATCGATCACGGGTGACGCTGGTGGGCCTGGAAGCGAATCAGCGGGCGATGGTCTATTTTTACCTGCCCCCGGAAATCGTGCGTCGGGACCGGATCGACCGGAGCGAGCCGTTTGCGTGGCAGGTCGAGTTGGTTATCGACGGGCAGGCTTTGCCCAATTTGCCGGCCAGTTTCTCCCGGAGCCTGGCCGATCCGCCGGCGGCACAGAGTTTTGTAAGCCGGCTGGGCTCGGAGGCGGCCCGCAACGACGGTCTCCTCCAACCGATTTACGAAACGCCTTTTTTCGTGCGGGAGGCTGGCAAGTTCCGGGATTTGCCGACTTTTGTCCGACGCACGGAATCTTCTTCCGGAGGCAGTTCCCGATGAGCGCCCGTTCCCTGGAGGTGCTTTTTTGCGGGACGGCGCATGTGGTGTTTGCGCGCTTTCAGATGGGGGGCACCCGGCCGCGCCTGGAGGCATGGGCGAAGGGGGCTTTTCAGGCAGATCCTGCACAGCCGGTGGCTTACGCGACAGCGGTGGCGATGGCTTTTGCGGCGCTGCCGGGACGTCCGGCGAAGTGCGCGCCGGTGGTCGTTTGCGGACCTTTGCCGGTGCTGACGAAGGTGGTGGATGTGCCCAAGGTGGCCGCCGACCGCCAGGAGGGGGCGATTCGCGACGAGGTTTCGCGGGCCATCCCGCACAAGCTGGAGGATGTGGTTTGGGATCATGCGGTCATGGCGGATGACGGGATCGAGCAGCGGGTGTTGCTGGTGGCGGCGCGCAAGGAGTTGCCGGAAGCGCTTTGCACCGCCTTGGCGACCAAGGGCGCGGTTGTGCGGCAGATCGCCGTGGCCCCGGCTCTTCTGGCGAACGCATGCAGCGCCGCCGCGCATGTGGACTCGGCTTCGAGCCTCCTGGTCGATGCGGGCCAGAATTCGACGAGTTTGGTCTTTTTGGGTGAAAATGAATTTTCCCTGCGCACAGTGCCCTTCGGACACGCTTCGGCGGGCGATGCGGGGGAGGCCTACCAGCGACGTTTGGTCGGCGAAATCACCCGTTCCCTCGCGGCTCAGCGCCGCCAGACGGATGGGGTGGATGTGAAGCGGATTTTCCTCACCGGCTCGTCGCTGGTGGATGCGCCGGGATTCGCGACCGAGTTTCCATCGCGCCTGAGCCTCCCGGCGGAGAATCTCCGATTGAGCGATGCAGTCGATATCGGGAGTGGTTTGGATGCGGAGTCGGCGGCGCGGGATCTGGATGCCTTTGCTCCCGTTGGCGCGGTGGCGCTCTCGCAGAGTGGGGATGCCTTGGTGGAGATCGACCTCCTGCCGCGTTTCCTGCGCACGCAAGCGGAACGGCGTTCGCGCTTCCCGCTTTACGCGGCGGCGGCGGGCCTCGTTTTCATAGCCGGATCGGTCTTTTTGGCGGGGTCCGTGGCCAACCGGGCGGCGTGGTCGGACGGATTGCAGGCGCTGCGCGCGTCGGCGGCCCCTGTGCGCGCGCTGGACGGGGAGTTGCGCATGGGCCTGGCTGAGCGGGAAACCCTCGCCGCCTCCATTCGCGGGATCGAGGGTCTTGTGGGCGGGCGGGATAATTGGATACGCTTCTTCGCCGACCTGCAGGACCGCCTGACGGATGTGGAGAATGTCTGGATCGATTCCATGGAAGTCATCCGTGTCGCCCGTGAACCTGCCGAGGACCCCCGCGCCTTCCGCGACCCGTGGGATGAAGCCCCGCCGGTCCCTGTCATCGAAGCAACGATGCGCGTGCGCGGGCGGATGCTTGATCAGGCCAACCCGCTTTCGCGCGCCAGCGCGGACACCACGGCCAACGTCACTCGGCTGATCGACAGTATCGGTCGATCGGAGTTTGTCCGTTCGGTGGGGGAACGCCGTTTTGATGCCAGCCAGCCGGGTATTTTGCAATTTGAGTTCACCCTCCAACTCGATCCGGCCCAACCCCTTTGATTTATGGAAATTGTGCGGCAGCATCCGGTATTCTCGCTCATCATCGGGCTCCTTTTGCTCGGGGGGATCGGGCAAGGTGTCTGGGGATGGCTGATTCAGCGCGAGCGGGCCTCTCTTGAGCGCACTTATATGCAGGAGCACCGGAGTTTGGCCGCGTTAGTTGCGTCGATGCCCCCGCCGACGCTGGAAAATGTGCGCGCGGTCGAAGGGGAGATCGCGCGTTTGCGGGATTTGCAGGCGGCGGCGGCGGATTCGCTTGCTGCGAGCGGCGCGGTTCTGGACCTCCCCCCGGCTCCTTCGGCGGAGGCTCTCTTTTTTGAGATCGTGGCCTTTGTGGAGCGCGTCGAAGGGCGGGCGCGCAGCGCCGACATCGTTTTGGGCGATGCGCTCGGCTTCGGTTTTCGCGATATTGTGGATGCCGGGCAATTGGGTCGCGCGGGCACGACTGCTGAAGGCGTGCGCACCCTTCAGCGCCAACTGAGCAATGTGGAACACCTGACGGACCACCTTCTCGCGGCACGCCCGGAACGCATCGTGAGCGTGGCCCGCGAGTCTGCGGCTGGCGAGGGTGGGGCGGAGGTGTTCCGCGTCGATCCGCTCGTTTCGGCGGCGCGGGAAGGCGCGATCCGCACGGAAGGCTATCGCTTTGTTTTCGAGGGCCGCACGTCGAGTTTGCGCGACTTTCTGGCGGCCATCGGGCTGTTCGAACGCCCGCTGGTGGTGCGCGATGTGTCGGTGCAAACGTTGGCTCCGCCCACCCGCGCGGAGGCCGGGCGCACCCGCAGTGAGCGCGCGCGCCCGGCGGCGACTGGCGGAGAGGCCCGTCGCAGCGGTCCGACGGCGGCCGACATCTTCGGGCTGCCCGCGACGACGACCGCGCCCGCCGAATCGCTCGCCGAACCCACCGCCGTGCCTATCATCGAGAGCAACCGGTCCCGTTTCACCGTGACGGTCGAGTATTTTGAACTCCTCGGAGGAGGTGAACCGACATGAAAGGGATTTCTCTCAGTTTTGGTGTCGGGGGTCTGCTCCTGCTGCTGGCCATCCTCAGCTATGTTTTGTCCGGCCGGCCGCCGCCGCCCGCTGCCGCGCCGATGGGCGAGCGCGGTCTGGAACCGGTGGATCTGTCGGTTCGCGCCTCCCCCGGCGGTTTTTGGGATGAGCCGCGCGTGCAATCCGCCGGGGGTGATTGGATGTTCGATGTCTTCACTCCGCCAATCATCTTCTTCAATCCGCACACGGCGGAGTTCACCCTCACACCGCCCTTGGCGCGCCCCGTCGAGCCACCCTTTGGCATCGAGCTGGTGCGGGTGGACCGTCCGCTTTACCGGCTTCAGTATGCCGCCCATGTTGGCGAAGAGGGGCGCTTCCTCATCGAAATCCACGATCTGGAAAACGACCGCTGGGTGCGGGCGCGTCAGGGGCAGGCGCTGGAAGATGCCGATGCCCGTATCGTAAGTTTTTCGGTCGAGCGTGTGCGTGTGGCCTCTGATGATCCGGGACAAACCGCCTTCGTGGAGGACCGCATCCGCCTGGTGATTTTCGATGAGCGGCTGGGCGAGGAAGTGACGCTCACCCGCGCGCCCCGCTACGACGAAGGGTTTCTTGTCGAGGTCCGCGATGTTTCCGGAACGATCCATGCTTTCCCCCGGTCGGGTCCGCTGGTTTTGGCCAGCGGGGAATTCCACCTTCTCGACCTCGTCCCCGACCCGCCGTCGATCAGGGTGGAGCGCCGCACGCCGGATAGCCCGCCGCTCACGCGCCACCTCGCCCCGGTCAACCGTCCGGCTCCCTAATTTCAAATACACGTGTCCCACCGCTAAACTGGCTTCATGAAAACATCCCGCCTTCTCACCCGGATTCTGCTCTGTTGCTGCCTCTCCGGATTTGTCATCCCCCTGATAGCCGACGATTCCGCCGACCGCATGGCGCTTATGGCGGAAGCCCTGCGCGCCCGCTCTCAAGGGGACCTGGAGACGGCCGAGCGCCGCCTGCTGCAGCTTGCCGAACTCGCCCCCGGCGACGCCAACATCCGTGCCCTCCTTGACGCCGTGCGGGCCGACCGCGTGCGCCTGGCCAACGCCGCGCCCTCTTCCAACGGTCTGCCGAGTGACAACGAGCTGGAGCGCCTCGTGCGCGAGGAAAGCGAGCGCCTGCGGGCCGAGTCGGGCGCGCGCGGCGAGACCACCGGGCGCCGGTCCACCGCCCGCCTTGAGCCCCCCCGTCCGCCCCAGGAGGTCCTTCTTGAAGAAGTGAGCCCCGGTTTCATCCGCATGCGTGCGGAGATCGATGAGTTGCTCCGCCGCGGTCGCGCGCAGTTTGTCGGCGGCGACTTCGCCGGTGCCCGCGAGACCTTCGCCCAGATCGAAGCACGCGATCCCAACAACGCCGAAGCCAAATACTTCCAGGCACAGATCGCCGCCCGCACCCGTGCAGCCGGCGACCTCGACCGCTACAAGACAAAGGAGCAGATGCTCGAAGAAGTCGCCCGCGGCTGGCAGCGCCCGCAGATTTTCGACCGGGAGTTTGCCGCCCGCCCGGAGGAGGTCGACCGCGGTCTCTCCGAGAAACTCCGCGAGATCGTTCTCCCCCGCGTGAGCTTTGCCGCCATTCCCCTGAGCCGCGTGATCGACACCCTCTCCGCGCTCTCCGAGGAGTTTGATCCGGACGGGCGCGGGGTAAACATGGTCCTTATCGATCCTGCGGGGACGGATCCCCGCGTCTCCATCACCCTGCGCAACCTGAGCCTCAACCGTATCCTCGACTTCGTCGTGGAGTCCGTGGGCTTCGAGTTCGACATCCAGAGCGACGCGGTGGTGGTCCGTCAGGGAATGGGGCCCGGCACGCGCCTGGAAACCGAATTCTTTCCCATCAGCCGCTCCACCATCATTCGCCTCACGGGCCTTGGGGCGGGACAGCAGAGCCCGCAGGTGAACCTCAACGATCCCTTCGCCGTGACCCCGGCACCGAGCGCCCCCGCCGTTCCCGTGGGTGAAGAGGAAGCCGCCCTGCGCAACTTCCTCCAGCGAGCCGGCGTGCCCTTCGACGCCATCGAGGGGGCCAACCTCGCCCTCGCCGACGGCCAGCTCATTGTCACCCAGACCTCCCGCAATATGGAGCGTGTGCGCAACATTCTCCGCCGCTATACCGAAGTGAAGCAGGTCGAGATCGAAGCCCGCTTCCTCGAAGTGCAACAGGGCGACCTCGAGGAACTCGGCTTCAACTGGTCCGTCTCCATGGGCCGCGTGCCCCTCTTTGATCCCGCCACGGGCCTCCCCCGCATCGGCGACGACGGACGCCAGCTCTTTGGCCACCGGCGTCAGTTTGATACCACCGGGCGTCGCCTGAGTGATCCCTTCACCGTTGGGGCTGACTCCAGCGCGCTGCGCGTGGTGTCCTCGGGAGGGGTCACGGGGAGTATTCTCACCGAAACCACGGTTGTCGCCGATGGCCTCGATCTCACCGTTCCCCAGGGTGCGCCCATCATTCCGAACAACGTGGATCTGGGGGCCGCCGCTGGCAACCTCGCCCGCATCGCCGGGGTTATCGGCAGCGCCGACGTCGACCTCGTCATCCGCGCCCTCGAACGCAAGACAGGCAACGATCTCATGAGCGCCCCCAAGGTAACGGTGCTCTCCGGCAAGACCGCCGAGATCACCGTCGCCCAGGAACTCCGCTACCCGCGCAGCTACAGCGACACGCAGGCGCAGGTCGGCCGGGGTGATTCCGCAGCCGGTTCCGCCGGGGTGGCCATCACCGCCGGCACTCCGCAGGACTTTGTGGTCCGCAACGTCGGGGTGGAAATGGAAGTGACCCCCACGGTCGAGGACGACAACTCCATCAGCCTTTTGCTCGAGCCCCGTGTGACCGAATTTGAGGGCTTTGTGGAATACGGAGGGACCTCCGTGGCCATCGCCTCGCGCCAGGTCGTCACCGTGCCGAGCGGCTTCTACCAGCCTATCTTCAGCGTCCGCCGCGTGCGCACGGAAGTGACCATCTGGGACGGTGCCACCGTTGTCTTGGGCGGCCTCACGCGCGAGCAGGCCGTCTCCATTCGCGACAGCGTGCCCGTGCTCGGCAACATCCCCGTGCTCGGGCGGCTCTTCCGCAGTGAGGGGCAAAGCTCGCAGAAGCGCAACCTCCTCATCTTCGTCTCGGCCAACCTCATCAGCCCCGGTGGTTCCCCCGCGCGCCAGCAGTTCAACTCCGTCGATCCCGGTTCGCTCTTCCAGAATCCCACCATCGTCACCCCCGGCGGCGGCGTAAACCGCGGCATCAACGAAGATTGAGCCCCCCGCCTAGCCGAAAATGAAAACGCGCATCTTCAAAAACGCCGTCCTGCGGGCGACGCTCTTCACTGTTCTCATCGCTCAGAGTTTCGCGCAAGATGAGGTTGTCCTATTTGAAAATGCCCTGCGGGACGGAAACGAGCCGACGGGGTGGGAGTTCAATGAGGTTGTCTTTGTGGCTGCCGCTGGGGGATACGCGAGATTGGGCACGCTTGACTCCTTCCTTGCCTCGCCGTCTTTCGATGCAACCCCCTTTGAGAGTTTCCGCGTTCTATATTCTGTGGCGAAGTTCGGAGCCGGAGGGGATGGACCCGTTTCCCTTGAATTTTCGACAGACGGGGGAGCAACTTGGGATTTTGCCGGGAACTCGCCAATTCCTTTGGATGGAAATACCTACCTGAACGCCTCTGTAGAATTTGATGTGGAAGCGGAGCAAATTCGTTTTCGCTTCACTCGACCGGCCAGCCCCTCCCAAAAGCGCCTCCGCGACGTCACGATCATCGGAATTACGCGCGATGCCTCCGAACCCGTCGGTCCCCCCGCCGCTTTTCCCGCAAATTTCACTGCCACCATCGTCGGGGCCAACGCCGTGCGCCTTGAATGGACGGATGTCGCCCTCGATCCCGAACCCCGCGGCTATTGGATCTTCGCTGATTCGGCCGGGATGCCTGCCGCCCCCGTCGACGGCACGCCGCCGACCGCCGATACCGACTTCAGCGATGGTGCGGGCGCGGTTTCGATTACCCAGGGCACGGAGTTCGTTGTCCTGCGGGGCTTTCCGCTGGAATCGACGGTCAACTTCTCGATCCACCCCTTCACGAACACGGGGGCAAATATCCTCTTTCCCGCTTCGGGCACGGCCCCGTCGCTCACGGTTAATCTGCCGACCATCCTCGAAGCCCAGCCTTTTGATGACTTTGGTGATTGGATTGTGCGGACGGTCGAAAACGACACCGACTGGTTTATCAATGCCACTCTTGGGCAGGCCGAAGGCAACTCCTTCAACAACAATGGTCCGGCGGATACGTGGCTGATCAGCCCGCCCGTTGAAGTCATTGGCGGCAGTTCGGTGTTTCTGGAGTTTGCCAGCAACTTCGGTTTCTCGGACACCGGTTTGGAAAGGACACTGGAGGTGCTCGTTTCATTTGATTATGATGGCGAGGGTGACCCGCTTGAGGCGACCTGGTTTGATCTCGATCCATTGCTGGCGACGGGGGCAACGCCGGTCGTTACGCCACCCGTCGAGCTCAATTCCTTTGGAACGGGCACGGCGTATATCGCTTTCCGCTATCTGTCTTCCGGAAACGCTTCGGGAGCCAGTGCCCGCTGGCGCATCGATGATGTCTTCATCTTCTCCTCCGAGCCCCCTCCGCCCGTCCGCCGCATTAATTTAAGCCTGCTCCCCGCCGAGGTCCTTGAAACCGACGGGGCCAACGCGGCCACGCTCACCCTTGCGCTCACAGACGATCCCGACGCCTATCCGCTCACTGTTTTTCTCGAAAGCTCTGATCCGGCGGCAGTGAGCCTGCCCGCAAGTGTGTCCATGACTTCCCGCACTTTGCAGGTGCCCGTCGGTGTCGTTGCCGACGGCGTCTTCACGGGCGACCGCACGGTCGTCATCTCGGCGGAAGCAGAGGGTTTTCCGGGGCTGCCCGCGAGCCTGCTCATTCGCGAGACCGATCCCCGCCCGGAGATCACCCTCAGCCTGAGCACGCTACTCGTTTTCGACGATGCCGGGGCCAACGCGGTCACGGGCACCCTCACTTTGTCGGCCGCCCCCGCCGCCGGTTACCCCTTCGCGGTCACGATCGCCGCCGATCCGGGCGGCATACTCAACCTCCCCGAAATCGTGGTTTTCGCCTCCGGACTCAGCGCCAATTTCCCCATCGGCGTCATCTCCGGCAGCGCCACTGCGGGCCCGCAAACGATCGACCTGACGGCCGCCGCCGATCCCTACCTTTCCGGGAGTGCGCAACTTGAAGTGCGGGCGGCCACGGCGGCGGGACTGCCCGCGCTCGGTCTGGTTCTCCCGACCCGTCTGCGCGAAGGCAGCTCCGGACAGGGTTTCGTTTTCCTCTCTACCCCGGCGGCCGGTGCCGTGGAGGTGCTGTTGACCAGTGGGGATGCCACGGAGATTGCCGTGCCCGCGAGCGTTACGGTGCCGGCAGGCTCCGCCGTGGCCTCCTTCTCGGTTCAGGCGCTCACCGATGGTATCGTCGACGGCGATCAGGTGGTGACCGTCATTGCCGCCGCCGAGGGGTATGCCACCGCCACTGCCACGCTTGTCGTGGAGGATGCGGACCGGCCCCGTTTCCTGGAGTTGATCCCCGCCACCGCTTCCCTGGATGAAGGCCAGCAAATGGTCGTGCGCGTGCGTTTGAGCGAACCGCCCGGAGTTGGGCGCAACCTCACCCTCACCGCCAGTGACCCCCGTCTCCTGTTGCCAAATACGGTGCCGGTTCAGGCTGAAGATACCGAAGTCACCTTCTTTGTCACAGCGATGGACGATGGCTTCTTCGGGCCGGATCGAACGGTGCTCCTCACGGCCCGGGTGGACGGCTATGTGCCCGCCGAGGCCAGCATCACGATCCGCAATATACAGCTGGCTCCGGCGTTGCTCCTGAGCCTAACGCCAGCGGTGGTGTTCGACAATGCGGGAGCCGATTTGCCCCGCGCCCGCCTCTCACTTACATCCCTCCCGGTAACCGGCTTTCCGGTCGTGGTGACCCTATCCGCCGAGCCCCAGGGTGTGCTCAATCTGCCGCTCGACGTGGAGCTGGAGTCGCTCGCCGAACGTCTCCTCCCGATTGGTGTGCTGCCCGGTGCGGCGGCGGGGGGACCCATCGAAGTGACGGTAACGGCTTCCGCGCCAGGGTTGAGCCCGGTCAGTGCCGGTGTGACGGTGCGCCCGGCGATTGTGACACCCGATGTGGCTCTCGAAATCACTGCCCCGACCCGCCTGCGCGAAGGGGAAACCGCGGAAGTGACGGTGCGCCTTCCCGATGCACCCGGAATCCCCGTGACGGTGAACCTTTCCTCAAGCGATACGACCGAGCTGGTCGTTGACTCTCCGAGCAAGACGATTGCGGCGGACAGCTCCTTTGTCACCTTCGAGGTAACGGCGGTGACCGATGGTGTTGTCGACGGCGACCAAACGGTGACACTGCTGGCCACCGCCGTGGGCTTCGCCGCCACCACCGCCACGGTTGTGGTGGAAGACGTTGACCTCACACCCGAGATGGTCCTGACGGCGTCGACATCCTCCGTCAATGCGGGCGGATCGCTCTTTGTGACGGCCCGTCTGAACATTTCCCCGGGTGAAGCCCGCACGCTCCGCCTGCGCACGAACGATAGCCGCCTCAACGTACCGGCGGAAGTGCCTGTGGGGGGGGCGGCGGTGGATGTCGTCTTCCTTGCGCGGGCTCCCGCGCAGCCCACCTTTCAGCCCAATCGCACCGTGCGCATTGTGGCCGAGCTGGAAGGCTATCCCTCTGCTGAGCTCGATATTGAGGTCAGCAACACTGTGCCGCGCGCGGTGTTTCTCCGACCCTTTGATGGCCAAACCTTTGCCGTGGGCCAGAGCGTGAGCATTGAGTTGAATGTGGCCGGTCCCTTCGATGGCCTTCAGGAAGTCATTTTCCTCATCAACGGCGCGCCGCGGGCCACCTTTACCCGCCCACCGTTCCGGGCCGAGCTCTCTTTCGACGACCTGGGCCCCCGGATACTGCGCGCCGTTGTCCGCGATCGTAATCTGGGTGATTTTGAAACCCCCGCCATCGAGCTGGAAGTGATTTTCAATCCCGCCGTGAACAACCGCGACTTCCTCGTGCAGACGTATCTGGACCTTTTCAACAGTGAGCCGGTGGAGCCCGCCTTTTCCATCTATCTGGACCGCTTGCGCACGGGTCAAATGACAAGGGCGGAGGTGGTTGAACAGATGGTGCAAGGGGCCACTTATCGTCGCATTGTGGAGGCCATTTCCATTCATCACATGCTCCTTGGGCGTCCGATGAGTTGGGAGGAGTTTTTTGTGGAAGAGTTGCCTCTTTTCTCAATCTTTGATCCAGACCTTGGTTTTCTGACTTTTCGTGTCACTGGCTGGAACAATTTTGTTTATACCCGAGAAAACCTTTTTCTTGATTCTTTGGGGCAACAACCCGGCGGATTTCTCGGTCTGGCCTATTACGTCCTCAATTACTCTCCGGAGTTTCCCATCGCGGTGGGTGGCAACCCTGAGGATCTCACTCAGGTCGATTTCTTCCGCTATCTTTGGCATCACCGCCACGGAGTGGAGCCCACAGCCCAGCAGCAGGTGCAGGCAAACTTCCGGGTAACCACCTACAAAAATAATCAGGCGGCTCCGCATACGCGACTGGATCCCCTGAACTACGCCCGTGCGCGTTTAGCGGCCGGTTTGGCGCGGGGCGACCGGATCGGGGGACTCGACATCATTTATAACCCGCCCAATGAGCATTGGCGCGATTATGCGCGCGGGGCGGCCCTCTTCATGAGTTTGTGGAGGGGCAATCGGGAACTCGGTGTGCCCGCTTACGGATTTTCGTATGCGGAGGCGCTGGCCGCCGGGCAGCGCCCGCTTATCGGGTTCATCGAGGAGTTGCTCTGGAGTCCCCGCTACGGGGATCGTTTCGGCCACGGTTTTCTCGGTGCTTCGCGGATGACGGAGTCGGGTTGGCATCGCTCCTCCTGGCTGGGCTGGTTTCATTACGAGACCCATACGTTCCCATGGGTCTATCATGGCAGCGGTGTGTGGCTGTATGCGGCTTCCGCCCGCGAAAGCGCAGAGGCCACATGGGTCTGGCACCCGGAAATGGGCTGGATTTGGACGAGTGAGCGGGCCTATCCATTCGCCTATCAGGCCGGTCACGGCTGGGTGGATGCCCCTTTCTGAGGGGGGATGCGGTTGGTCGTGTCAGCGCCCGGAGTGCGCCTGGCCATGGTGGGCCGTTGCCGTATCCCGCCGATCCGGGCAGCTGAACGGATGGAGGGATGAGTGATGAATCTTCGATTCACTGAAAAAGTGAGGGCAGCCCTGGTCTTCGATATGCTCGCCGGACGTGTGTTGCGCGAGGGCGGGGACACTTCCACGACACCCTTTGGCCCATTTCAGCCGCCCGCGCGCCACCGCTCTTCGTCTGACCGCGGCAACGGCGGAATTCAGGTTATTCTGTTTGGCCGGTGAACGGGGCACCGCGAATATTTCCAGGCAGGTTCTAAGGGACTTCTTGCAACGCGGTGGAGCGGAGGGGAACGAGGATGGCTCGGATGCGGTCGGGCGGGAGCCCGGTGAGGTGGGCGAGGGCTTCGCGGTAGCGCTGCATTTGCGGGGTGTGGCGTTCGCGGAGGGCCTCGGGGGTCGGATCGAGGTCGGTTTTGAAGTCGTAGATGGTGGCGGTTTCCGGGGTGAGGACGACGCGGTCGAAGACGCCGGAGATCCAGTTGCCGCCGATGATGACTTCAAAGGCTTGCTCACGCCAAAGGGTGGCCGGTTGGTCGGGGCGGGCGAAGACTTCGGTAGCGGCGGGGCTGGCGAGGAAGGCGGCAAGGATGTCGCGGGCCTCGGAGGGCAGGTTTGCCGGTGGGGTGGGTGCGGGGTCTCCGGCGGGCCACCATTCGATTGCGCCGAGGGCGTCGTGCAGGGTGGAGCCGAGGCGGCGGGCGGCGCGTGCGCCCGGGGAAAGCATGCGGTCGAGCGGGAGGGGCGTGTGGGGGGCCTCGGTGGACGGGCGGGTGCGCGGGAGCGGAGCGGCGGAACTCCGCGCGGGCGGCTCCGGCAAGCGAATGGGGGGCGCGGGCGCGGCTGGGGCGGAGGGCGCGCACTTGGCAAACCAAGTGGGATCGCCGAAGAGCGAGCGGGGCGGCCCTGCCTCGGGGAGGAGCGGATCGGCGACGGTTTCTTCGGGGGGAGCCAGGGTGTTGAGCCAGCTGATGGCGTTGAGGCTGACGGTCTTCGCGGGGGGCTCCTGGGCGAGGATGTAGAGGGCATGGGCGGCGCGGGTGCAGGCCACGTAAAAGACGCATATTTCTTCAAAGGCATCGGCGGCGCTCATGCGGTCTTCGATGTTGGCGAAGGCGGCGATGTGGCGGCGGACGTCTTTCATGGGCGAGCCGCTGATCCATTGCACGGCGTCGTCGGCATCCCGTTGCACGAGGAGATCGGTTTGGCCGCCTTTGCCAAAGCTGTCGCCTCCGATCTCGGGGAGGAAGACGACATCGAAGCCGAGGCCCTTGGCTTTGTGAATGGTCATCACCTGTACGCTGCGGGGGGAGGCGGACTCGGAGAGGGTGTGGTTTTCGAGAAGGCGGGCAGCGCGGGCGCACTCGCGCACGGGGCGGCGGTCGAGCTGGAGACAGGCGTCGCGGAGTTGTTCCATGCGCAGTTCTCCGAAAGCTCCGGGCGGGGCTTCGGCGCGAAGGTGCCGGCACCATTCTTCGAAGAAGCCGGTGAAGCCGGATTCCGAAATGGTGACGAGGGCCCGGGCAACGAAGCCATCGCTCCCGCATTCCCCGATCCACGGAGCGAGGGGGGTCATGTGGAGGTGTGCCCAGTGAAAGGTGTCGCCGGGCACGGCGAGAACGCGGAGAGTGGCGAGGAAGGCGAGGCCGATGGGGTTGTCGGTGGCGATGCGCACTTCGCCTTCGCGCACGGCGGGGATGCCGGCGGAGCGCAGGGCCTCGATATAGGGGTGGATGTCGTGATTGCGGCGCACGAGAATGGCGCAGCTCAGGCCCTTTTCGCGCGGAGCCAGATGCTCGATCATGGAGGCGACGATGCCGGGGCGGTCGTCGTCTTTATCAACAAAGTGCACGGCGGCGCAGCCGGGCTTGGTCGGGCGGGCAGAGCTGTGGGCTTGCCAGTCGCGCTGCCAGCGCGCGGTCACCTCGGGGGCAAGCTGGCGCAGGAAGGTTTCGCTGCCGAAGACGGCGTTGATGAAATCGATGACGGGCG
Source organism: Opitutales bacterium (assembly GCA_020831585.1). Taxonomy (GTDB): domain Bacteria; phylum Verrucomicrobiota; class Verrucomicrobiia; order Opitutales; family Oceanipulchritudinaceae; genus JAFIGE01. The sequence goes on along the minus strand of JAFIGE010000047.1, from coordinate 16,944 downwards.
GGCTGGAGCGGAAGGAGCGGTCGAGGGTGGCCTGACGGAGGCGGTCGCCGTATTGGCTGCGGATGGATTCGAAGAGGGTGCTGTCGCCCCCGCGCCAACCGTAGATGGATTGCTTGATGTCGCCGACAACAAAGAAGCTGCGGTCGCCGCCCGCGTCCTGGATGACTTCGTCGAGGAGGTTGGCGAGGACATCCCATTGCACGCGGGAGGTGTCCTGAAATTCATCGAGGAGCCAGTGGTCGAAGCGGGCATCGAGGCGGTAGTCGATGAGGAGGCGGGCGGGGTGGGCGTCGCCGGTTTGGCCGAGGGTGAGGTCGTGGGCGCGCGCCCCGCCGCGGAGGAGATGAGGCAGGTCGGGGAAGGTGAGCTGCCCGCGCCCGCGCACGGCCGTTTCGTAGACGCGCTCGTAGGCTTCGAGAATAGGAAAGAGGCCTCCGGAAGCTTCGGCCGCGCGGAGGAGTTCCGCTCCGATGAGGGCTTCGAAAAAGGCGAGGGTGGCGGCGGCGACTTCTCCGGAGAGGACGCGGCGCTTGCGGAACATTTCCAGCTCGATGGTGCCCGTGCTCTCCAGATCGGGGAGGCCCGCGAAGATGTGGGGAAGGGTGTAGGTGAGGGCTTTGAGATGGCGGTGGCTCATGCCGGGGGACCACTTTTCGGCCTCCAGGGCGGCCTCGCGGAGGCGCTCGGTGAGCTTGGGGGGATCGTCCAGCGGCTCAAGCGCGGCCTGCCAGGCCTGGAGACGGCTGGTGTATGCTTGGGCGGCGGCGAGGTAGCGGGAGACGCGGGGGAAGGTGTGCAGGGGCGGCATCCACCGGTCGGCGTGGGGGCAATCGAGGTAGAGCGCGTGGTAATTCCGCAGGAGGTTTTGCAGGTCGGCGGAGACGGTTTTGGTGCGACCGCCGTAGGAGTAGCGTTTCCACGCCTGCATGAAGTGATCGCGGGCTGCTTCGTCGGCCGGGCGGAAGACGGTGTTGAGGGTGTCCTCCCGGGCGATCTCAGCCTCCTGCGGATCGAGGAGCTGGAAGCTCGGGTCGATGCCGAGTTCGTAGGCGAAGACGCGCACGATTTCGTGAAAGAAGCTGTCGAGTGTGCTCAGATGGAGCTGCGGGAGGGCTTCCACCATGGAACGGAGGAGGCGGCGCGCGGCGGACGCGTCAAAGTCGGGCTGCCCGGTCTCGCGGGCGAGGGCGGCGGCTTGGGTGGGATCGCTTGCGGCGGCGGCGAGGCGCTGGAGAATGCGCGCGAGGAACTCCCCGGCAGCTTTGCGTGTGAAGGTGAGGGCGACAATACGGCGGGGGTCGGCTCCCTGAGCGAGGAGGCGGATGTAGCGGACGGCGAGGGTGTGGGTTTTTCCCGAGCCAGCCGAGGCGAGGATCATTTCGTGGGTCAGCTCAGGCATCGGTCGGAAAGGCGTGGGGGAGGAGGGCGCTGGGGTCGATGACATCGCTCACGCGGGGCTCGAAGAGCTGGGCAAAGTCGTCGTAGGGGACGCGTTTGGCCGGTGGCCAGAAGCGGCCGGCGTGCACGTGTTCGATGATCTCCGTGGCGCAGCGCACGGCTGCCTGGAGGTCGCTGGCGGTGAAATCCTCCCAGGGCAGCCAGCCGGATTCGCTGGCGGCCTTTGGGAGGGCGAAGTAACCGATCGCGGGAAGGTCGAGCCCGAGGGCCTCACTGGCCGCCCAGGCATAGAGGGGAAGTTGCAGATCTTTCCAGCGCACGCGTTTGCCGTCGCGCTCGAAGACGGCTGAGGCCACGTGGTTTTCCGCTCCCGCGCGGAAGCCCACGAAGTGCTCGCCGGTGGGCGGGGAGGCGGTGTCGCTGGTCTTGTAATCAACGATGCGCCATGCGCCCGTTTCGGTGTTTTCCTCGATGAGGTCGATAATGCCGCGCAGGGTCGTGTGGGCGAGTCGCAGGTCGGCGGCTTCGTGGATTTTCCACTCCACGTGGCGGGGCACCCAGCCGGCGGCGCGGCTTTCGGCGATGGCTCCGGCGGCGGAGCGCAGGCGCTCGCGCACGCTGTTGATTTGCAGGAGAAGGGGCGCGGAGAGTTCGCGCGCACCCACTTGGTGGGCGGCGGTTTCGAGGACGGCGTTGTCGAGGAAGTCGCGGATGACTTTTTGGTCGGCGGAAATCCCGGCGTCGGGGTGGCGGGCGAGGCGTTCGAGGGCGGTGTGGGCAAAGGTGCCGAAAGCGCGGGCGTCGAACTCGGGTCCGGCGGGCGGGCGCAGATCCATGCGCAGGCGATGCCGCAGGTAGTAACGAAACGGGCAGGCAAGGTAGCTCCGGAATTGCGTGACGCTCAGGGCTATCTTTTCCGGCTCGACCGGTGCGGGCACTTTGAGGCGGAAGTCGGCTGCCCACGGCAGATCCGCTGAGCTTGGCGGCAGTTCGCGGAAGAGGGCCCGCACGCGGTCCGGCAGGATTGCCTCCGGGCAAGCGAAGAGGAGCCCCGAGGGCCGCAGGGGACGGGCCTCGCCATCGGCGGCGAGGGCGATGACATCGAGCTGGCCGGCCTGCTTGCGGCGCTCCGCCATGACCCAGAGACGGTAGGTGTCGACAGCGGCCTCATCCGCGGCGGCGGGCAAGCCGAGCTGGGCGCGCAGGCTTGCCGGGAGAAAGGGATCGGCTCCGCTGCCGCGGCGGGGCACCCAGCCCTCGTTGAGACCGTGGATGTGGAGGAGTTGGCGCGGCTCCCAGAGAAGTTCGAGCCAGCCGAGGAGTTCGTGTTCATCGGGTTGGCGCTCCCGCTGGTGGCGGCGGGTGGAGAGGCGCTGGAGGGCGATTTCGAGGATCTCAGCCGGGCGCAAATGCCGCGCCAGGGAAAGGTTCTCCATTTCTTCGAGGTCGCTCGCGAAGGCTTCGAGGGCCGCTTGTTCCGCCGGTTGGGCGTAGCTCGCCGAGGGGGCTTCCGCACCGAGCCAGGCAATCCAATCGCGCAGGAGGCCAAAGCCGTTGCCCGGGCCGAGCACGGCCCGCCGACGCTCATCCCACTCGGCAAGGAGACGGTGTTCGGCGGGCGAGGCTTGATTGGCGGCGAGCGCTACCGCCGCCCCGAGCGTGGCCGGAAGGTGCTCCCGGGCAAACTCACCGGTGAAGCGAAGCCGGTTGAGCAGATAGGCCGGGCCGTCGCGCAAGTAGCTTCGGTGCCACACCCACGGATGGCGCAGGAGCCGGTCAAAGGCCGAAAACCGGTCGGTGAGGAGGAACTCGCGCGCGGCTTCAAGAAGGTCCGCAAAGGCGGTCTGGCGAAGGGCTTCGCCCTCGGGATTAAAAACGCGGTGCCCCTTGGGTTCCATTTCGCCGGTGAAGACCGGGGCCATTTCGGGGGAACCCAGGGCGATGGCGAGGGAGGGGGCGGCATCGGCGAGGTGGTCGAGCGTGCGCACGGCATGGCGGGCGGCCGCGCGGGGGTGGGGCAGGAGATGGATGCCGCCCTGTGGAAACGGGAGTTCGGGCGCATCCCGGCCCCAACCCTTTGGCCGGGGCCGACCCCACTCGTCAAAGGTGTCGGCCTGTCCGGGCGAAGCGAGGATGCACACCCGCACCCGCACGGACGCCGGGCGATGGGCGAGGGCGCGGAGGAAGAGCGGCTGGGGATCCGGCGTGGCGGCAAGCCAGAGGTTTTCCGAAAAGGCGGCTTCCGGCGGATTCGCGGCGAGGGCGCGGCGAAGATCCTCCGGATCCTCCAGGCGAAGTTCTTTCAGGTGCCGGGTATAGACCTCTTCGACGAGGGCGAGCTGCTCCCAGCGGCGGGCCTCCGGGTGGTCGCCGCCGAGCGCGTCCGCCACCGAGGCGAAGGTGTGCCCGCCCTCGGTGAGAAGCTGACGCACCTCCTGCAAAAGGGCCGCCGTGTGCCGCCGTCGACTGCTATCGAGAAGCAAACGCTCCTCGGGGAAGAGCGTGCTCACTTGAGCAGGTTCGACCGCGCCCAAGACCTTTTCCCACACCAAGCCGCGCACGAGGTCTCCCGCCAGCTGCGGACCTTGCGTGCGGGCGAGGAAAAAGCCCTGGGGTGTTTCGATGTGCGGCGGGAGCAGCCCCCGACCCAGCTTCTGCGCCCCCCGCACCAGTTCCTCGCGCAGCAGGCGCCCCGCCCGCGCCGTGGGGACGATAATCCCGTGCCCACGCAGGTCCAGCGGACCGTTTTCGGCCACCACAGCATCGGCCAGAACCAATGCGGCGACGCTTTCCGCCGGGGCAACAGCCGGGTCCAAAAAGAGGCGCTCTGACGAGGGCAACATACTTCAAGAAGAGGTGGTCGTTCTATGCCCCGCAAGGAAATCTGAAAACATCCTTTTGAGCTGTCCATTTTTCCAGGGGAAATCCACGCCCGCCAGCCGCTGTCGACTCGACGAGGCGAGAATGACGACCGCACGACGGCGCAGGGCGGATGAATCAGACAGGGTAGATTGCAGAAATGTGATGACGGCTGATGTTTGCCGCAAAACGGCAAGAAAGGAAACGCAGTTTGCGCTGGTGTCGGAACCTCCTGAAGCTTATGAAGAGATCATGGCACAAGTTGTTCTGCGTGATTTGGTGAAGGTGTATCCGGCATCGGGGAAGACCCCGGCCTTCGACGCCGTGAGGAAGATCAATCTGGAGATTCGCGACCGCGAGTTTATGGTCCTTGTGGGGCCCTCCGGTTGCGGAAAATCGACAACGCTGCGGATGATCGCGGGCCTGGAAGATATCACGGGCGGTGAGATTCAAATCGGCGAGAAGGTCGTGAACAACATTCTCCCGAAAGACAGGGACATCGCCATGGTCTTCCAGAACTACGCCCTCTACCCGCACATGACGGTGTATGAGAATATGGCTTTTGGTCTGAAGCTCCAGCGTTGCCCGAAAGCGGATATTGCCCGCCGGGTCGATGAGGCTGCCGAAATTCTGAACATTCGTGAGCTGCTCGACCGCAAGCCAAAGGCCCTCTCTGGTGGCCAACGGCAACGGGTTGCGGTAGGCCGGGCGATCGTGCGCAAGCCAAAGGTTTTTCTGTTCGACGAGCCCTTGTCCAATCTCGATGCAAAGATGCGCAATTCCATGCGCACGGAAATTTCCAAGCTGCACAACCGCCTTGATGCGACAATGATTTACGTCACGCACGACCAGGCGGAGGCCATGACCATGGGTGACCGGATTTGCGTCATGCGCGATGGCATAATCATGCAGGTGGATGAACCCCTTCGCCTCTACAATCATCCGAACAATCTCTTCGTGGCGGGATTCATTGGCACACCGCCGATGAACTTCATTCACGGTATTCTCCGCAATAAGGGCGCAGAGCTCACCTTTGTGGAGAACAACTCCAGGGCGAAGCCCATGCAAATTCCCCTGAACGCGCGCCTTTCCAAGCTCGCCGGCCCTTACCTGGGCAAGGAGGTGATCTTTGGTATCCGCCCGGAAGACATGAGCGACGTTCGCTTCGCCGATGCCGCAGCGCATCAACCCACGGTCGAAGCCAAAGTGGAGGTGTCCGAGCCGATGGGCGCGGAAACGTTCCTTTACCTGCAATCAGGCGGGCATAATTTTATCGCCCGGGTTTCCTCCGAGGATCGCTACGACTTTGATCAACCCGTGAAACTCGTCCTCAAGCTCGATAAGGCGCACCTTTTTGATCCCGGGACGGAGGCCTCCCTCGCGCTCTGAACCATCCTCTTTATTCTTGATCGACCGGGCAGTAAGCTTCGCCCACAGCAAAGATTCCGTAGCAGGGTGGAGGAGGCGGAGGGCGCGGAGATTCCCGCAGCGCCCCGAAAAGCCGCAGGCGCAACGCGCTGACCCCAAGATGGGATCGCGCTACGGGGCCAGCAGGCCGCAGAATGAAGAAATCGCGTCGAACTTACCTTCACAAGGCGGAGCGTCGGCACATGATCGAGACCGCTGGCAAACCAATAGCAAAGAGCGTCTTCGGGATTTTTTTAAAGCCCAAGAGGAGGCGGATCAAGAGTCCGGAGGCTCCCGAAAAATAGAGGGGCTCAACGCCAATCCGCGCGCAAACGAATAAACGCAGGCCCGTTGGCGGGATCGGTCATCTCGGCTTCGAGTACCCAGTCGTCCCCATCCGGAGTGAGGGTCCATTCGGTATCGCGGAGCAGCGGAGACCACGACTGCAAATCCGCAGAGACTTCGAGGATGGCGGCCACCGGGGCGGCGGGCCGAAAGCGGAGGCGCACGCGGGGGGCGTGGTCGGGGGTTCCCGGGATCAGCTCGGGTTGCACCGGCGGATGGGCTGCGTGTGGATCGCGCCCGGCGAGGAAGTCAAAGAGCACGGGCTGTCCGTTGCCGTTTACGTCGAGGAAGGGGAGATTCGGGTCGCTCTGCTCGGCGGGGCTGAAATGTTGGCTCAGCCAATCCTGGAAGGCGGTGGCGTGAGCGCCACCCATTTCCGATGGCAGAACCGAGGTGAATTGAGCGAAGGTGCGCGCGGAGGGCACGCCGTTGATCACCACCGTGTGCCCCACAGGGATGGCCACGGCAGAGTAAAGGGGATCATCGACGGAAGCGATACCGGTCCATTCGAGGCCGGTGAAGGGGGGCTCGGTGAATTCGGCAAGAAGGGTGGTGCCGTCGAAGAAACGCACCCGGTCAATCGCCGCATCGTTGGTGATCGACGCTTGGAGGCGCACGACCTCACCGGCACGGATTTGCGCCGGATTACCGGTTATGCGGAAGTCGACCTCCGGCGCGTGCGGGACGATCGCCTGGGGCTCGATGGGAAGGGGCGAGACGGGGTCGCCTTGGCCATCGAAATTATCGAAGGCCTCGACGTAAGTGGCCACGCGGAAGACGCCTCCGTGGAGGATGTTGTCGTGCACGACGCTGGGAGCCGCTCCCTCTGGCTGGAGGCGCCCCGAGACCCGCAGCGGCATGCCGTCGAGCAGGACATTGTTGCGCACGGTCACGTTGTAGAGCGGGAACGTGGCGTTGTTTGTATCAGCTTCCACGTAGATGCCCAGGCCGGTGTCTGCGGTGGACCCGCGGGTGACCGTGTTTCCTTCAATCAGGGCGTTGCGCAAATAGGGCGCTTTGTAGATGCCAATGTAGGCATTGGTCAGGTTGTTACGGATGGTGATGCCGTCGATGATCGTGCCTCCGCAGCACTCCTGGAAGAGAATGGCTTCCCCGTCGACACTGAGGTAGTGGGTGTCACGCATCCGGTGGCGGTAGACCTCCACGTCGTTGCCCTCGATGAGCACATTGAGCCCGGACCAATCGATGCCGCGGTTTTCGAGGGTGTTGGCGGGGTTCACCAGGCGCTGGCCCGTCGGGTGCATCCAATGAACCTTGCCCGCGCGGTCGCGGAGGACGTTGTCTTTGATGACGAGGCCATTGCCCGAGGTGTGGATTTTCACGCGCATGGTGCCGTAGACCCAATTGTCGCGCACCACCTTGTCGCGCCGGAAAAGTGAGGGCGCTTGGTGCGGGGCAACCCCCCAACCGCCGCCGGAGCCGCCGCGCAAGGCGATTCCATAATTGTCGGTATAGGTGAAAACGGCCTGGTGTCCTTGAAGGGCGCGGGGCGGATTGGCCCACTGGTTGTTTTGCTCGCGGATGAGATAACCCGGTTGCTCGAAATCGTCGATTTCCCAAGCGGGATCGCTCAGATCAATGCCGAAGGTGTCGCGGCCATCCCGGAGGCGATGCTGGAGCCAGTGTTTATCGTTAATGCGATTGTTGGCGATGAGGGCGTAGCGGTCAACGAAGACGTTTATGTTGCGGGTAAAGCGCCACGCGTAGCGCTGCCAGCCGTGCTGTCCTTCGACGGGCACCTCGTTTGATGCCTCGGCGACATTGTTGCTGCGCACACCGAAGACAACAACGCGGCGCGCGATCGGGGCACCGCCTCCCAGGCGCAGCCCGGCGCGGTTGATATCGAGATTCACCGCGCCCTGATCACGCCCGACATGGCCCGGTGCGACAAAAATAAACTTGAAGGCCGTGTCATTCGGGGTGCCGTTGCCCTCGGCGACGAAATGATAGCGCGGAAAAACAAGCCGGGAGGGCGGGTCGAAATCGATCTCTTTGGCATCGGTTTGAGCGGGAGTCGCTCCACGCAGGATCACGCCATCGCGCAGGTAGAGGTGATCGTCGAAGGTATGGATGCCAGGAGGGAAGTAGAGAATGCCGCCGCCAGCGGCTTCGATCGCATCCTGCGCGATTTCGAACCGGGTGTCGTTGTCAGGCGCGTCGAAGTCGGTAAACACAAACACCTTGTCCCATGGGAGCTCATCGGTCCAGCTGTAGACCCCCTCGCCATAAAAATCGCGAATCGGGTTGTTTGTCGGGACAGCAAAAACGGTCGCTGCAACCAATGATGAAAGGGCCAAAACAAAGGAGCCCTTGAGATAATCTTGGGAATAGGGGATCATATACTTGGGGTTTGAGCAAAAAACTTTTTCGTCGAGGGATCGAACTGAACGTTTTCCGCAGGGATTCAGAATAAGGAACAGATCCATACTGCGGGCCATCCCACAGGAAGCAAGCGCAAAGGAGCCGCCCATGGGGTTACTGACTTATTCCTTTATGGCTAGCTATATAAAGACTGCTTCTTTCGCTGCCCCTTGTCTGCGTCCAGCCACCTAAGGTTCACGCGGTATCATCCGTAAAATTTCGGTGAAAGGGACCGTAATCAGCATTGCCCTTGCTCATTTGATGAAATCTATTTTTAACACAATCAGTAAAATTAGGTTATTTACCCCAGTATCCTTTCACCCCTGTTTTAGATACGAGCAATGCCTCACGCTCAGCCTCAAAAGTATGTCCTCGGAATCATTTCCTGCCAGGAAGGCCTTTACCATCAGGATGCCCTTCGGGGAGGGTGTGACGCCGCGCGCGCCCGAGGTGCGCACGCACTCGCGTTGTGCTCAATTTCCGCCGCGCTCCATGGCAAAATCGTCCCGGAGACAATCCGGCGCGGCTTTCCGCTTTGCCCGCCGAATGTCGACGGACTGGTGATCATCTCTCCAAGCGATCATCTCATTGCAACCGCCCGGGAATTCGGGCCGGATCTGCCTTTAATCTTCGTGAACCGGCGGGCGGAGGACATTTCGCACGTTGTTGCGGACAACCGGAGTATTGTGCGGGATGTGGTTCTCGATCTCATCCGGCAAGGCCACCAGCGCATTGCCTATCTCAGGGGTCCCATAGGCGTGCAAACCGCCGAGGAACGCCTGGAGGGCTTTCTCGACGCCCATCGCGAGTCGGGCATCGAGCCGGACCCAGAGCTGATTCTCGATGGTCGCTTCAGCGGCCTCCACGGTCACCTGAATATAGGCAGGCTGCTCCGGCGGGGAACCGTCTTCTCGGCAGTGGTCGCCGGTAACGACCACAGTGCGATCGGCTCCATGAAAGCCCTCCACGAACACGGCGTGCACATACCCCGGGACGTCGTGGTTGTCGGTTTCGACAATATTCCCCAATGTTACGCCGCCCGCCCTCCGCTCTCCAGCGTAGCTTTCCCTGCCTATGAAATGGGCCACCGTGCGGCCGTTGAAATGTTGACTCACCTTCGGGACGGCACGGAGCTTCCGCCTTGTGTTGTCATTCCCTGCCACCTGGTCCAGCGCTACTCTCTTGGCACGTTCCACACCGCTGTGCAAAATGCCGGAGAGACCGCGCCTGTTTCTTCGCCCGCACCATCGTCCCTCATCGCGGAGGAGCTGCGCTGGCACTCCAGAGGGCTGGCGGTGCGGGAAGCCGCCACTCTCGCCCGGCGTCTCCTCGCCGATCTTCCGGATCGCGTCCGGTTTTTGGAGACGCTTACGGAACTCTATTCGACTCTGGGGCGCTACGATTACAGCCCCATCCATGGGCACAACGTTCTGGCATTGCTATCCCGCATCGATCCTCCCGGGGGAGGTGCCGCGACCGACCCCGCTGCACTCAGGACCACCCTTGCCCAGGCTGCTGCCCTCACCACTGAAATGGCGATCAACCACCACATGCGGCATTCCACCCTGCGCGAGGAGTTTCACCGGTACACGGCCGTTCTGCCGCAAGTCGTAATGGACAGTGATCCGGCCCACAGCATCTTCCTCATTCTTTGTAACATCGCGCGCGCGGCCGAATTCGAGTCTTTCGGCATTTTCCTTTACGATGACGCCGAAGGCGAATCTGGCGGCGAGGGCACCTTCTATCATTGGCGGCGGGTTGGTCTGAGTTTGCCGGAGAAGCCGGAGGAGCACCGGATGCGACTCGATGCCTTTTCTCTGGATTCCTGGTTTCCGCGCGCGGAAACCCCTTGGGGAGCGACGGTCCTCCCGCTCACCATGCGCGATGTCACGATGGGATTTCTCCTCCTCGATATGGAAAATCCATACAGCGCCTTCTTCGACGAGCTGGGCCGCGGTGTCACGCTCTACGCCTACTTCCAAAAAGTGTTTGCCGATATTAACGCGCGCAACCGCGAACTCGACGAAGCGCGCCGCGCCGCCCTCGAAGCCAGCCGCGCGAAGAGCGATTTCCTCGCCAACATGAGCCACGAAATCCGCACGCCCATGAACGGCATCATCGGGATGACCGAACTCACCCTCGAAACCCGCCTGGAACCCATTCAGCGCGACTACCTCAACACCGTTCACTCCTCCGCCGACGCCCTCCTCGCCCTCCTCAACGACATCCTCGATATATCCAAAATCGAGGCCGGACAACTTGACCTCGAAGCCGCCCCCTTCGATCTCCGTGAGTGCGTCGAGTCCGTCGTCGAATCCTTCGGCCTGCGGGCGGCGCGCAACGACACCGAACTTCTCTGCGACCTCGACCCCGGCCTTCCCTCTCAGCTCATCGGCGACTCTCTGCGCCTGCGCCAGATCCTCACCAACCTTCTCGGCAACGCCGTCAAATTCACCAAAGGCGGCGAGATCATTGTCTCCATCGTGCCCGCCGGCGAATGCAACGGCACCCCACGCTACACCTTCAGCGTGAGCGACACGGGCATCGGCATCCCACTGGAAAAGCAGGCTCTGATTTTCGAGTCCTTCTCCCAGGCCGACACCTCCATCACCCGCACTTTTGGCGGCACCGGCCTCGGACTCGCCATCTCCCGCCAACTCGTCGCCATGATGGGCGGCACCCTCGCGGTCGAAAGCGAACCGGGCACGGGCAGCCGATTTCACTTCACCCTCGCCCTTCCGATTGCCGACAATACGCCCACCGCAGTGAGCCGCCTCCCCGCGAATGCGAAAGGCCGCCGCGTCCTCGCCGTCGACGACAACCCCACCAACCGCCGCATTATCGCAGGGCACCTCCGCTCATGGGGTATGACCGCCGACGTCGCGGAAGACGGCGCGACAGCCCTCGAACGGCTCGAAGAGGCATCGGCCACTGGGCACCCCTACGACCTCATCATCCTCGACGCCATGATGCCCTGCATCGACGGCTTCACGCTCGCGGCAAAGATCCGCAGCCGACCCGAGCTGTGCCGCTGCACCGTCATGATGCTCTCCTCAGCTGTGCGCAAAGACGACCAACGCCGCTGTGCAGCCCTCGGCATCGCGGCCCATCTTTGCAAGCCCATTACCAAAAACCGGCTACTCAACGCCATTCTCAATGCACTCGGCGAGGCCGCGCCGGCGACCGGCACTGGAGCGATCCACAGCCTGCCCGCTGCCCGGCCTCTCCGTGTACTCCTCGCGGAGGACAATCCCGTCAACCAGCGCGTGGCCACCGAATTGCTCCGCAAACGCGGCCACACGGTCGACATCGCCGGTGACGGTAAGGCTGCTCTCGAAGCAGTTGGCCACACCCGCTATGATCTCATCCTCATGGATGTGCAACTCCCCGTCATATCCGGCCTCGATGCCACCCGCCACATCCGCTCCACACACCCCCAAGGGAGCAAAGACGCACCCGTCATCATCGCCATGACCGCGCACGCCATCGAAAGCGTGCGCAACGAATGCCTCGCCGTCGGAATGGACGACTACCTAGCCAAACCCGTCCGCTCTCGCACGCTCATGGCAACCATCGCACGCCACTTTCCGACGACGGCAACGAATGGCGGCGAACCCGCACCACCAGCCGACCGGCTAACCCTCAACCTCGAGCACATCCTCGACGAGATCGATGGCGACACTCACCTCTTTCTCCAGGTGGCCTCGATTTTTGAGAAGGAGTCCACCAGCCTCCTGGGCGACGCCCGCAATGCCCTTGCGCGCAAGGACAGCGCCACCCTGGGCCGCGCCGCCCATACCTTGAAAGGCACCGTATCCTTCTTCCTCGATTCTCGCTCGACGAATGCCGTTGCCCGTGTTGAAGAAGCCATCATGGACAAGGCCCCCTTCGCCGAACTGGAAGCCGCTACTGCGGAAATGGCGGCAGTCGTGGACGACCTGCGCGAAGCCGTCCACGCGGCCCTCGCCGAACTCTTGCCATCCACATCAATACCCGACGAAAGCCGCCGCCGCGACCTGCCCCGCTGACACCTGCGGGGACAGGGTGGGGGTCTTCCTCCTTCTCGACTGCGATGGCGAAACAGTTTTCTTTATTCTGACAAGTTCGGACGGGAAATGCTTATAAGGTGCTGCTGCCCTGAACGTCTTTAAAAGGAGACTGAAACTCCCTTCACTCCCCAACGGCTGAGCCGCATAGATTTCAATATCGGTAGAAACTGGAAGGTGGGAGACGTCTCTACAAAGCAAAAGGAATATAGCAACGGTGGCCAAAGCTAAAAAGCCTGTAGTGATTACTATTTTTCTATTCCACAACGATGAGCGCGTGCACCCCTACCCGCAGTGGCGCACATCGATCACGGGGTTGAGGTTTTAGTCAGGTGAAATTATCGAAACTGAACGGCTGGAAGAGGTTGTTACGGCGCGTCTTGTTGGGCTTATGGTTGCTATCTTTGCACATGGAGAAATCCCGTTGAATAGGTGATGGCGCGTCCTCCGATGCCGACCCGATCACCCCGATGGTCACAGAAAAGTTCACCGCCACGCTCGGAAAGTTGGAGCGCTCTGAGCTTCGACATGCCAAGCTTCTCGGACCAATACGGAATGAGTGTGCAGTGAGCCGAACCGCAGACAGGATCTTCAGGAACCCCAGCACGCGGTGCGAAAAAGCGTGAAACGAAATCACAATCACGACCGGGAGCTGTGGCGATGATACCCAGGCAATCGAGACGTGAGAGTAGAGCCATGTCTGGACGCAGCCCTCTAATCTGTTCTTCCGACTCAAAAACAGCGAGGTAATCACGAGCCTTCGCGGTCATGATCGGGCTGATGCCTAGTCCATCGATCAACTCTGGTGGAGCCGTGCACTCAGTCGCCGGTCTGGTAGGAAAGTCCAACGTTAGGACATCACCAACTCTTGACACGGTAAGTACACCAGATCGTGTTTGAAAACTGATGACATCGTCGGAATAACCAAGGTGTCGAAACAAGACATGGGCTGTGGCTAGCGTGGCATGGCCGCACAAATCTATCTCAAGAGTGGGGGTAAACCAGCGCAGATCAAAGGTGGAACCGCTCATCTCAACAAAGGCGGTCTCAGAAAGATTATTCTCGGCTGCAATAGACTGAAGAACTGAGTCTGGAAGCCACCCTACCAGTTGACAAACTCCTGCGGGATTGCCGGAAAAGATACGATCCGTAAAAGTGTCAACCTGGTAATATGGAATGCTCATTTTGTTCGGCCCAACGTAAAGGCTAGACAGCGGATATGGAGCGCAGCGGAAAATCTGTTGTCTACGCCGGCTGGATGGACCCTCTTTGCTCCAGCCAAGCCCTCAATGATTTCTCAGACTCGTAAGAAGGATTGCCTTTGAGGATTCCCGAGACCGACAAATCCTCGTCGAGCAAAGGCCAGTGGATGCCGGTGCCCCTTCCGATTAGCTCGAATTTCTCTCTTTCGCTTTGAGTCGCATGGGAAAGGCGCGGGTACCAGACCAATGGGACGGAGATTCGCCGCCCATCGACTAGCGAAACCATCAGTTCATCCTCGGTCACCTCGACTCCTGAAGCAACTGCTTCACGTTCAACTACGGCGAAAGAATTCATGCCATTTCCTTTCAATTTCAGTATTATGTTCTTCTACCAACTTTTCGATCTGTCGCAACTCCTTCGGTGGAAATCCGATATTGACGGCCAAACGCGCCGGCTGAATCCAAAATTTCGCCAGGTTGTCGTCACGTAGGACATGGACATGGATTGGCTCATCCCCGTCTGAGGCGTAAAAGAGGAACCTATATGGCCCGATGCGCAGAACTGTCGGCATTCTTTAAATCTGGAGAAGTCTGGCGGGCACCGCAAAACCCATTTTCGATAATACACCGCGAATGGAAACCGCTTCATCAACAAGCGAAAATAGCCAAAATGAACTGAATCTACTCCAGCGTAGATACCAAGTGAGGTTATGTCAGCTAATGCGGATACAGCAAAAAAAGCGCCAACACCCGCTTCATTTCCTTCATAAAATTCTTTGCCGATAAGAATGTCTTCAACGGCTTCCTCAAGCATCGATACCGAGAATCGGCTCATCCGAGGATTCGTTTTTTTGCCTCATCGAGGGAAATAAATTTTGCTTCTCCTGAGGCAATTTTGGCGCGACGCGCTTCCAAGAGTTCACCGTGCCAGTCGGGAGAGGTCGGCTCCTTTTCCTCATGGCACATTGCATCCCAAAGCGCTTCCATCGTGCTAAGACGCTCTACTGGAGTCATTTTCTGTATTTCCGTAACGCTCATAGGGTGTTATTTTAGGAGATTTCAGCTGATTCGCAAGATTTTCTGCCTTAGCCAACGGTGAGTCCACTTACGCCTGCCCGCGCAGCGGGTAGGCGTTAGGTGCGACGCCTTGTTGTGGTATCTTTTTCTCCAACGTCACGACTCTGTGTCCCCGGCTTCCTTGCTTATCCATCAGAGCACGCACCATCTTTTCGATGTCCCAGTCATGAGACTGAAGAACCTCGCTCCGATACCTTCTTACTTCATCCACGATTTCATCTTTCATCTTCTTCTCCTCCAAAAAGTTCTCTAGGTGTGCAAATAATAGGAACAAAATAACCACATTGTGAAATTACATGACTGATTTTTCGAATCATCTCCGCATTGGCGATGTGCTTGCAGTTCCAAGTAACAAGATAGTCGATGCCATGCCGCGCCGCAACTGCAATATGCACGGCATCCGCCGATGCCTTTCGAGGAATCAAGCCTGTGCCAAGGATTTCCCGTGTGAGGGAGAGAACAGGTTCGTCAATCGAAAGCTCTTCCAAGTCGCTAATGACTTCCAGTCGTTTCCGCGCAGCTTCCGCATCTCCGCGACTCGCCTCCTCCACAACGGCTTCCGAAATGAACAACCGAAACATCACCTTCCTGCTTTCCCACCATTCCCGCGTAATTGCCTGCTCTCCGGCGATGATCAAATTGCTCGATGGCCGAGCCGTCAGATAACTGGGAATCGTGGTTTCGAGGTAGACTGTTGCTGTCTCATTCATGGATATTCTCCACAACGATGAGGACACTCGCGAAGCGCGGAACACCGTTGGCTGCGGCGATTTGTTGAACTAAGCCGCTGCGCGGCAAATGTTTGCGTGGGCTAGCAGCGGTCATCGGGCGGGTGGATTGTCGGAGGATCTTGGAAAGAGGCGGGTTGGGCGGCCAAGGTGGCGGGGTTATGCGAAAAACCATAACCAACCCGCCTTCTCATTCACCGGCTTTCCCCGCCCAGAGGCAAGCCCAAACCGCCCGGTCTCACTGGCCACAATGCTCACAGGCCTTCGGCGTTGGTTGGTCGTTGGGGGGCGTTGAACCATAGATTGCATCGATTTCATCGATAGGGGGGGGTGGTGTGCCGGGGACAAAAGGTGGTGTGCTTGCTTGGAAACTGTCTCAAAATTCAAGCCAGATGCCCGACGGCGGGAGCCGTCCTTGGACGGCGGCAGCCCTGCTGCCGCTTTCCGCGAAGGCAGCCTGCTGCCGAGTGCCCGTCAGCGGCCTGCGGCCACCCGCGAGCGCCGCAGCAGGCTGCGGTTAGCGAAAGCGGCAAGAGCTTGCCGCAGTCCAAAGTGCCTTCGGCACGGCCCGAAGCAATAATGAAACAGTTTCCTTGCAAACGCCTGCGGAGCCTGAGGGTGGTGCCCAAGCGGGCGGATTTCCGCGTGGCCCCGGCCAAGCGTCCGGCAAGGAGGATGTCTCCGTATTTCTTGGAGGTGCGACGGCACCAACCGATGGTCCCGGATGCTGCAGTAGGCGGAGGTGTCTCGTCGTGGCGCGACCCCATTTTGGGGTCAGCGCGTGGGGCCGTCAGCCTTCCGCAGCCGTCGGCCAACGCCGGGTATTCGCGCCGACAGGCAAACCGCAGAGCCGGGGGCCAAGATGGCCACCCAGCCACGGTGCTCCGTCTTCATACCTGAGCCTGTCGAAGGGCCTGCCCTGAGCTTGTCGAAGGGCCGCTCCGGGCTTACGATCAATCGCCATGGCCGCAATCGAAGGTGGATTCCTCACCTTCGCTGGGCTTTTTATTGTTGTGCCTTCTAATGGTCAGCTCCATATAACGCACAATACGACCAAGAATACGCCTACGAAGAATAGAAAACGAAACATTCTCATATTCCGCTCCTTCTTACTGGATTCAAGCCTTTCAGAATACTGACGCCTTTTTTCGATAGTCTTTTTATGCCACTCCTCGAAAGACTTGAAAACATAACCCTTTGGCCCGACAACATCCGCATTCAAAAATCGCGAGCATTCAAACATTTCACGCATAATTGGTACACTTAACCCATCACAAGAAATCACCCCGTTCGTTGCGAAAATATATTTATTCCTCTTTTCCTCGATATGAACAGCCATGGCCATAGGTTTCTCTTGAACGAGTAATAATTTTGGGTTTCGTCTGACGTAATCTACCCATTCTTCCGAAGTGATATCTGCCCTAGGGTTTTGGCGGGTAATGGCGATGGCTTTGTTGCATAATTGACCATTCAAGTTGATATGACCTTCTCAATGACCGG
>JAFIGE010000235.1 GCA_020831585.1 Opitutales bacterium | reverse complement strand
TCGGCCTAACGGTTTTCAAGACCGCCGCGATCGTCCACTCTGCCAACCCTCCATGGTGTGGATCACTGAAGAGGCGAGCGTGGAAGTTTCGGGGACGATGACAAGGGTAAAGGTTGAGTCGACAGAATCCCAAGGAGGCGCTTCGATCCCGAAACATGAGTCTCCCTCCAATGGATTTCACTTTCCCGGAAAAGCCGCGCGTGGCTATCATCGGGGCCGGGGCGCTGGGCGGTTACTTCGGTCTGCGGCTGGCCCTCGCCGGGGCGGATGTGGCCTTTCTCATGCGCTCGGACGCCGCCGCCGTGCGGGAGAAGGGTCTGCGCGTGGAAATGGCGGATGGCGACGTGCATTCCCTCCCGCAACCCCGCGTTTGTGAGGATGTGCGGGAGATCGGTCCGTGCGATCTTGTCCTCATTGCGCTCAAAGCGACAAACAACCCCTTATTGAAGGTTTTCCTTCCTCCCCTTTTGCATGAGCACACCTGCCTCCTGACCGTGCAAAACGGCATGGGCAACACGGACTTTCTGCGCAAAGTGTGCCCGCACCATC
Organism: Opitutales bacterium; assembly: GCA_020831585.1. Lineage (GTDB taxonomy): Bacteria > Verrucomicrobiota > Verrucomicrobiia > Opitutales > Oceanipulchritudinaceae > JAFIGE01. Next base: position 3,774 of record JAFIGE010000235.1, on the reverse strand, counting down.
CGGTTGTGGCGGGGCTCTGTCAGATCGGGGTGAATCGCGTGCGCGCCGGCTTTATCCGCAACAGTGTGCCGTCCGGCGGCTTCGTTTTGCTCGCCGCAGCGGATGAGGCCGCACCCCATTCCCTACCGGAGGCCATCGCCGCGTGCCTGCGCTCGGCGGGTATCGATACCCGGCTGGCGGCCTCGCTCGAAGACGCCCTCTGGCGCAAACTCATGTGGAATGTGCCCTTCAACGGACTCACGATTCTCACCGGCGGGGCCGGGGGCACCGAAACAGTCTTGAAAACGGAGACCCTGCGCGCCTACGCCCGCGCCCTCATGGAGGAGGTTCGCCTTGCCGCCGGTGCTGTGGGCACGCGGATCGAACCGGAATACACCGACAAACTCCTCGCCTTTTCCGACAAACTCGGACAGTACGAACCCTCGTCCCTCGTCGATTTCCGCGCCGGACGGGCGGTTGAAGTGGAGGCGATCTTTGGTGAACCGCTCCGGCGGGGGGAAGCGGCGGGCGTCGCGATGCCGTATTTGCGAAGCCTCTATTGGCTGCTCAAGGGAATCGCCGACCCTCCGCTCGCCCCGGCGGATTCCTGAGATTCGCTTTGCCGTTGGCGAGCCCGTCCGTTGATATCGCCGCCAAGATGAAGGACATTGAGACATGGATGAACTCGGCCGAGGAGGCTGCGCGGGCAGCTGGCGATTGCTTGCGCGCGGGCAGCGCGGAGTTGCGCCAAATCCACTTTCGCGACCGGGCCGACGTCAAACTCCGCGCCGATCTGGAGTCTGAAGCGCTCATTCGCTCCCTGCTTGCTAAGGCCACGCCCTTCCCTGTGATCGGCGAGGAACAGGGCGGCGATGCCTCCCTCACCGAAAGGAACGAACTGTATTGGGTGGTCGATCCGCTGGACGGCACCTACAACTATCTGCGCGATAGCCCGCATTGCTGCGTGAGCATCGGACTGCTGCGCGGCGAAACCCCCGTCGGCGGCGTGATCTATGATTTCAACGCCAACACGTGTTTTCGCGGGTGCGTCACGGCGGGGCTGGAAATCGATGGCCGCGCGGTTCAGCCACAGTGGGCCGAGAGCCTCGATCAGGCGGTTTTGCAGACGGGTTTCCCCGCAGCCATGAGCAAGTCGTCCGCCGCGTTGGAGGATTTTATCCGGCACGTTCAGCGATTCAAAAAAGTGCGGATGATCGGTTCCGCCGCACTCGCTCTGGCCTACGTTGCGAGCGGGCGCGCGGATGTCTATTTCGAAGCCTCCATCCGCTGGTGGGATGTCGCGGCGGGCCTCGCCTTGGTCCAGGCAGCCGGTGGTGTGGTGCGGATGAAACCCTCGCCATCCGGACAGCCCCTGACCTACGATGTCTGGGCCGCCGGACGCAATGCCTTCCTCGAACCCCGCGCCGCCAACGAGTGACCGCGCCCCCGGCATCCATTCAAGCGGACTGCGCTTTGGGCGTCTACATGCACGTGCCGTTCTGTGCGCGGGCGTGCGACTTCTGCAACTTTTACCAGGAACGCCCCGACCGAACGGGCATACAGGATTACCTGGCGGCCATGGAGCGGGAGTTTGCCCTCTACCCCCCGGCCCGTCCCTTTGAAACGGTTTTTTGGGGCGGCGGCACACCCGGGCTTCTCAAAGCGGAAGACCTCCGGCGGCTTGGTCGGATTATCCAAAACGCGGATACACGCCACCTGCGGGAATGGACCGTGGAGATGGCCCCCGGATCGGTCCGCGAGGACAAACTCGAATCCCTCCGCGAGATGGGGGTCACCCGCGTTTCGATGGGCGTGCAATCCTTCGACGACGGGCTGTTGGAGCGCCTTGGGAGACCGCATACGCGCCGCCAGGTGGATCAGGCAATCGACCTCATCCGCAAACTGGAGTTCCCAAATTGGAATCTCGATCTCATGTTTGCTCTGCCCGGCCAAACCCTCACGCAATGGGAGGCCGATATCCGGGCAGCGATGGAAAGGGAGCCCCCTCACCTCTCCACCTACTGCCTCACTTTCGAGGAAGATACCACGCTCTGGGTGCGCCTGCAAAAAGGGCAGGTCCATAAACGCTCGGAGGTGGAGGAAGCCGCCTTCTATGAACGGGCCTGGGATCTTCTTGCCAGCGGAGGATATGGCCAATACGAAGTGAGTAACTTCGCCCGGCCCGGCTATTCATGTATCCACAATCTCAATACATGGCGTATGCACGAGTGGTTGGGCTACGGTCCCTCCGCCTCATCGCAGCTGGGCCAACGGCGTTGGACCAACGCCCACGATCTTGAAGCCTGGGCCACGGGTGTGGCCACCGCTCGTCCCGCGCGCGTCGATGAGGTCGCTCTCACGCCGAACCTCTTGGCCCAGGACTGTGTCGTCTTCGGGTTACGCATGAATGAAGGGATCGATCTGTGCCATCTACAGAAGCGTTACCCCGATGCGGATTGGCCTGCGCTCGATACGCTCCTCGCACAGCTGGTCGAGGAGGCGTTGATCGAGGTAACCGAAGCGCGATGGACCCTCACCCGCTCCGGACGCCTGCTCGCCGATGCCATCGGCTCAGCTGTGATAGGGGCAATGGACGCAGATGCCCTTGCACCCGCAAGCTGAGTAACTGGGCAGGCGCTACTCCTCCCGCTTCGAAAACAATTCGTCGAGCCCATCGAAGGGGCTCAGGGCCTTTTGCGGGGACGTCTTCGGGAGAGCGGTCTTCGCGGCGCGCTCAATCCAAGCGGCGAGGTTTTCCGGCGAAATCACGTCGGCGCCCATGGCAAACACCGCCATGCGCAGCGCATGGTCGCCCGTGGCAACGATGAAATTCTGCGGATCGCTCACCGACCCGACCGCCCGCTCGATGAAGGCATCCGCCGTTGTGCCGGAAGGCGTGTAAATGAGGTTAAAGGTGTCATCCGGAGAGAGCGCCTGAATATCGGGGCGTTTTCCCTGCCCATCAAAGACGATCGTCACGAGCAAACGACCATCGCGAAGGAGCGGTTGCACCCGCGCGACAAGCACCCCCGCCGCCGCTGCCCCATCTTTGGGGGACCCCACCACCAAATCGCCCCACGCATAAAGCAGATTCCATCCATCCAGCAGAAGATGAGAAGCAGCCATGCTCAGTCCCGTCTCATCGTGAAATGACATCGCGGCAAAATTCGCTCATTCCTCCATTTACCCTTATCCCAGAGGATCGCGCAAGTCCCGGAGCGAACAAAGATCCCCGAAGTCTCCTCCCTTCATTGGACGCGCACCCGTCTGTCGCCCCCCGAAGGTTTCCCGCACGCCAACAAACCAGTCTTCGACAAACGCCCGGCTACCGATCACCGCCCCCTCCGTCAAATAACGAATCCGGCAGCGCAAGAGCTGTCCGCGGCTCAGGGCACCCCCCTTCGCATCGACCCGCCAAAACGCCGCCTTTGGCAGCACCCGCCCCTTCTCCGAAGCACTGCCGTCCGTCGCCTCCTCAAACATAAACAACCGATACATCCGTGCCGCCGCCTCGAGCTTGCTCTCCCTCCCCGCCTCTCCCTGAGCGAAAGTCCCCGACAGCTCCATCCCAAACCCCATCGCCGCCAATCGCACCAGCAGCGAATACTCGCCCAGCCTCCCCTTCCCCACCGCCTCCCCGTATCCGCAAAACCGGTAATCCTTCGGATCCTCCACAATCCCTGCTCGCACCGCGTTCAGATCGATGTACGCCCCCACCAGCGCCAGCGCCTCCCGCGAGCTCTCCACCAGCACGCTCCGGAACGGCCCCTCCCACAGCGTCCCCTTGCGCTCATT
>JAFIGE010000046.1 GCA_020831585.1 Opitutales bacterium | reverse complement strand
TCCATCAACCGTCTTTTCTGCACCACCCTCGAAATAAGGTGGTGGCACGCCAGTCGCGGATACCGTAGCCGACGACAATACTTCCTGCTCATGTTCATTCGGCCACCTCAACAGCTTTGCCGGAATTGTCAATTGCAATGTTCAGAACATTTAAATCTCATTTCGAATGCCGGAGTCGGGCGTAAGCTATGGTAACCACGGATACCGTCCGAACTCCGGCGCGCGCTTCTCCACGTATGCACGGTGGCCTTCTTCGCCCTGCTCTGTGAGATAATAGAGAAGCGTGGCGTTGCCGGCGAGTTCCTGTATGCCTGCCTGGCCGTCCAGCTCGGCGTTGAAGGCGCTTTTGAGACAACGGATGGCAAGGGGACTGTGGCGGAGAATGTCCTTTGCCCACTGCACGCCCTCCGACTCCAGTTCCCCAACCGGCACTACTTTGTTCACCAATCCCATTTCCAGAGCTTCGCCGGCGTTGTATTGGCGGCAGAGGTACCAAATCTCCCGCGCCTTTTTCTGACCCACAATACGGGCGAGATAAGCTGCGCCGAAGCCTCCGTCAAAGCTGCCCACGCGTGGCCCCGTCTGACCAAAAACGGCATTGTCGGCAGCGATCGTGAGGTCGCATACCACGTGCAGGACGTGGCCACCGCCGATGGCATAGCCAGCGACCAAGGCAATCACCACCTTTGGCATGGATCGGATAAGGCGTTGCAAATCAAGCACGTTAAGACGTGGCACACCATCTTCACCTATGTAGCCCCCGACCTGCTCACCGCGGATTTTCTGATCGCCCCCGGAGCAAAAGGCATATTTTCCGTCGGTTTGTGGATTGGCACCGGTCAGAAGCACCACCCCAATTCCTGTGTCATCGCGCGCATCCGAAAAGGCCTCAATCAGCTCGCGTACAGTATCCGGAGTAAAGGCATTGCGCCGGTGCGGGCGATTGATCGTCACCTTGGCGATACCCTCCGCCTTATCGTAGAGAATGTCTTTGAATGCTTTTTGCCGAGTCCACTGCATGGACAAGTGAAAAACCCAAGCGTTGCAAAAAGCAAACTCCCAACGATGGATTTACGCGCATGAATCTAAGCTTTTCGAAAGCAGAGGGCCAGGGAAACGGGGCGGGACCCAGCTGAATGCGACGGCAGTGGTCAACCCGGCCCGAGAAGTCTCCGGAAAGATGAAAGTCCCAAGCAAATCAGAGACGCGCGGCCGCTTGTTCCACGCGGTTCAAGTAATCGGCGATGTAGGGGGCAGGACGCAACTCGTGGGCGCGGCGGAGTTCACGTGCCGCTTCGCGGAAGTTGCGCTGCATGACATGAACACGCGCCATGCGCAGAAGGCCGTCGACGCGGGTAGCATCGACTTTGGAGGCATTTTGTGCGTAGAAGAGCGCATCGGCGAAGCTCTGTTTTTCCATGTGGTAATCGGAGAGGAGCAGGAGGGCGCGCCCGTTCATCGGATCGCGTGCCACGACCTGTTCAAGAATCTCAGCGGCCCCATCCGCATCCCCTTGAGCGAGGAGGGCGCGGGCGGTTAGATTGAGCACGGAAAGCTGATCCTGGTCGGCCAGCTCCATCGCCCCGGGAATCCGGTCGAGGAACTCCACGGCGGCATCGGTCTGATTTTGATTCAGGAGCGCCTCCACCATACGAATGGCCTGACGCGGCAAGAGGCCGCCCGTATCGAAACTGTCACGATACGCTTCGATGGCGAGGCTGCTCACGCCGCTATTCATGTAAATGTCCCCGAGCAATTGAAGCGAAGCGGCATTCGCTCTCCCATTCATCCGGAGGATCTCGAGATTGGCGGCAGCACGCCCGCTGTCATCCATGCTAAGAAATGCATTAGACTGCCAGGTCCAGAACTCCACATTGTTCGGCTCTCTGGCAATGAGTTCGTAAATCACACCGATGGCCTCATTGTAATGCCCGAGGCGCATGAGGCAGCTCAGTTTCCCTTTCTGCCAATCAATATTATCCGGCTGAAACATGATAGCGAACCGATAGGCGTCGAGCGCGGTGGAAAACCGCCCCTCGTTCAGGTAGCAGAACCCAACCAGCCCATACAGCGACCCGTCTCCCCCATTAAGTTCGATGGCTTTCAGAAGCATGGGAAGGGCCTCCGCGTAGCGACCCTCGGCAACAAGCGCGCGACCCAGGTTTTGGTAAGCGCGGAAGAACGTCGGGAACTTGCGAATAGCCTCACGGTAAGCGGCAATCGCCCGTTCAATCTCGCCCTCCTGATAATAAAGATTTCCCAGGATCTGGTCGAGTGCCGCACTGGAATCGCGCGTAATCGCGGAACGCAGACGGCTGATGGCTCCTCGCGGGTCCGTTCCGATCATACCTTGGATCTGTTGAAACAGTTCCATCTCGGCGCGGTCGACACTCGGATTGAGGTCGGTGGTGAAACCATAAGTACCCAGGAAACGCGCCCGGAACTCAGGGTTATCCCAAGAATTGGTACTGAGCGGAAAGATCTGTCCCAGAAGAGAGATGGGGGCGAGGGCGAGGCCCGTGATCGTGAGAAGGATGGATGTTTTCATAATTAATCCCATTCAATCGGAATTTTTAAATGCATGATGGCGGAGACCGGCTCACCGCGGCGGGTGGGCGGCGAAAATACGACGGCCTGGGCAAATTCGAGAACCATTTGCTCATAGCCTCGGTGAGAGGCTTCGTGTGTCTGGCGAAACTCCAGGCGCCCGTCCGGACGCAGGATAAACTCGATGTGCACATAGCCCGGCGTGCGATTGCGCCGGAGATCCGGCGGGAAACGCATGTTGGGTGTGCGGATGCGCGTCGGCTGGCTGTCGAGCTCGTGCATTTCAAAGAGGGCGAGTTCGTCGCGTGTCTCATCGGCGGTCATGCCAAAGCCACCCATGTCCATGCTCGCCATGAGAGCCCCGCCGGCACCCGGATTGATCGCCATATCGAGTTGCGAGAGGGAAAGCGGAGGGGGCGGCGGCGACATATCCGGCGGAGGATCGCTCCGGTCTTCCACTGGAGGCGGGGGCGGCTCTGGCGGAGGCGGAGGGGGCGGAGGCGGAGCGGCCACCATGCGGCGCACCTCGGTCTGCGGTCCGCGGAAACCCGCCAACACCTGCGTGAAGGGAAGAACGACGAAGAGGCCCAGCAGCATGAATGAGGCTGCAAAAACCACGGGCACGGAGAACTTCTTCGAGGGCGGGGCCTCAAATCCTTTCAAATGATGACTCATCTGATCCGTCCGGTCTAATCAGTGGAAATGTTGATCTCATTCGCCCCGCCGAGCTTAGCCTCATCGTAGACGCGCATCAGGAGGTCCACGGAAACGGCTTTGTCGGATTGAATGATCACAGGAATATTATCCCGCTGCGTGAGGCGGCGGACAACTGAGCGCACACCGTTCACGCCAATCTCGCGACCGCCATAGACGACCTGCCCGGTATCGGTTATAGCGATGAGCACGCTGTTCTTCTCCAGGTCGATGGCAGAGGCCGCCTGCGGCTTGTTCACATCCACCCCGGTCTCTTCAACAAATACCGTGGTGACGATAAAGAAAATGAGAAGGATGAAGACCATGTCGATGAGCGGGGAGATATTGATATCCTCGCTCTCGGCTTCTTCTTCGAGAATGTCGCGGCGTTTTTTCATGCGGATGCGGCCTCAGCGGCTCTTTTTGCAAGGTTAACCCGGCGCTGGAACCGCAGAACGGTGAGCGTTTCCAGACGGATAAGGAAGGTGGAAAGTTCCTCCGCGCGCTTGCGCAGATTGGATACGATGACGTAGGCCGGAATCGCGAGAACAAGTCCGGTCTGGGTGGTGATGAGCGCCTCGGAAATACCCCCGGCGACGAGATCGATGGTGTTGCCCGCCGTGCTCACGGAAAGGCCCACGAACGTGTTGAGCATTCCCATGACCGTTCCTAAAAGGCCGGTCAGCGGCGCAGCGCCGATGAGGATATTGGCAAAACGGATGCGGGCCCGTATCTTCGGCAGATAAGCCCGGCGGATTTCATCAAAGCGGTCGCGGATATCCGCTGCCGAGCTCACCTCATCCTGGGAATACTGGATGATGTTGCCCAGTTCCCCGGTCGCTTCCTTCGGCATATCAATCCAATGGCCCCACTTGTTCGGGTCGCGCTTGTAGAAATCGCGCTTGGACAGGTAGAAGTGCAGTTCGAAGAGAGCGAGGTAAATGAGGAGCCCGAGGAACGCGAGCGGGATCATCAGGGGTCCGCCCGCCAACCAGATGGGCCATACCTCGTTATTGAAGAGTTCTAACATGGTCTCTTATGAAGAAAGGTGCGGGTGATCAGGCGGCGGTCTTCGAGACCTGTTGCTGACGCAGCTTCTTCACTCCGTTGATGAAGGAGACGGATAGCTTATCGAGATCGGCGATATAGCCCTTGGCCGTCCGGGAAAGGAAGGCGTAGAGGATAAGGCTCGGGATGGCCACGATGAGGCCAAACTCGGTCGTGATCAGGGCCTCGGAAATACCGGAGGAAAGCTGACGGGCGTCGCCGGTGCCAAAGACTTGAATCATCTTGAAGGTGTTGATCATACCGGTAACCGTGCCCAAAAGACCGAGAAGCGGGGCGACTGCCGCCGTGATCGAGATCATTGGAAGGAGGCGCATGATTTTCGGCTTCGCCTCCATGACGACCTCGTATTGAATTTCTTCGATCAGCTCCGGATCGGCATCGAAATGGCGAATCCCTTCACTGAGGATTTTGCCAGCCGGGCCCGGCACCTGGTTGGCCTCGCTCAGTGCCTCCTGCCGCTTACCTTCGCTGAGAAGGGCGAAAATGGTCGACCAGCTCTTCGGGCGAGCCTTCGGCATGGTGAAGAGTTCAAAGGCCTTGAAGAGCCCGACAAAGAAGGACACCGCGGCGAATCCAAGGATCGGGAAGATCCAGACGCCCCCCTTGGCAATGTGCTCAAGAAAGGTTTCCTCGATCTCGGCGAGGGCGAGGGCGTTACCCAGGGTCGGATCGAGGGGAATGACGCCGGCACCCGATGTAGCGAGGTTGCGGATACCGGAATCAAAGGCACCGCGACCCACTGGCAGAATCGCGGCTTCATCGGTGGAGCCGCGCTGGGCAAGCCCCGCAAACTCACCGCCGTCGGCGGCAAACAAAACCATCGGTCCGATATGCACGAACTTACCCGGACGCACCGACCCGTCCCGGCCAACACCCCGGCCCGGAATGACCTTTCCGCCGAGGAGATCACGCGTCCGCTCCATCCCTAGGCCGATCAGATCGAGATGGGCCGCCATGCGGTCGGCGGGATCGACATCCGTATCCTCGATATCCATCGCCAGCACACGGGTGAGGCGTTCGCGAAGAAGTGGAATCTCACTGGGCTCCAGACGTGCGTCAACCGCCCGCCCATATTCGGCGAGGAGGTTGCCTACATAGACTTGTTCATCGCGGCGGAGGCGCACCGATTCCCGAAGCGAATCGAGATCGACCTGGCTGTTGTCGGCGAGCCGTTGCGCGCGTTCGGCCTCCCGGGCCAGTTCCCGCACCGTTTCTTGTAAAGCGGTTAGCTCGCGGGCAAGCGGAAGCTTTTCCTCGCGTACCTGTGCACGCAGGTCAGCGAGGCTTTGCACCGAGGTTTGGAGCCGGGTGTCAGCCTCACGCTGGGCATCGTTAAGGCTCTGCGCATGCAGACCCGATGAAAGGGTGAGGACGGAGAGGGCCGTAAAAAGAGTTTTGAACGTCTTCATGGAATGGGTTCGGAAAGGGTGGAATCAGTCAATGGCGTGAGGGAGGGCGACAAACTGCGCTTCGCGAGTTCCGTCGTAAACGGCGACGAGGGTGCGCAGGCTGTTCGCGAGGGAACGGTCGGTCGTCCACACCCAGCCATTCGCACCCGGTCGCCCGTAGCCGGCATAGTCGCCAGTCTGATCGACGAAGTAAGCGGCTCCCAAGCCAAAGTAAAGGGTCGTGACCTCGCGCGGGCCGCCGTCCAGTTCGCGCACTTCCGACACGCGAGTGACGGTGGTGTTGAAGCGGTCGATCTGCGAAAGGATGGCGACGAGATTCTGCGTGCGCACAGCCAGACCCAGCGTGGTGTCGTCGGGGTTGGAAGGGATGCGGCGGAAGACCGGGGACACCTCTTGAGCAAGTGGTTCGGGCAAAAGCGGCACGAGGGCGCGCATCTCCGCTTCGAAGGAGCGCACCCGCTCTTCCATCAGCGTCGAAACCGCCGCCAGCGAGTCGCGCTCCTCGGCAAGCGCGCGGCGGTCAGAATCAGCCCGCGAGGAGGTTTCTTCGGCCACGGCTTTGCGTTCCTCAAAGGTTGCCTGCTGCGTGCGCAGGACGTTGAGGCTGTCATTGATCAGTTGCTGCTCGATGACCCAGGAGTTGACCTCCTCGGAGAGCGTCTTCTCAACCGACACCCACTCTTGGAGCGTATTCTGAAGGCGCTTAACAGCATCTGTGTTCTGGGCGAAGAGCCCGGTGGAGGCGAGGCCGAGCCCCGCTAGAAGGAAAGGAATTTTGGACATCTTTTTGCGAAAGTGATTTTAGAACGCTTTCGCCCAAGGTTTAGCGGTTTCCATGCCAACCCGAAATTGAATGATGTTTTGCGGATGAGGAAAGAGGGGGCGCACGCTTCCAGCGGGCTGCGGTCAGCCTCAAGTTTAAATCGGACCTTCCGCCCCTTTTCCTTGTGGAGGCAAGCCCACCGGGGGCGAGTGTTCCGCTAATGCTCATCATTGGGGAAAAGCCACCTGTGCAATTTTTCCCACGCTCAGGGAAAACGCCAAAAAATAAAGGGCCGGACGCTTGGTGCGCCCGGCCCCTTGTGGGTGTAAACCAACCTGAACAGACTAAAATTCGGCTGTGATCGTGAAGGTCACATTACGTCCGTAATCGGCACGCACATTTCCATTAAAGGAACCCGTGTAGGCGCCCGCGTAGAAGAAGTAACTGTCGAAGACATTGTCGACGCTGAGCGTTGCACGGAAACCGCTGAGCGGCGTATCCTCACCGAACCGGTAAGTTACCGCAGCGTTGGCCACGGTGTAGGATGGAACCTTCTCCGTGTTCAACGTGTTCACGTAAACACTGTCATAGTATTTCACCCCAAAATCGAGACCCAAGCCTCCGATACGGTAGCGGGCATCGAGGCTCAACGTGAACTCAGGCGTATTCCCCTGCCGCTTGCCCTTCTGCAACTCGCGCGAAAGCGTCGGGTTGCCGTCCTCGTCGAACTGGAAAGGCTCGTAGAAGACCGAACGGGGATCGCCCGGATTTTCATGCCACGCTTGGTAGCCGACATTGAGATCTTCCTGGAACTTACCCACCTGGTAGGCGAGCGAACCGATGAGGCGCAGGTTCTCGACCGGCGTGCGCCAGTCAAAGGCGACCTCCGCACCGTAGGCGTCGATACCGCCCACATTGCGGAATCGCGTTGCGCCCGTAACCCCGCTGAGACCGGCAGCGACCAACTCCTCCTGGGTGAGCGGAACCGAAAGAATCCGATCATTGTATTCGTTGTAGAATACGGCGACCGTAGCGCTGAAATCCTGACCGAAATAGCGCAGACCAATATCGTAGTTCTTCGATGTCTCCGGGCGGAGGTCCTCCGTGAAGGTGTCGCTCGCGACGACATTGTATTGTGGCGCAGCAAGGTTTTCGGCGTAACTGGCGAACAATTCGTATTGATCACTCAGTTGGTAGGTTGCACCGATCTGCGGCAGGAAGTTGTCTTTGTAGGTGTTCCCGCGAACAACCGAGCGATCCTCCTCTGGGTTCCACCAGAGCGGTGTCGTCAGGATGCCGCTCGCCTCACGGTCGAATTTGACCATCTTGAAGCCGAGGTTGATCCCGAGACGACCGTCCATGAGCGTGATCTGGTCCTCAATATAGGCGATGAATGAATCCGTTTTGAAACTCTGATCGTAGTTGAGGAAAAGTATGCGGTCGTAGAGAAAGTCGCCGAACACACTGTCCCCTTCGAGCATGTATGTGGGACGGAAGGCAGTCTGCCGGTCGCGCTCTACCCATACACCCGTGCGGATCCTGTGATTACCGATCTCGTATTCAAAGCGCAACTGCGCACCGTAACGCTCGCCGCCGAAGTCCTCGTCGCGGGCCGTCGCGCCGTTGAGCGCAGGGGCCGTGCCACCGCGCACAGCCAAAGCATGGCCGGGTGTGAACGGAGTGGGGCGGGCGTCAGGATTGAGGGTATCGCCCGTGCTGTAAAACCCGTCACCGCTGAGGTCATTGTACCCCATCGGAACGGCACCGGGAGTGTCAATGGATACAAGGGTCCCTGTTCCGTCATGGAACAGATATTCCGGCCAGATGTCTGGACGGGGGACAAAAGTCGGGTTACGCAAATTTCCGTCACTGTCGAAGTTTGTCACCCGGTAGGCGTTCTGCAGCTGCGTGCGTGAGTCACCGCGCGATACGTTGAAGAGACCGTAGTGGCTCTTATCCTGAAAGTAAGGAGTAAAGAGCATCGAGAGATCATCCGTGATATCCATTTCCAAACGTCCGCGCAGGAAGTGATCCATACGGCCGTTGCGCCAGCGGTTGAAGTAGCGGGAGTTGATATCGTCGCCCATATTTATGTTCGGATCCATGAATGTCGGCGGACCCAACTCACGGCCGCGGTCGCTGTAGTCTCCATAGAGGAAAGCCGGAAGCTCTGAGTTGTACGTCCAGTAATCGCGGTATCCCCCTGCGGCAAACGTCTCCAGCACGCTACGATTCGCGGCATTGTAAATGTCCGGAGTGCCATACCCGGCAAAGGGATCGCCCGTCTCCAACGCCCTCCAGCGGTCCCACTGAATGTTGCGGGTATCGAAGTCATCGCGGTCATTCCACGTGTAAGAGAGGGTGAAGCTCCCCTTCTCGAACTCCTGTTTGGCCTTCGCCTCGATACGGATGGAGCGGCTGTACTCCGGCACGCCCTGGGACCGGAACTGGAACCGGGATGTGCTGACGTAACTCGTGAAGCCGCTCCACAGCTCGCCGGTCTCGAAGCGGGCAAAGATCCGCGAAGCGTCGAAACTACCGATCGACCACTTCACCATGGCCGCCATCTCCTGGGAGGGATCGCGGGTGTAATACATGATGGAGCCGCCGAGGGCCTCAATGGCCGGCGTGGTCACATCCCCGGTTCCCTGCGAAACCTGGATGGTGAGCATGTTCTCCGGGTCGGCCACACGACCGGCGGGCGTGCCATACCGGGGCGAATTCTGCCCCATGGGAACGTCATCGACGGTCACGGCGAGGCGCGAGATATCGAATGAGCGGACACGAATGTCGTTGCCGAATTCGTAGAAGCCGAAGGGATCGGTTGAGCGAACATTTACCCCCGGAATGGCATCGAGCGACTTTTCCAGGCTGAGGCCGGGAATCTGCGTTTCGAAATCCTCGAAGGTGATGGCGTTGGTCGCCCGGCTCTCGCCCTGACCCACCACACGAATAACATCGGTGAACTCCAAACCCTGAGCGGAAGCCGACAGAGCCAGAGAAAACGGCAGGGCGCAAAATGCGGCCCGGCGAAGCAGGGGAAGGTTTCTGGCAGCTTTGGCCACTCCCTCCCGGCACACAGACATGTGCGTAGTAGACAATTCCCGACATGCGGGAAACGTAGGATTGATTTTGGACATCTTTTTCTTGGTTTGTAGTTGGAAACAGAAGTTCCGACCAGCGCTTCAGCAGAATCGTTGCCAGTTTGAAACATTCCGGATTTTCCGCGAACTCCCGATCATCTGCTGCGCGTCTGGAACGCTGCTTGCTGGGTGCTCAGGCCTGTTCCCCCAAGAACACAACCCAATCCGTGAAAAAAAGATGTCCACTTCCACGGGGATGGTATGCCACCATCCCGCTCTTAATCTTGTGTCCCCTCGCTTCCCCGGGGAACACCCCCGCGAACCTGCCCGCTCTCGCGCCAGCACACCAAGCCGAAGCCGCCGCGCCCTTGGAGCAGGCCGTCGGAGTCGAAGCATCCGGCTCTTTGATGAGCGCAGAAGACCTCCTTACCCCGGAAACAACGGAAGCGGCGGAGGAAAGCGAGCAGGCCGCCGAATCCCCGCGCGAACGGGGGCGCGTTTTGCAGAAACGAAACCCTATCGCCTCTGAGTATCAAATAATTGGATACCTGGGAATCGCCCCGGGAGCAGCGGCGGATGGAGAAGGGGCCGATTTTCGTGCCTTTTTCGCACCCGGAGCCCTCACGCTTGGCCAGGAAATACATGGACGCGTCGATACCTTCGCGCAGTTTCAACGCTACCGCGGCAGGGTGTTGGCAGGTGCGACAGTGCGGGTCTTTACTCCGCTTCCGACTAAACGCGCCTCCGGACTCGAGGTGAATGCCTCCCTCACTGAAGTGGAGCGCGACATTGATCACTACGAAGCCGCCTGGGCAAATATTGCCGCGACCGGTGATCCCATGGAGGCATGGTTGCTGGAGCGACCACGTGTTTCCCGCGACCGTATCCGCACGCGCGTGCGCACCGCCCGGGTTCGCGGCGAATATGCCCTTTCGCCCTCGCACACGCTCTTTGCACAAGGAATCATCGGTGACTTCAACGACCTGCACTTCCGCAACCGCCTGGAGCTCAATTTCAGCTCCGCCACGCCCACAGCCTCAGCCGAGGGCATTCCCGGCCAGGATATCACCTACACCGCCGCAAACACGGATAACGGAACCGCCCGCCGCTACTTTGGTCATACATCAAACCGTCGCACAACTCTACGCGCCTACGCCGGGGGGATCCATACGGCCCCCCGCTGGACGCTTGAATATAGTGGCTACGCCTCGCGCTGGGTGAATCGTCCCCTCGTTCACGCGTGGAATTTCACCGACCGCCAGCTCCAGCTGGCCTACACCCTTGAAAATCCGTGGTTTCCCGGCCTCCAACTCGACCCGCTGGACCGGATCACCGCTTCCAATGAAAGCCTCCTCGCCAACTACCGGATTCAGCAGACCCGCACGAGCGACACCGATTATGCGGGCCGCGCGGATCTGGACGTGGATCTTGACGGAACCGGCACCTGGAGATTCTACGCCGGGACGCTCTATCGCGAGAAAGAGCGCGTCAACGACCATGAACGCGATGTCTTCGGCCTGAATCCGGCCAATCCGCTCGCCTTCGCCACCATCGCGGAACCCGGTCTCCCCTCCCCCACCATACGGGGTGTCTATTTTCTGCCACCCTGGATTGATGCCGGGCGGGCCATAGACATTCGCGGGGACGTGCCTTCACCCTATTTGAGAAGCAATACGCTCTCGGCGGTGGAAACTTTTGAACAGCGCTATCGCTCATTTGAATCGGTCTGGGGAACCTACGGTATCCTCGCCTATCGGGGCCGGCAAATTGATGTTGAAGCGGGCGGGCGCGTCGAACACACCCGTACACGGACGCTCGGCACGGTGGTCGTTCCCGCCGCCTTCGCCACGGAAAGCGGGCGCACAATCGACCAACTAACGCTGAATGGAGAACAGCGCGTTGTCCAGGAGCGCGCGGCGACCAACAGCTACACCGACTTCTTGGGCTCCGTCGCCCTGATTTATCGGCCCGCCAGGGACTGGCAGCTCCGCTTCGCCAGCTACGATTCCCTTATGCGCCCGCAGTATTTCGACATCGTCGAATATCGCCGCGTGGGCCTCCCCACCCGCACCATCAGCGAGGGCAACCCTTCCCTCGGCCCGACTTCGATCCGCACCTACTTGGTTGCGGCTGAACGCACCGGTCTCCCCCTGGGCGACATCGCGGTGGAACTCTACCAAATCGATGTCGATGCCTTTTTCTACGGAGCCCAGCGATTCGAAAATATAGATGGTATTGAATTTTCGGTCTCCCGTGTCGAAAACGGCCAACGGGGCCGCATCCGCGGCTTTCAGATACAGTGGCAGAAGGACCTGCCGCAGCTACCCATGGGCATGCGCGCCAACATTTCCACCGCCTACACCTATTCCGAGTCGGAAGCCTCCGTGGAGACGCGGCCGGGTGAATCGTTTGATCTCCCGGAGCGCTCCCGGCACCTCATGCGCACCAGCCTGCGCGTTCGCTGGAACGGGTTTACGGCCAACCTGGAATACGCCTATCAATCCACCGCGCTGGATCAACTCGGCGAGAGCGCCGGACGCGATATTTACCGGGGCGATGTCGTGAGCCTGGCCACCGGGCTCTCCTACACCACCGGGGCCTACACATTCTCGGCTTCCGTGAGCAACTTGCTCAATCACGCGGAACGCTCATGGGCGGGCGAAAGGACGCGAGCCACCCGTAATCAGTATGCGTCGCAGTTGATTCGCCTGGGCGTGGCCGCGCAATTTTGATCAGCGCAAACGAATCGTTTTGATGAGAGTGAATTCGCGTAATCCGATAACACCCATTTCGCGTCCGTAGCCGGACTCTCCGGTTCCTCCGAAGGGAACAGCCGGATGGGAACCCGCCCGGTGATTGATCGCTCCCACGCCGATGTTCAGTTGATCGCGCAACAGCCGTTCGGCGCGCTCGTGGTCGGCATCGAAAATGACGCCGCCCAGGCCGAAGGGGGTGGCATTGGCAAGATCGGCGGCCTCCGCCACACTGTCGAAGGGAACGATGGCCGTCACCGGGCCAAAAAGTTCCTCCGTCCAGGCAGGGGAACCAAAACCTTTCGATTCGAGGAGCGTGGGTGCATAAAACGCCCCGGGGCCGGGGAGCGCCTCCCCTCCGGTCGCCACGCGGTCCCCGAAATGGCGGCAGGCCTGCACTTTTGTGTGCAAACCATCGCGCAAAGCATGTTTCGCCATGGGAGCGAGGCGCGTGGAGGGGTCCATCGGGGGACCCGCTTTGCGCGTTGCAAACGCTTCCACGAGGCGGTCACGCACCTCGGCATAGATCGTCCGGTGGGCGATGATACGCTTGGGCCCGAGGCAGGATTGCCCGCAATTGCGCAGGCGCGCATCGGTGATCTCGCGCACGGCTTCTTCCACAAGACAGCCGTCCATGAGAATCCAGGCATCGTTGCCACCCAGTTCGAGAACCGATTTTTTGAGCGCTGCCCCCGCCGCCGCGCCCACGCGGGAACCCGCCGCCCGACCACCGGTAAAGGAAACGCCCGCGATCAAGGGATGGCCAATCAGACGCGTTGTCGATTCATTGCCGGCGAAAACGTTCGTCAGCAGCCCCGGCGGAAAGGCCGCTTCGGTGACGAGGCTCACCAGGCTGCGGGCGCACTCCGGAACATTCGGAGCGTGCTTCAAAACCACCGCGTTTCCCGCAAGCATAAGCGGCAACGCCGTGCGCAATACCTGCCACAATGGAAAATTCCACGGCATGATGATGAGCACCACCCCAAGCGGACACGGACTCACCTCAAAGCGGCGCTCGCCATCGGTCACACGCTCCGAGGCCAGGGCACGGGGTCCCTCCCGACAAAGCCAACTGCACAGACGGCGCACGCTCTCCACTTCGCCGAGGGCCTCATGGTAAAGTTTGCCCATCTCCGCCGTCACGAGTGAGGCGAGCTCGCGCTCGACCCCGTCCAACCGCCCGCGCAGGACGTTGATGAGGTGGGCGCGTTCACCCGCGGGAATCGTGCGCCACATGCGGAAGGCGGCGTGCGCCCGTTGGATCGCCTGCTCGATCTCGGCCGGTGCCATGATGGGCGGACTGCCACGGTCCTCGCCTGAGTAGGGGTCCACCAACCGCAAGGGGGCTTCCCCCGGGCCGTTAAAGACGACACACTCCTGCGTTGCTCTCTTCATGGTCGCACCGCTGCAAAGCTTTCCAATAAAACCCGCGCTCCTCCCGGAAGAGCCACAACCGGCATCAACGTCACGGCCGGTCCGGGTGCCAGACCTTCAAACCATTCATTGGCCACACTCCGCCAGGCAGCAACGGCTTCTGCTTCCGGCACGTCCGCCGCGATATAGGCGCGAAGGGTCGCCACGTCCTGAGGTCCTGCGCCAAACCTTTGCAAACGCGCTTCCAGCTCAGCGAAGGCGGCCCGGTATTCCTCTTCCAGCGACATCCCGGTCGCATCCGGAACCGATACACCGGACAACCAATAATGGCCCGCAAACGCATCCACCGCGACCGCCGCCGGCCCCACCACGCTGCCCGTGCCAAAACCGACAAGCGGGCCACTCTCGAAGGACGGTTGGTTCGACGGGCTGAAAAGCGCAAACATCTCCAGCGCCATGAGCTGGCCCCGGTAAGTATAGCCGGGGGCGGACATCACCGTGCGCGTTGGCTTGTTGGGGTTCTCCGGGTTGTTGAGGAAACGGGAATACTCTCGATTGAATATGCCAAAGTTCCGTCCAATGCCAACATTGCGCTCGGGGAACATGATCGTGCGCATAAAAAACACGTCGGCATAGGTCAGCCCCGCCTCCTGCAAAATCCCCTCTCCCTTGCGTAGAATGGATGCTGCCTGTGCATCCACCCGCCCGTAGAGCCAGCGCGCCTCCGGCATGCGGGGATTCATCGGCGTGGCCAACATGCCCGCCGAAAAGAGGATGGCGTGCCCCGCATCCACCGCCTTGCCGGTGCTCATGGGCCAGCGCAGCCGCCCGTAGGAGCGCCAGGCCTCGTTCGTCTCCGTGCGTCCGCTGCGCTCATACTCGCGCGCGGGAACCGAACCCGCGACAAAGGGGCCGCGTCCATCCGGAATCACCGCCACAAACTCCACTTCAATGCGGTAGGCGTTGATGAAGAGACGCGAAATACCAACTGTCGTCCGGGCCGGCCGGTGAGGCATTGTCGCCGTGCCAAAAAACTCATTGAAAGCGCGGTCCCAACCATCGAAATCCGGGGGATTCTCCGCGTCGCCTACCACATAAGCGCGCACATGCGCGACGTCGCGCAGGGTCAGCCCCACCTCCGAGAGGTCCAGGGTGAGCTGCTGCAAGACCCCGTGCGCCTGCGTATAGGTATCGCCGTAACGCTCGTCCTCGGGCAGGCTCCTCATCGCGATGACCCGCGAGCGCGGATTGGCCGTCACGCCCCAGGTAAAAAAATAGGAAGACCCCGGCACAACGCGCACCGCCACCGGATCGCCGCCGTCCGCCGAAGCGATGCGTTCCATACGGTCGTTTGACCGCACCACGCGAAAGGCGAGAACAAACCACACTGCCACCGATAAAACAAAGAGCGGAAGAATCCAGCGCGCATGCGGGTAATCAAAGAAACGCCGCATAGCTTCTCACTTCCCCCCTGTGAATTCCGGATAAGCCTGCTGTCCGTGTTCGGCAATATCCAGACCTTCGTCTTCCTCCTCGGCGGAAACCCGCACGCCCATGATGAGCTTCACCAAACTGAAGAGAAGAAAGCTCACGGCAAAAGCGACGATGGCATAGGCCAAGCAACCGACAATTTGCCAGAGTAACCGGCCTTCGCCCCAAATGCCGGCCGCCAGAGTTCCCCAGGTACCGCAAATTCCATGAACGGAAATCGCGCCCACCGGATCATCGATACCAATGCGGTCGAAGAAAAGAATGGACCCCACCACGATCACTCCGGAAATCGCCCCAACGAGCATGGCGGCCCCGGGGCTAAGCACATCCGCGCTCGCTGTGATCCCCACCAAGCCGGCCAAGACGCCGTTGAGGGCCATTGAAAGATCGGCTTTTTTGAGGATCAGCGGCGTTACCAGCATGGCTGCGAAGGCACCGGAGGCGGCACCGAGGGAAGTCGTTACAAAGACGCGCCCCACCCGCTCCGGATGGGCATCGAGCACCGACCCTCCGTTGAACCCGTACCAGCCAAACCACAAAAGAAACACCCCGAGAGCAGCTATGGAGAGATTGTGCCCCGGAATCGCTTTCGGTTTGCCCTTGGCATCATACTTCCCACGGCGCGGCCCCAGGACCAAAACCGCTGCCAGCGCCGCGTAACCTCCGAAGGCATGCACCACCGAGGAACCGGCGAAATCAACAAATCCATTCCGCTCAAGCCAGCCGCCCCCCCAGGTCCACGAACCCGCCACCGGGTAAACCAGGCCCACAAGGAGCACGGTGAACACCATGAAGCTGTATAATTTTATACGCTCGGCCACCGCTCCGGAAACAATGGTCGCCGCCGTGGCGGCAAACATCGCCTGGAAAATAAAATCCGTCCAATAGGCGAAATTGTTCCCCGACCGCGAGGACATCACCTCCATAAACTTGTCTGAATCGATGCCAAACCAACCACCCATGCGGAAGAAACCGTTGAAAGTATCCGGAGGATACATCGTGTTGTATCCAACGAGCGCATACGTGACGAGACCGCAGCTGATGACGAAGAAATTTTTGTAGAGGATATTTACGGTGTTCTTCGACCGCGAAAGCCCCGATTCCAGCATCGCGAAGCCCGTGTGCATGACAAAGACCATCGCCGCCGCGATCAGCAGCCACAGGTTACTCACCGTGAAAAAGGAATACTCCTCCGAAAGGTTGTCGACATATTCGGCAAAGGTGGTCTCCGAGGGAATGCGCACCCCGGCGACCGCCGAGCCCTCCGCCGAAGCCGCGAGGAGAAGGAGTGCGAGCGCAGGCGCAACAAATGCGGCCGCCCGCCCCATCGTGAAGGTTGACTGTGGTTTGGTCATTAAAGGAAAAGTTCGGTTCACTCTTGGAAGGCGATGATGTAGGCCACCATGGCCTCAATGGTCTCGTCGGGAAGCATCCCGTCAAAACCGGGCATCCCGCCGTCGAGGTACCCTTCGCGGATAAGCGCCTCGATATTCGCAGGGTTGCCCCCGTGGACCCAGCGGTTGTTGAAGAGGTTGC
Source organism: Opitutales bacterium (assembly GCA_020831585.1). GTDB lineage: Bacteria > Verrucomicrobiota > Verrucomicrobiia > Opitutales > Oceanipulchritudinaceae > JAFIGE01. The sequence continues at coordinate 14,373 of JAFIGE010000046.1, read as the reverse complement.
TCGGCGAGTCGCCCCCCAAATTCCCCACACCGTGACAAGCGGCACAAAACATCGCATACTGCTCCCGCCCATGGGTGAGAATGGCATCGTCGGAGACAAGGCTGAGGAAGAAGTCGTCCCGCAAAGTATCCGCTTCGCGCACGGGGCGCGGTGCCCGCACGCGCGGACCGGAGCCCATCAGCCCGCCGCCGCTTCCTCCAAAGGCCGAGACAGTCAGACGCGCGGGCTCAGCCCGGGTCCCCAGAAAAAAGGCACTGTGTTGGGCCACACCATAGATCGCCGTGACCATCGTCACGCACCCCAGAATCGAGATCAGCGTATCCCATTTCGGCAACATAAGGCTCCTTGCATTTAGGCGGTTGCCCGCGTGTGGATGTCCTTCACGACCAGCCGTGCGGACTCAAACGAACCGGCTTGCCACCCGCCAAGGTGACTGGCCCAATCCGACGCAATGTAGAACTCCCGCTCCGGCCGGATAAGGAAAGGATAAAACGTGCGGATCATCGCCCGCGGAAAGTGCGCCAGGCAACCTTCGATCCATGGAGTCGTCGACCAATTGAAGGAAACCGCGTTGTCGAACTCCTTTGGATACTGCGGGTGCATTTTCTCTCCGTGCTCCATGGCAAAGGCGAGGCGCTGTTCCGGAGTTATGCGCCCGAGACCATCGCTCGTCGGTCCAAAAACGTAGTAACCCGTGACCACTCCTTTCTTCGCGAAGAAATCGTAGTGCGGATACCACACCTCGGCGTTGGGCAAAGTGGTCCAACTCACCCCGCCAAAAATCCGGTCGTCTTCCTCCCAGAAGCGGCGTTTGAACTGAATGCCGATCTTACCGGAGTTCTGAAAGGGCACAACGTTGATGACGTTGCGCAACTGCGGAGTCAGATCGGTGCGCAATCGCCGCATGATCGGCGGTGGCAGAGTGCAGATACAGTAATCCGCCGTCTCTTCCAGCGTGTCCCCGTTCATCTCGTAGACAACGCGCACGCCCGGGTTGCTGTGGCGGATCTCTTTCACCTCGGCTCCGGTGCGGATGAAGCGCCCCACCTTCCGCACAAAGCCCTGGGCAATTTGATCCATCCCCCCCACGGGTGCATACATCTGTGTTTGATAAAGCGCCTCGTTCGCCCGGTGGAAGAGCAGGCCAAACTCAGCCGCAAGGAGATCGCCGCGATCATGCGGCGGCCCCACCACGCCTTCGTTGGTGCCCCCGCCCGGCCAGGTCGTGTAGCCGCGGCGGCTGTGCCCGTTGTAGACAAGGTCACTGGTCAACCCGCCTTCGTAGCGGAGAAAAGCAAGGAGGCGCTCCCGGTCCTCTGCCGTGATCTCCTGGTCGAGAGCGCCCTGGTTGGCTACCTTGGCAAGAAGTTCCGCCGTGTAGCCGCGCAAATCCGTCTTCGCTTCGCGGATACGGACACGTTGCCCGCTGAGCGAACCGCCCCGATCCGATAAATAAAATGCGTTTTCATTTTGACCGACGAAGGGCGAGACCGGCACGCCCAACTCGCGGCAGTAGTCCATCGTGATATGCCAAAAAGGAAACCGGGAGGGACCGGGATCGAAATATTGCCCATCGTCAAAGCGGCAGGTCTGGCGGTGACCATTCGTCTCCACCACTTCGTCGCCCCCGCGAATAGTGAGGCACCGGCCGCCGGGCTTCCCCGCCGCTTCGAGAATGAGCGGCGTGAATCCGAGCTTCTCCAGCTCGTAGGCAGCGGCCAAACCGGCCACGCCCGCTCCGAGAATGAGCACCTTCGCCGCGCGTTCACCCGATACGGGGGGCAGATCGTGGAGGGGCGCACCTTCGCCGCGGGATCGGGACAACAATCCCATCGCCGTGAGAGCCGCAAAGGAGGCACCGCTGAATTGGCCCACCTTCGTTACGAACTCCCGGCGGGACATTCGCTTGGGTTCTTTATTGGACATTTTTGGACATCTTTTTGGTTGAGCCTCTCCGTCGAGGGGGTGAGAGGCCTCTTTCTTCACCGCTTGCAAATTGAATGCCAATCGCGTGGGCGGTTCGCCACATTGCCCAAAGCTTCAGGCTGAATCCGATTAACCAGGCCCAAAAACCGGAAAGCAACAACCACCGACAAACGGGCACGCACCTTGCTGTAACAAAGGTCGAAAGTTGCGGAAGAGTTTCCGCCAAACCGTCATTAAAACCATCCAAAAAAAGATGTCCTTCAAAACCACTGAATTCTTCGCGGGCCGCCTCCCGCGCCTCGCAACGCTGTTTGCCATGGTCACCGCCGCCCCGGTCGCCTGGTCGCAACACGAGTTTGACGATGCCGCTGATGATCAGGGCCCCATTCGCATTTCCGGGAATGAAAACGCCTTCGGCTATTCCCCTGCCGCAATGATGGCCATGATGGAAGCTCTCGGCGACATCAACCGCTATGCCCGCGACGAGGCGACTGCCTTCGTTCAAGCGATTTCCAGTTTCGAAAGGGTGCCGGCCAGTCACATTATCACGACGGCTGGCTCCGGACCCGTGCTTCTCATGACGGCCCTTGCCTACGCCGAGCCCGGCAAAAACATGATTACGGTGACGCCGGGCTATCTGCAACTCTCCAGCGCTTTCGAGCGTGCCGGAGGCGAGGTGCGTTCGATTCCTCTGACAGCCGACCTGGCACACGACCTCGATGCCATGAAGGCCGCCATCGACGAAAACACGGTTCTCGTCTACATCTGCAACCCGAACAATCCCACGGGCACGATCGTGAACCCGGATGAACTCCGCGCCTTCATTCGCTCCGTCCCCAGTAACATCCTTGTCTTTGTCGACGAAGCCTACCTCGAACTCGCTGACGGTGGACTCGAAGCCAACTCCATGATCAACATGGTGCGTCAGGGTAATAACGTGCTCATCTCGCGCACCTTCTCCAAGGTCTATGGGATGGCGGGTCTGCGTGCGGGCTACGGTATCGCTTCTCCCGAAGTAATTGCCCGCCTGCGCCCCTTCCACATGGGTGGCCCTAATCTCCTCGCCTTGGTCGGTGCCACCGCCGCCATGCAGGACGAAGCTTCTTTCGCCGAAAACGTCGAACGCTACCGCAGTACGCGGCAAATGGTCACGGAGGCCCTCGACGGTATGGGCGTGAAATATGCCGATGCCCAGGGCAGTTTCGTTTTCATTCATACCGGCATCCCCGTTGAGCGCTTTCAGTCACTTATGGAAGAGCGCAACATTCTCGTCGGTCGCCCCTTCCCCCCCAAACTCGACTGGGCTCGCGTGAGTATCGGAACCGAAGAAGAGATGATGACCTTCATCCGCGTTTTCCGTGAGATCATGACCGCCGAAGGGCGTCTCGCCTCCCGTTGATATCCGGGTGGCCCGCTCCTTGCTCTAAAGCGAGCCGAGCCATCGCCGATTTATATTTTCCAAAGAGCGGTGCTTCCAGGCACCGCTCTTTTTTTATCCAGATCCCAGACCCCATGCCTGAAAAAACGTCCACCCCCGCCCTCCCCCACCTGCCGAACATCTCCCGAAGAACGGCTCTCCGCTCACTCGGCCTGTTTGCCGGGTCCGGGCTGCTCGGCTTGGGCACGGCCAGAGCGCAGGATGCCACCGGCTCTACTCCCCTTGTCGACACGTCCGCACAAGCGCGCTATCCGGAGCTCTCGTTCATCAATCTTGCGGGCAATGAAAACCCCTTTGGGCCATCCCGTCGGGTTACTATGACCCTCATGCGCGAAGCCGCCAACAGCAGTCGCTATCCTTTTCGCGAAACAAATATTCTGCGCGATGAGATTGCCGCCGCCGAGGGTGTGCCGCCCGATCACATCCTCATCGGAAATGGCGGTGATGAGGTGCTCGGCTTTCTCGGGGTGGAATACGGGAAACCCGGCGTGGAGATTGTGGCTACACAACCCACCTACCTTCAACTAATGGATCATGCGGAGCGCAGGGGTGCGAAAATCCGATGGGTGGCGGCAACGAAACCCGCCATGCAACACGACCTCGCGGCGATGAAGGCCGCCGTGAACGACCACACCGCCCTCGTCTACATATGTAACCCCGACACGCCCTCCGGCACGATGCGCACACCCGCCGAGATCGAGGCTTTTTGCCGGGAAGTGGCCCCGCGCGTGCCGGTGGTCTTGGACGAGGTTTACCTGGACCTCCTCGACGATTTTTCCGAACAGACGCAGGTCGGGCTCGTGCGGGAGGGTCTGTCGGTCCTGATCTGCCGGTCGTTCTCCAAACTTCATGCACTGGCCGGTCACCGCATCGGTTACCTCATCGGGCCTCCATCCATTCTCCAGCGCCTCGAACGGCACCGCTTGTCGGGTCTAAACTTTCTCGGCGTTGCTTGCGCCCGGGAAAGCCTGCGCGACACCGCCTTCCACCTGTTTAGCCGCCGCAGTATTCGCGACGGCCGGGCGGCCCTGGGGGCACTCCTCGACGAGCTGGGGCTCCCCTACATCCCGTCCTTCGGCAACTTCATCTTTCATTCTACCGGAACACCGATACGGGAGTTTCAGGACTACATGCGCGATCGTCGGCTCTTTGTCGGGCGGCCCTTTCCTCCTTACGATGAATGGGTACGCATCAGCATCGGCCTCCCGCAGGAAATGCGGGTCTATGAACGTGCCTTGCGCGAGTGGCACGCCTCTCAGCAAACTTGAGATTGGACCATGCACCTGGTCGGCAAGGCCGCTGGCTCATTGCTCATGCGCCGAAGAAGCCCTGAAAACAGCGTATCTATTTGAGCAGCAACAAAAAGCAGACATCTTTTACGGATGTCTGCTTTTTTAATTGAAGTAAAGACAACAAAGGGCTCTAAGTATGATCACAGCCTTGGCCTGCGGTTTGGACTGTTTACTGGACATCTTCAGTTCAGCACCGCATGTGCCAAGGCTGTCTACTTTTTCGTATTTGTTTCCCTTAAGTCATCTTTCTCTCTCTCGGGAGCCGCTATCGACCGTAGGCCTTGGAGAAGGCATGTTCCGACAAGAGAAACGCCAAGGCACCGGTGATCGCGATCACCGGCATCCCTCCAGGCGCAAACATGAGGGCACCCAGGGCGCTTCCGCCCGCTCGCCCAGCTTGCCCCATGGCCGCCTGCAATCCCAGCCACGAACCCGCGTCCCTTCGCGGAACCGCCCCACTCACCACCACCTGAACCGGACTGAGGCGCAAGGACATCGTGGCCACCCCGAGGAGGTAGATACTCGTCATCCACATAAAGGGGAACCATTGAAAGACGCTTCCCAAAAGCAGAAGCACCCCGCTCACCCAGAGCGACACACGCACCACTTCAGTAGCCCGGAAACGCGCGGCCAGAGCCCCGCCCCCGGCAGTGCAAAGCATCTGAATGAAGCCGCCCATGAAAAGGACAATGGCCAATCCACCCGCCCCCAGCCCTGCCGACAGCGTCCACCAGGCGGGAAAAAAAACCACAAGCAGCGCGCTGCCCGCATACATGAGAAACTGAGCAACTGATCCCTGCCAAGCGAATGAAAAGCCCCCAACGCCTCGCAAGCTTTCGCGCATTTGTCCAAGCCACCCACGAATGCCCCCCGGCGAAGGCTTCCGCCGATCAACCCAAACGTCGAAAAAGAGACGCAGAAAGGCAATTCCCAGAAGGCCGCCGCAAACAGCGAAAACCATCCAACCCGCCCCTCGGTTCGCTAGAAGCAGGCCGCAGGCGACCCCAAAGGTTTGGCCGGCGCCACCCCCGCTCATAATCCAACCGAAGGTCCGCCCGCCCGACAGCCGAAAACGGCGCGACATCAAAGCGAGCAGTCCCCCGCCCACGAGGGCATGGCCGCAACCCGTAAGCACCCGCACAGCCACGAAGCTCTCAAAGCATCCCACGAACGGATGCAAGGCGAGCCCCCCTCCGGCCACCACCACCCCCACGCTCACCACCCGGCGCGGTCCAGCGAAGTCATTCAGTACGCCCCCTACCAACGCCCCCACCGCCAGGATCACCGCATACAGCGAAACAATCCCTGCCCCCACCGAAAAGGAAACCCCCAAATCCTCTGCCAACCAGGGCATCCAAGCCACCACCACCAACGCCTGCGTCGTCAGCGCAAACTGCGTCAACCAAAGCCCTCCCGCCAAGGTAACCCCCGAACGTCTCACCCATCCAAAATCCACCCTAGCATCCATCCCTCCGCCACAGCGAAACCCATGCCGATCCAAATCGGGTGCATGTTTCTGAATTTTTTTATCGACTTCGGAAAAACTATAGCAAAGATGCATACATGCCAAAATACACAAAGAGACCGATGCCTGATGAAGAGGCGTGTGTGCATGTGATGTCGCGGGTGGTGCAAAAGCGGTTTTTGATCGATGACCGGGGGATGGAGGAAATGCGGCGGATTCTAAGAACGCAGGCGGAATTTGCTGGTTTGGATGTGATCACGTTCTGCTTTCTGAAAAACCACTTTCATATACTCCTGCACATCGATCCGAAACGGGCCTATGAGCATGTTGCAGACGACGAGCTGGTTCGGCGGTTCCGGACTCTTTACGGCAGCAAACGCTCGCCTTCAATCGGGGCCGACACGGAGGGGCTGGAGGCTTTGCTGGAACACGGCGGAGAGCGCGCGACGAGAGTAAGGGAACGCCTCAAAGCACGCATGGGTGATGTATCCGTGTTCATGCGGGAACTGAAGACCCGCTTCACTTTCTGGTACAACCGGAATTACCAAACAGTCGGCACCTTCTGGGCGGAACGTTTTCGCAGCGTGCTTGTTGAACCAGGCTCCGAGGCTCTGCGGACCGTGGCCGCATACATTGATCTCAACGCCGTGAAGGCTGGATTGGCCGAAGAACCAACCAGCTATCGGTTTTGCGGTCTCGGAGAAGCGACCATGGGCAACCGGCGGGCGCGATCGGCTTACGGCTGGCTCATGCGCCGACGAAGAGGACGGACCGGTTCCACCCGACCTTCCGAAGAGATTTTCTCGGAATACGCCGCACATGTGGAACGTATCGTAAAACGCCTGCAAATTGAACGGGCGGCGAACCAAAAAAACCATCCTGACACCCTAAGCGACCAGCCACCCGTCGTCGAAGAAGATCCGGCGGCAGAAGGCTATCGGGGCAAGAAGGGGGCCATTGGCAGCGCCGCTTGGATCAGCCACCTGTGCCAAGCCGGTGGTCCCTTCCGACCCGTGAATTAAACCACCAGGCCCGCTATCACGTGGCCAGCGGAAGAATGAGAAGCTGAGCGATGATGATTTTCAGAATAAGACAAAGGGGGTAAACAGCGGCGTACGCAGAGTTCACCTCGTTGGCGGGGGCACGAGAAACGGCAAAGACGAGAGCGCCCGGCTGAGTCTGCAGAGCCGCCAGCCCACCGAGCAGCGCCCCGGTTTGCCGAGGCAACAACCAAAACGCCAGCCCCACAAAAACTACTTGGGAAATGACGAGAATCCCCACACCCGCCGCAAATAGAACCGCATCCGCCTCGGGCAAGGCCGATTCGAGTCCCGCGCCCGCCTGCAGGCCCGCACCAGCCAGGAAGAAAAGTAAACCGGTCTGCCTCAGCGTCAGATTGACCGTGATCGGCAAGTGCCAAACCAAGGGACCCGTGCGCCCCCGCGCCCCCAGCACCAGACCTGCCACCAGCGCCCCCCCAGCCACACCCAAACGCAGGGGACTCTCCAGGAACGGCACTGGCACCGGAATGACCCCAAGAAGCAAACCGGCTATGATCCCCACCACAAAACTCAGATAGCCTGTCTCGGAGGAAACGGTGATGGAGTCCCCGAACAAGCGCGCCACCGCCCCTTCCTCCCCCGAGCGAAAGACCGCACGCACGCGGTCACCCAGTTGCAAACGCGTCGACCCGTCGACACTGATCTCCACATCCCCGCGCCTCAACCGGCTGATGACAATTCCCCGTGCATCCAACCGCAGCTCACGCAAGGGAATGCCCACGAGGTCCTTCCGCGAAACAAAGAAGCGGCGCTTCTCAAAACCCTCCCAGTGCATTTGCAGAGAATCCCCGCTGACCGGCCCGACCAGCGATTCCAAGCGCGCCAATTGCGGAGGCGTTCCAATCGCGACCAAGCTACACCCCGGCGGTAGCACCGTCTCGGGATGAATAAAATCGATCAGGCCCTCAGACGACCGAAACCGCGAAAGCACCAAACCCGTGGCCGCAGCCAGCGTGGCTCCCGTCCAGGGCTCAGCGGGCGTCCGCGTTTTCATCACATCGAAGGTCTGCGGAGCGGCCGGAGGGGTGGGAGGTTCAACGGATGGAGACACCTCCCCCTCCCCTCTTTTCGGTGCGAGGAAATGAATAAAGAGCAGGGAAAAAATGATCCCCACCGGATAATGGAGAGCGTAACCCAGCACAATCGGGTTGGCTGCCGCCGCATCCGCACCGAGGATCGCGGCCGCATCCCCCGCCGCCCCAAGAGCCGCTGTATTTGTGGAAATACCCGCAAACATACCCGCCACAAGAGCGGGCGATGCACCCAGATAAAAGTAGAGCACGCCACAGCCCGCGACAATGACGAACAGGGCGAAGAGGCAACACAAGGTCAGCCGTAGGCCATCCCGCCGGAAGCTCCGGAGGAAGCCCGGCCCCGCCTGCAAGCCGAGGCAATAAACGAAGAGAGCCAGGCCAAGCGGGGCAAAGGCGGCGGGGAAGGCAATTGTGGGCCAGATGAAGCCAACGCCCAGCCCCACGAAGAGCACCGCCGCGACCCCGAAGCGAAAGCCGCCCGGAAAGCGCACCTCTCCCAGCAAAAAGCCCAATGCGATGACCGCAAAGAGCAGGAGAATCGGCTGTCCCCCGAAAAATGCCCCGACTTCATTGAGCCACTCCCGCATACACCCAGTTCGGAAGATCCGAGCCCATCCCGCAAGCGGGAATTCGCAGCATCCGGCATGGTGCGCCCATCGGAAACAGGGTTGGCAATGAGAATTTTTGGCGATGAACCAAATTTCAGAACGCAAAAAGCAGCCGGCGGGGTCGATCCCCCGACATCGCAAGGGAGAGCCGTCAACGCTCAGAGATCGCTTTCCCCGGCGCCGGAAATCTTCGCCAAACCAAACATCCCCCGCCACCGCAACCGGGGCGCTGAAGACAGCCCGGCTACGGCAGCGGCGACATTCGATGCACCAAGCGAACGTTCAATCTTCAAGGATCAAAACGGAGCCGCACAAAGACCGAGCCGGCGGAAGTGGGCACGGTCGCGCGGTAATCCGTCCGGTCAACGTGACTTTCGAGAATCTGGAGCCATCCCGACGGCGCGGGTGTCCAAGATCCCGGCGAGAGGTCCCCTGAGGTTTCGATTCGCCAAGCCGCCGAGGCCAAGTCCGCGTTGATGGAGAAATCAAAAAGGCCCGATCCATCCGGTGCCCGCACCATCTCGAGGAAGCCCGCTGGCATCCGCTCCAAAGGCGAGAGACCCAGGAAGGCCTTGAGCGCATTGGAAATCCCATCATTCGCTGGATTCGCATCCGGACCCCAAAGCGTGGCCTCGGTGGCCGGATCACCAAAATCCGCGCCAAACCAACGATTCCCCCACGCTGCATAAAGATCGGCGGGCGGCTCGGGGAGTACGTAATCGCCCTCCACCGTGATCGTCACGTAATCGAGGAAGGCATTCGGCGCGGAAGCGCCCGCACCGGAACCACGGAAGTAAATCCGCAGACCCTCGATCTGGTCAAAATAGCGGTAGAGCGGGGGCGCGGGATCGGTCGGCGCATCCTCCTCGAAGGGCAGCGGCATTTCCATATCGAGCACCCAAGTCTCGCCGTCGTCATTGTGGTTCACCCACAGTTGTTGCGACTCGGGCAAGACAACGTAGCGATAGCGCTTGAAGGTCGTCGAAGCCGGTGCGGTCGTACTCATCCACCAGCCGTTGAGCGGAAAGTTGAAACTTGGACTTGTGCCCGGCACCACCCCGCCCGCCCCACTGACAAATCCGGGGAGCCAGAAGGCCGGGTTACCCGCCGTCTCAAACTCACCTTCGATATCCCGTCCTCCCCCATACATGAAGTAGGAGGCGGCATCCGGTGGATTGAACCCGCCGCGGATGCGCACTTGATAGGCCGGACGTGCCCACCATTGTTGGGAAAAGTCCATCACGCGGGCCTCCGGAGTGAGATCCAAACCACCCTCCGGATAGTCGTGCAAGAGCATGAAGGCGACGCGGGAGTTTTCACCGGTCGCGGAGAGTGAGGCCCAGCGCAGCCGGAATTCGACCGTAATCGTATTGTTCGGGCGGGTGACCGACGACGGGAACTGATAATCAATTGCTGAAAAACTCCGAATGCCCCCGGGGTTGTTCCACATATTCGCTGTGCGGGCCTCATCGTTGAGATTGAGAACCCCGTCGGTGATACGGAAAACCGAACCCGAGGGCGGCGAACCGGTCCAGTTCACAGCAGTGCTCAAATCCTGCCAGTTGCTCAGATCCGAAAAATTGTCGTCAAGGAGAACAGTCACCGCAGGCGACGGGCCTTCAATGGTGACAGGCACATAATCACCCCCACCCGAGGCGTATCCAAAAAACACATCACCAAAATCATCCGCGGTGAGACCGGTCGGGTAGAAGCCAATGAGGACGGAGCCCGAAACGCCGTCGAGATCGAGGTCGACCCATTGCTGTTGGCCGGCCACATAATCCGTCCACCAATCACCGGAGAGAGGCGTGAGGGCCACGTCGGCTGCGGGGCCGGGAATCTGCCAGGCGGAGATCGCGCTCCCGTTGGGGAAAAGGGTCAGGTGCCCGGTGCTGCTATCGTAAACGAACTCCGGGGGCGTACCCGTGCCGGGCAGGGTGAGCGTCTCATAACGCAGGGAGCGGCGGAAATCCGGATCATGGACAGTGCCGAGATGTTGCGCGAGGAGGGCGAGATCGGCCATGCCCGTGGTGCCGTCGTTCGTGAAGTCGCCTGTTTGTAGATGGGTGCCGGTCTGGCCACGGAAACTGTTCCAGACGATAAAGTCCGCCGCGTCGGTCACGTAGTCCACGGTGGCATCGGTGCGGTGGGTGACGCCAACGTGTACGAAGGACATACCCATTTGGGCGTTCGCGCGCGTCGCCCCGGTGGCGAGCACGTTGTCTGTGCCAGCCCATTGGCGCGGCATGGAAATCTGAAGGGTGTTCCAGTGTTCGAGAGGGAAAGGAATGGTCAGGTTGGGATTGATCTGATTGGCCCCAAGCGCCTCCACGCGGGTTGTGGAACCGTCGCCGATCGGACGGAAAATGAGCATGGAATTGTCCGCGTTGAGGAGGGTCGAGGACGTCGACCCCCCGGAATGGTGCGCGAAGGGCACGCGGGTGACGTCATCGTTGTAAAGGCTGGGGAAGATCTGCCATTGGTTGCCCGCCTGGGTGGAGTAGTTGCGGCTCAACTCTGCGCTGCGGTTATGGCCGAAGGGAGCGTGCGTATCCGCGTGAAGAGCGGCGATTTCGATCTTGTAATACTGCGCGTTGCCCCGGGCCACATCTGAGAAAGTCGTCATCTTCTGCACCAGCACTTCATCCTCTCCGATGCGGAAGGTGGGCGTATCGAGAAAAGCTACACCCCAGGTGAAGGTGGGGTGGTCGACACGATGGACGAGGGCCTGGGGAATGCCCGGGCGATCGATCGACGGGGCGAAAAAGCCGACTTGCGACGGGTTGTTGAGAAGGCGCCAATCCGGATTATTAAACTGGCCGGTGGTGAAGTCTTCATCCACGACCACGCCCGTACGCCCGGCCTCGCGGGTCGTTGTCAGGCGGACCCGGTCGGAGAGGTATTCGACGACCACACCGAGGTCGGAGAAATCGTTGAGGGCGGCAAACTGACCGCTGCGGCTGCCGTAAAGGATAATGTCGAACTGCGTGCCCGGTGCCGGACGGAAGCCTTCTTCGCGCTCGATTTGGAGAAAGCCGCCGAGGGTAGCTGTGCCGCTGACATCGAGCGCCACGGTCTCCTGCGCACCAAGGCGGAAAACAAGGTAGCCCGCTTCCGGGCTGAGGATGCGGTTGGGGCGGGCGGTGCTCCCGATAAACTCCTGGTGGTTCTGCGTGAAGGCGCCTTCCAGCAAGACCTCGCCGGCGATGACGACGTAGCCCTCGAAGTTATCAATGGAGTTGAGGTGCGCGAAGGGCGCGGTGAACTCGGCGCGGCCCGCATTGAAGTTTGAATACGGCAACGAGACCCCCGTGCGATTGGTCCAGCGGACTTCGACATTGAGATCGGGTCCGGCCCCGGCAACGGCCTGGCTGATGCCGTTGTGGAAGGTGCCGGCGGCGGGATCGCTCGCAAAGACGACGGTTCCCTCGTTGACTCGGATCACCGTGCCGGGGCGGTAAGCCTGCTCGCCTTCGAGGATAAGGCTGGCCGGACCTTCTTTTGTAATCGTTAGGTTATCAACGTTGGTCTGGAAGGCATTGCCCGCACGATAAGGGAAACTGGAGGTAGTGTCATCCTCGCGAACGCCCGTGTGAGTGAGATCCTCGCGGGTTTCAATCGTGCCGTCGGCGCGGATCCAAACGCCACCGGCGTAGGACTGCGGGTTGGTTTGCACAATCCAGCGCGAGCCGGGGTTGGTCTCGAAAACAAAGTGGCCGTTGGTCTGGGGCACGTCTCCCGGACGAGGGCGGAAGTTGACGGGGATGTTTTGCGTGTGGTTCGTGATGACGGTGGCGTTGTTCAGCCGAATAGATCCCAAGCCATCGGGCACCGTGCCGCCCTGCGTGAGATCGGCGACAAAACCCTCGGCAAACTCAATTGCCCCCGCGCCATCACCGGAGACCCAGAGCTGGCGGGTGAAGTAGGCATTATTGACAAAGTCGAGGTGCGCATCTTCGCCGATCACAAAATGCCCGCCCTCGCGCAGGAAAACGTGGGCAAACATATTGCCACCATCGCCTTCCCAAAATCCGTTGTAGGTGACCTTCGTGCCCGCACCCCGCACCGTGATGATCGACGAGCTGTTCAGGTTCAGGCCGCGAAAGTCGGCATCGACGGCAATGGGCGCGCCACCGGTGAAGCGAAGGCCGACATCCATGAGCGTGTCGCTGTAGCGAACGCCGCCGCTAAGCGCGTTGCTGTGGAAGCGAATGGTGCCCCCGCCGGTGATGTCGCCGGTGGACTCAATGCGCCATGCATTCCCGAGATTGCTCTGGTCGATGTAGACAATGGGGCCGCCCGGCACGAGATCGAGGCCCGCCACCGACATGCTGCCCTGAACGTTGACGGTCCCGCTGCTGCCCGTTAGCCGCGCGGTCGCGCTGCCGTCGTTGAGCCATTGGACATTGGCCGAGCCGTCCCACCAGAAGGTGTTGGACAAATTCCAGGCACCCGCTCCGCCGAGGGGGGTGCCGCCACCGGAGGGATTCCAGTCAAGAACGGAGGCGCTGGATAAGGCCAAGCCGGAGAAAAACAAGCCTGCGCAAGCAAGAAAATTGGATACAGGCAAGCGCGGCAAATCAGAACAGGGGATCTTCATAATGAGGAATTGTAGAATTCAGGGGAAGATGCAATGATTCAAAACCCGACCGGAAGAACAAGACAAATCGACCCCGGTGAAAACAGGGTGTAATCTCAAAGGTTTTCACCTCTTTCATCGGCGTTTCACCACGGTCGCGACCGACGCGAAGTCGGCACCGTCGTCCTCCAGGAGCGGTTGGGGCTTCCTTCCCCTTCGAAAGCCCAGCCAGCCATTGGCCGCACAGAAGCTCTCCACCCACGCAACCGACCCCACCACCCAGCTCTCACTGAAAGCGCGGATCTTGGAGAGAAGCCTGGATCCTTCCGTTTCCGCCAGACCCGCTCCAGGCATCGCTTTCTGCTTCGTTGCACCGGCTGCCTCGCTCCTCTGGTCTCTCCGAAGAGGCCGCATTCCCGGACCCATCCGGCTGCACAACCGTGTCCGGTAGCGCTCGTGCCATTGGGTCGTCCAAGTCATCTTGCCCTCAATTCGGGCGATCCCCCGCCGAGCCGCCGAGCCACCCGCGCACGCCTCTCCGAACCCGCTGAAACCATAGTCGCCCGCGTCCTCCACCAGCCCCGCCCGCACCGGGTTCAAATCGATGTAAGCCGCCACCATCCTTTGCGCCTCCGTATCCGCCTCCACGATTACACTGCGGAAACGCTCCGCCCAGAAAGTCCCCACCGTCCCGTGCTTCTGATTATACCACAAAGTAAAGCGCGTCTTCACCTCCCGCATGAAGACCGACACATCCCCCATCCGCGCCTTCAGGCGTCGACGAATCCCCTCAGCGGATTCCCCATCATTCTTCAGAATGACCTCCAGATCATCTGCATCCAACCCCAGCGAAGCACAACGCGTCCCACCATACAGCGCCCGAAAGCGCGCCACCAGACCCGCATCGTCCAGGTCTTCCGTCTCCTTCGGATCCAGCCGCACGAAGATGTGAAAGTGATTCGCCATAAAG